>CAKTZA010000124.1 GCA_934635045.1 uncultured Kiritimatiellota bacterium | reverse complement strand
GTCAGTATGCCATTATCCTTACTGAGTAGATTCCTTTCATTCTACAAGTTCAGCCAAGCTTGCTTGGCGCACCATCATGTTCTCCTTCGTTCGTTTGATTTGCGTTGAGTTCAATAAGCACACGCCATGTGCCTGTGCGGGAATTATAGCATAACCTGTCCTGTGCGCGCTCAAAATTGCATATTGGTTTAAGCACAAAATCACTATCGAATCAAGACAATGTGAAATATGGTATACTTTGCCCCATGAAACGAAGGGCAAAGAAGAGAACTGTCGTCGTCGTCCTGTGGCTTGCGGGGTCTGCGGGGCGCAAGCAGCTGACGGGCATATTGCAGTACGTCAACGCCGGGCATCCCTGGAGCATCCGGCTTGTCACCGACCCCAAGGACTTTACGGACGAGGCCATCCGTCAGGCCGAAGCCGACGGCGTTCACGGCTTTCTCGTCCATGCCAATGCGCAGGTCGGCACCGCTCTCGCCGCCTCCACGGTCCCCACCGTCCTGCTGGACTTCCCGCCGCCCGCCCTGCGGTCGCGCAAAAACGCCATCGCCCTCATTCTCGACGGCGACGAGCAGATCGGGCGGACGGCCACCGACTACTTCCTTAAGCTCGGCAACTTCGCCTCTTTCGCGTTCGTGCCGGACGAGCAGAACCGAGGATGGTCCCGCCTGCGCGAACGCGGCTACAAAGCGGCACTTGACGCAGCTGGTCGGGACTGTCTGATCTACGGACGCGGCAAGGGACCTCTTTCCGACTGGCTCAAGACGCTGACGCGCCCGACTGCCGTCTTCACGGCCTATGACCTGCGGGCGCAGGAGACCATTGAAGCCTGCAAGGCGGCGAAGCTGTCGATTCCGGATCAGGTCGCCGTCCTCGGTGTCGACAACGACGAGCTCATCTGCGACTACACGACGCCGTCAATCTCCAGTATTCGGATCGACCATGAGACACTGGGCGCAGAAGCGGCCAAGATGCTTGACCGCATGATGCGCACACCGTCTGCCGCCAGCCCCAAGCCTGTCTTCATGCCGGTGGGAGAAGTCGTCGAACGGGAATCGACCGCGCCCACGCCACCGGCCGCGCATCTGGTCGCCCGTGCGTTGGCCTATATCCATGCCCATGCGGCGGAGTGCATTTCTGTGTCCGATGTCGTTCGGCATCTCGGCATTTCGCGCCGCCTCGCAGACCGCCGGTTCGGAGCCGCCACCGGCACGTCTCTCCGCCGCGCCATCGAAGACCGCCGCCTCGCGCTCGTGAAGGAACGGCTCGCCTCGACGCATCTTCCCATCAACAAGATTTCGCGCCTGTGCGGCTACGCCAACATCCAGCGGCTCAAATACGTCTTCAAGGCCCGCTTCGGCATGTCCATGAGCACCTGGCGGTCGCGCGAACACACGGACAGCCCTCAACCTTAACGCATTCGCCAAGCTCTTCTCCGCCTAGAACATCAATAACCCTTCCACGCCTTTTCCTCTGCCTCTTCAAGTTTTAAGAATTTTCCGCAATGAATTCTCATTTATGGTATAATGTGCGGCATCGGCGCGGAAAGCGCGAAAATCTTGGAGAAATCAAGGCCTCACACAACAAGCGCAAATGGACGACAAGCGCAAACGGGCAACACGACAACGCACGACACGGCAACGAGCGACACGGCGAAA
>CAKTZA010000123.1 GCA_934635045.1 uncultured Kiritimatiellota bacterium | reverse complement strand
CTGTGCAGCTCGCTTCGCTCGGGGGATAGGTGCCTCCGTGTGAGGCATCCGACCCGCCCGACACGATCTTGTCCACGGATTGACACGAATTTTCACGAATTGAGATTCGTGCCGATTCGTGAAGATTCGTGGATACCCCCTCGCCCAATCCGTGTAAATTCGTGGCTACAACTCCGTGCCTCCGCCCCTCCATTCCCTTCGTGTCCAGCGTCGCAGACCTTTCTCCCACGAGCGGAACGGCGCGGCTGCCGACGAGGAGCTCGCCGCGCCCCGAGCCGGCGACGGCGACGCGCAAGACCGCCGTCCGCTCCGTCGACTGCGGATGCGCGAACGCCCCGTTCGTCGTCCCCGCGTAGACGAGATGCTCCCAGACCGTGTTCGTCGAGCCGGACGGACACGCGAGCGGGTCGAGCCCGCCGAGGGCCTCGTCGAATGCACTCCGCGCCGCGTCGCACCGCCGCTCGCTGTCGGAGACGAACGTCAAGCTCGTCGTCTCGCGCGAGAGAAGAAAGGATATTTGCCCCTCCGCACTTCTTCCTTCTTCCTTCTTCCTTTTTCCCTCTCCCGCCTCAACGCCGCCCATGACGTTCGTGAGGAGGCCGTCCGAGGCGAGGCGCGAGAGGTCGTAGCGATAGGCGAAATTCCCGTTCGGGCTCAGCTCGACCTGGAACGAGACGGGGTTCGTCGGCGCACGGTGCAGCAGCGCGTTCTGCCATGTCAGGAGAAGCGAGCCGTCGTCCCGCATCCCGTGCCAGAAGAGGCTCGGACGGTTCGACTCGGCGAGGCGCCCCCAGTTCGCGGCGGGGACAAGGCCAAGGGAGGCCGTGACGGGCCTCAGCGCGGCATTCGTCGAGAGGAGGATCGTTCCATTCGCAAAGACGACCAGGCTGGAGAACGCCGCCTCGCCGAACGGGAACTCCCAGCCGCCGAAGGACAGGCGCATCCAGTCCGAGGCCGCGCCGCGCCGCCGCCAGTTCTCGGCGATGACAGCGCCCTCCGGCGGGTCGAAGGAGAAGACCTCGTTCGTCCCGATGCGAGAGAGGGTGTAGCCGCAACCAGCCGCCGACGGGCTTATCTCACACGGAGCCACGGAGTCACGGAGATCGCCCGGAGAAATGTCAATCCCAAGCTGTCCTGCGGAAGGTTCGCGACTTTCTCTCCGTGTCTCTGTGCCTCCGTGTGAGCCACTCTCTCCGCCCGGCTTCACCCCTGCCCATGCGACGGCCACAACAACCACAACCGCCGCCAGTCCCTTGCGCGCACGGGGACAGGCCCCCCAGTCCCGCCGCACGGACGCGAAAGCCCCGTGCCGCGCCACCCACGCGACGGCGGCGGCCGTCCACAGCAAGGCGGACGCCGCGACGGCACAGGCTTTGAGGAATTCGCTCATCGTTGAATTATAGCATAATCCGCCGCGCTTGCGCCCGCGATTCCGCCGAAGACGGGGACGCAAAAGCCCCCGCTTTCGACGTCACAGGGCGTAGCGGCGGCCGAGCAGCGGATACTTCGCGCCGGCCGCCGCGTTGTACGGCAGGAACTCGATTGGCGAGTCGCCCGCCCACGCGCGGAACGCCGCGCGGTCGGTCGCCGTGTCGTTCACGCCCGGAATGCACGGCACCCGAAAGACGTGCCGCACGCCCGACCCGAGTTTGCCAGTTGGCTGACTGACTAATCTTCAAAATGTTGCGTACCCTATTGACTGAAGTGCGCCGTCTATT
>CAKTZA010000122.1 GCA_934635045.1 uncultured Kiritimatiellota bacterium | reverse complement strand
CTCCAGAGAACCCCTTGAAGACACAAACAGTGGTTATGTGGCACTTCACTGCTTAGACCAAGGCGACCCTCTGCGGGCTCTGCGACTCTGCGCGAGGAATCCAATCTCAGCCTCCGAGGTTCAGTTCCGTGTATATTCTGTGGCGCGGGCGCTGGTGCCCGTCCAAAAGAAAGAAAAATACACATGACGACAAACACGTTATTCAAGACCCTCGTACACGAATGGCTGAAGGCCAAAAAGCCGATGGTCACGCTCTCGACCCATGCGAATTTCACGCTGATTGCGGTCAATCACCTCCTCCCGCACTTCGGACGAATGAAAATCGGCGCGATTACGGAGGCCAATGTGCAGTCCTATGTTCTCCATCTTCATGCGCACGGGCGGCTGGACGGTCACGGAGGCCTTTCACCGAAGTCAATCCACGATATTCTTCTCGTGTTCCGGCTCACGATGGCCTACGCTTACAAGTTGCGCCTCATTCCTCTTTTGAATTGGTCTTTGATCGAATATCCGAAGTCGCAGACAGTGCGTCCTGTTGCCTCGCTTTCGCAGGATCAGGAACGTCTGCTCATCCAGACCCTCTATCTTGGATTGAATCGACGCGCGATGGGCATTTTGCTCACGCTCTTCACGGGGCTTCGCATTGGCGAACTGTGTGCGCTTCAGATGAAAGACATCGACCTCACGGCAAAGACGCTCTCCGTCAACAAGACACTTCAGCGCATTTACGACAAGCGCACGGGCAAGTCGCGCATTCACATTGGCCCGCCCAAGACGGCGACATCCCTGCGGACGATTCCCCTGCCGTCGCTCTTGGTTCGCCCGCTCGAAAAATTTGTTTCGCCCAATTGCGATTACTATCTCTTGACGGGAAGAGCCTCGCCGACCGAACCGCGAACCTATCGTCAGTTCTTCGTCCGCTACCTGAAGCGGCACGGCCTTTCACGGATGCGTTTCCATGAGCTGCGTCACACGTTTGCCGTCCGTGCGATGGAAATCTGCGACTTCGACATCAAGTCCCTCTCGGAAATCCTCGGCCACAAGAACGTGTCCTTCACGCTCAACGTCTACGGCCGCGCCAATCTCCAGCAGAAGACCCGTTGCATGAATCTCCTGAACGATCTTTTGTGATGTCGTTTCCTTCAGGGCTCGATGACGACCTTCGTGCCGGGGCGGCACATCGCGTAAAGGCGCGCGGCGTTCCAGTTCGCGAGCCGGAAGCAGCCGTGCGAGCCGGTGAAGCCGACGGACTCCGGCACGGGCGTGCCGTGCAGGCCGTAGCCCGGCAGGTTGAGGCCCAGCCATGCGACGCCGACGGGGCAGTTCTCGCCGGAGGGCCAGACGAACCGCTGGACCTTCTTCCCCTTGGGCGTGACGTCGGGCGTGTAGGTGTAGTTCGGCCAGGCGACGTAGCTCGTGATCTTCAGTTCGCCGTGCGGCGGGACCTTCGCCTTGTTCGCGGCAATCGAGCAGGGAAAGAGCCCGATGCACTTGCCGTTCGCGTCGAATGCCGTGATCTCGCGGTTCGAGATCGAGACGCGCACGAGCGTGGCCGTGGGGCGCTTCGGGCGGCGCGGCCGTCCGCGCTCGGCGGCGGCGAACTCCTCCTGGATCGGCGGGAAGTCGGGGATGACGAGCCGAAGGCCGGGGCGGACGTTCTGCCAGTCGACGCCGGGGTTCAGGCGGGCGAGGGCCCTCTGCGAGAGGTGCCCGCGCTCGGCGAACATCTCGCGGATCGACTCGTAGCCCATGCGCGTGAGCCGAGCCTTGGCGGCGGGGTCGTCAGGAATCTTCACGAGCGCGTCGAGGTCGGCCTGCGTCACCGTCTCGATGCGCAGGGGATCGGGCATCCGGGCGAAGTAGCGGTCGTAGGCGACGTCGGGCGCGAGCGGGACGGGCTTCTCGCCCCGGTCAAGGAGGAAGCGCCGGAGCGCGCGTTCGCCCTTTCGGCCCCAGACGCCGTCCGCCGTGTTGCAGGAGTAGCCCGCGCGGTCCAGGTGAAGCTGGAGGGCGAGCGTCTTCGACTCGGTAAAGGTCGCGGCGAAGAGGACGAAAAGGGCGGAGATCGTTCCGGACATGGCCGCACATTATACCAAAATCGCCATTCCTCCGCCGGGCTGTCCGCTCTCGCCCGAGACCTGCCGGATGCCGGAGGCGGCGCACCGGGCCCGCGCCGTCAGTAGCCGCCGATCAGGTTCAGGGCGTTGTCGTGACCGATGCGGCGGCATTCGGCGTCCGTGAGGCCCGTGCGGGCCTTGA
>CAKTZA010000121.1 GCA_934635045.1 uncultured Kiritimatiellota bacterium | reverse complement strand
ACGGCAAAATCGATGAAAACCGCGCGAGGCCTCGCGAGGGTTCGGTAGCCATTTCCAAAACCGGGGATAATCCAGTGATGGTGTGCCCTTTTATCCGCGAGGCCCGTTTGGTATACTTTCCTGCCATGAAACGCGTCTTCATCGCATTGAGAATGGCCGGGGTCGCCGGACGGGACAAGCTTTCGGGCATCTTCCGCTCCCTCGGCGAGAACCACGACTGGGACATCACGCTCATCCGCACGGCCGCCGAGTTCACGCCCGCGCGCATGCGGCGCGCGCTCGTCGAGGGCTACGACGGCTTCATCGTCTCGATCCCCGACACGGAGACAACCGCCGCGCTCCTCGCGGCGACGGACATCCCGACCGTCGTCATGGACATCCACGACCCCTCCCTCTCGGCCCGCAAGCGCAACATCGTCTTCATCCGCAATTCGCCGGAGAAGATCGGGCACGCCGCCGTCGACCACCTGCTCGCGACCGGGCGCTGCCGCTCCTACGCCTTCGTCCACTGCCCGGCCGCCCTCGAATGGAGCGTCGACCGCTTCCGCGCCTTTCGCGACATGCTGCGCGACCGTGGCCTCTGGGCACACGAGCTGAACGAGCCGTCCGAGCTCAAGGGCCTCGAACGCCCGATCGGCATCTTCGCCGCGAACGACGACCGGGGCTACGACATTCTCGAATACTGCCGGCGGCACCGCCTGAAAGTCCCCAAGGACATGCTCGTGCTCGGCACCAACAACGACACGTTCATCTGCGAGAACTGCCGACCGCCGCTCTCCTCCATCCAGCCCGACTTCGAGCAGGAGGGCTTCCTCGCCGCGCAGGCGCTCGCCGCGCTGATGAACGGAACAGAGCCCGCACCGGCGCAGATGCTCTTCGTCGGCGTCAAGGCCGTCATCCGCCGCGAATCGACGGCCGACGTCTCCGTCGCCGGCAAGCTCGTCCAGAAAGCCATCGCCTACATCCGGCGCAATGCCACACGCGACATTTCCGTCTCGGACGTCGCGCGCCACCTCGGCTGCTCACGCCGCCTTGCCGACCTGCGCTTCCGCGAGCTGATGGGCACGTCCATCGGCGAGATGATCATCACGACGCGGCTGGACGAGGTCAAGCGGCTGCTCGCCTCGACGCGCGAGCCCATCGACGCGATTGCCGCGAGCTGCGGCTACGCGAACCCGAACTACCTCAAGAACCTCTTCAAGAGGCGCTTCGGCCTCACGATGCGCGACTGGCGCCGCCAGCAGGCCTAATCGCGCCGGGTGAATTCCTCCCTCACGGAACAACCTGCCGACGCGCAACGCGGTACGTTCCGGGCGCATAGGGGCGCGCCGCTTCGCCCGGCACGGTCACGAGGGCCGTCGCACATCGGCGCGCGTCCGCCGATCACCGTCGTGCAGAGGTAGTCGTCGCTTCCGTAGCCATGCAGCGCCGTGTCGCCCCAGCTCCGCCAGTCAGTCGCAGAATACCGCTGGTCGCCGAGGCCCACTCCCGCTGCGTCCGCGTCTTGGGGTAGAACGTGCCCGCGCGGTCGTAGTAGTCAAACGGCGCGATCGCGGAGAAGACGTCGATGAAGATGCCGTCCGGCTCGACCGCCTGACGCAACCGCGCGGAGGAAAGACATCCGGCAGGCGAAAGTCGTATCCCCACCGCTGCCAGTCGTGCTTCACGAAGACGGCATCGCGCACGCCATATTTCGCCGCGCGCGCGACATCCGCCGCGAGACGGTCATAGTCCGTGCCCCACCACTGGTCGAGGCAGATCCGCCCAAGCAGCGTGCCGACGCCCGGCCCCGGCTCGTAGCCGCTCACGTCGCGGAACCGCCGCGCGGCGGCAAACGCCCCTTTCGCGGACGGCACGAAGGTGAAGGTGGCGTCGTGGCACGTGACGAGCGCATACTGCTTCCGCGCGCGGCTGCAGACGGGCGAGCCGACGGAAGAACGCATCACGGCAAAGAGACAGCCGTCCGGCAACTTGACGATTGCAGCCTCCTCTGCCGCCATCTGGGAATCCTTGAACGTGCCGGGAATCTTTTCGACATCGGCAGTCGTCAGCGCCAGTCGGTTCGTCGCGAACATCGAAATGCGGATGTCCGGGATTTCCGGGTTGTCGTCGATGTTCTCGAACTGCCAGAACTCCGTCCGCGTGCCCCAGGCCCGATCCCACGGCGCCTTGCCCGTACGCGAACAGCCGACGAGGAAACGCCCGCCCTCGCCCAGCCGAAGCGGACGCTGCCAGTTGATCCAGTCGGGCGCACCCGCAATCGCGTCGTAGACCATCTGCTTCAGCGGCGTGGACTGCGGACGCGACCACGTCTCGCCCCCATCGTCCGAATAGGCACCCCAACAGGCACCGAACGACTGAACCTTGCTGTTGGTGACCGAGAGATTCCACAGGCAGTAGAGCCGCCCCGTCTTCGCGAGCATCGGCTGCTGCCAACTTGCCAGCAGACCCGGATTGGCCTTGTTCGGCGAACCGGCGAGAATCACCGGCTCCGTCCACGTGCGGCCCCGGTCGGCGCTCTTCGAGAAGGCGATGTGCTGGTCGATGGCGCCCTCGCGCGAAGCCTGCGTCCAAAAGGCGTACAGCAGTCCGCACCTTTCGTCCTCGATGACCTGAAAGTGGTCGTTGTAGGTATCCCCCGGCTTCTTCGGGTCGCGCAGTCTCGGATCGCGCGGCTGACGCGGCACGAAGACCACGTAGTCGGGTTTGTTGACGAGAATGCCGCGCGGGTCTTCGCGTTCGCTCGGCGTTCCCTTGAGCGCGGCGAGGATCTGCGCCTCGCGCGCCGGCTCTTCAGCAGTTAACGGGGGGGGGGGGGGGGGGGGGCATAAAAAAA
>CAKTZA010000120.1 GCA_934635045.1 uncultured Kiritimatiellota bacterium | reverse complement strand
CGGCAAAATCGATGAAAACCGCGCGAGGCCTCGCGAGGGTTCGGTAGCCATTTCCAAAACCGGGGATAATCCAGCTGGTAGGCGCATGCCCCATGTGGACGAAATTTGGTATAATTACCCAAACCGTCGGCCCGCGCCGCTGATCTTGCGCGGGCGGGCGCGTCGAAATCAGGAAAAACGGGAGAAAGCAGATGAAGAAGATGAACATGGTCATTGCCCAGTCGGGCGGGCCCTCGATGGTGATCAACGGCTCGCTCGTCGGCGCGCTCGTGTTCGCGAAGGCGGACGGCAAGGACAAGATCGGCAAGATCTACGGCGCGCGCCACGGCATCCAGGGCATCCTGTCGCGCGACTACCTCGACCTCCGCAAGGTGCCGTTCCCGAAGCTGCGCGGCCTCCTTGCGACGCCGTCCTCGGCGCTCGGCAGCTGTCGCCTGAAGCCGACGGCGGACGACTGCCGCAAGATCTTCGAGGAGTTCAAGCGGCTCAACGTCGGCTACTTCTTCTACATCGGCGGTAATGACTCGGCGGACGCCGCGCGCATCGTCGGCGAGGAGGCCGAGAAGGAGGGCTATCCGCTCGTCGTCTACCACATCCCGAAGACGATCGACAACGATCTGCGCAGCTGCGACCACACGCCCGGCTTCGGCTCCGCCGCGCGCTTCGTCGCGACGGCCGTCCGAGGCGACGACCTCGACAACCGTGCGCTCGGCGGCGTCAAGATCGACGTCATCATGGGGCGTGACGCGGGCTTCCTCACTGCCGCGTCGGCCCTCGCGCGCGAGCGCCCGGACGACGGCCCGCACCTCATCTACCTGCCGGAGGTGCCGTTCACGCTGGAGAAGTTTGCGAAGGACGTCCAGGCCGTCCTGAATCGGCTCGGCCGTTGCGTCGTCGCCGTCTCGGAGGGCATTCGCGGCAAGGACGGCGTGCCGATCGGCGCGACGCTCGGCTCGGGCGAGAAGGACTCGCACGGCAACGTCCAGATGTCCGGCACGGGCGCGCTCGGCGACTGCCTCGCGCGCGAGCTCAAGGCGCGCACGGGCGTGAAGCGCGTCCGCGCCGACACGTTCGGCTACCTGCAGCGCTCGTTCCCCGGCGTGCAGAGCAAGACCGACCTCGACGAGGCGATGCGCGCGGGCGCGGCGGCGGTCATCGCGGCCCTGCGCGCGGCGGACGGCGAGGACGGCTACCCGAACAAGGGCACGATCGGCCTCGTGCGCGGCAAGGGGAAGAAGTACGCGGTTTCCTACGAGGTGATGCCGGCGGCGGCCGCCGCGAAGTACACGCGGTCGGTTCCGAAGGAATTTATCGCGAAGAACGGCCACGACGTCACGTCCGCGTTCCTCGCGTACGCGAAGCCCCTCGTCGGCGACCTGCCGCACTGCGAAGTCCTCTGATGGCGACCGAGGCCGAGTTCCTGGATCGCCTCGCGGACGTCCTGGAGACGCCCGGCGTGACGCGGGCGACGCGCTTCCGCGAGGTCGCGAACTGGTCGTCGCTCATGGGCTTCGGCATTCTCGTCACGCTGGAGAACGACTTCGGGCGGCGGATGTCTGTGGACGAATTCCTCACCTGTCACACGGTGGACGACCTGTGGAAATCCGTTCAGTAGGCGGCGTGCGCCTCGCCGGCCTCGCCGCGTGCGTGCCGCCGGGGCGCGTCCCGAACGACCCGAAGGTCGCGGCGGCGACGGGCATTCCCGCCCGTCGCGTCGCGGCGGACGGCGTGTCGGGGCTTGACCTCTGCCTCGCGGCGGCGCGGCGCGTCTTGGCGGACACGGGGGCGCGTCCCGAAGAATTCGGCGCGATTCTCGCCGTGTCCTTCACCCAGCTTCAGCGGATGCCCTGCCTCGCCGCACAGGCGCAGGCGCGGCTCGGCTTCCCGAAGGACATTCTCGCCTTCGATGTCCTGCAGGCGTGCGCAGGCTGGGGCTATGGGCTCTACCTCGCCGCGTTGCTCGTCCGCGAGACGGGCAAGAAGGTCCTCCTCCTGGACGGCGACCGGCAAAGCGCCTTTCTCGACGCGACCGACCCCGCGACGGCGCCGCTTCTTTCCGACGGCGGCACGGCGAGCGTGATCGAAGGAAAAAGGGAAAAGGAAGAAGGAAAAAGTGCGGATTGGCAGTTTGCGTTTCTGACGGATGGCGCGCAGGGCGAGGCGCTGCGGCTGGAGAAGGACGGCACGATCGAGATGGACGGCTTCGGCGTCTTCCGCTTCGTCGCGACGGACGTCGTGGCGTTCCTCAAGGACTTTCTGTCATCCCTTCCCCCGTCCCGTCCCTCCACCCCTGTTCCTTCTTCCCTCTTCCCTCTTCCTTCTTCCCTCTTCCCTCTTCCTTCTTCCCTCTTCCCTGTTCCTTCTTCCTTCTTCTTCGTGCCCCACCAGCCGAACGTCTACCTCGTGCGGCAGCTTGCGAAGGCGGTGGGGCTGGCGGATCGCGTGCTGATTTCGGCGGATCGCTTCGGCAACCTGTCGAGCGCGTCCGTGCCAACGACGCTTGCCGCGCACGCGGAGACGCTGTTGGCGACGTCCGAGCCGCCGCGCGTCCTGATTTCTGGCTTCGGTGGGGGCCTCGCGATCTCCGCCGGGCTCATCGACCTGCCGCACGACTGCAAATTGGCGGTGATCGCTTAACGCGAAAACCGCTGAAGCGGGGGCCTGTCCTGCCTTTTCGGGGGGCCTGTCCCCGCTTCGGAGGGGGCCTGTCCCCAGCCTGTCGGGCCGTCTCCCGCCTTCGGTCGGGCCGTTTTCCCTCTTCTGTGCGCTTCGGAAACGCGCGCTTTCCGCGCGTTTTGCGCGGTTATGGCGGTTTCTCCGAAAAAGTTGCGGGACCCCCTTGCGCGCCCCACGGCTTTTTTGCTATACTATGCACCCGTTGCGCCGAACAGCGCGACATCGCTCTTTGAAAGTCGGCAGTCGAGAAAACAGCAAGTAATGTTTGTGTGGAGCGGAACTCGAAAACTTTTTTTTCTGAGAGTTTGATTCTGGCTCAGAACGAACGCTGGTAGCGTGGATTAGGCATGCAAGTCGGACGGGATCC
>CAKTZA010000119.1 GCA_934635045.1 uncultured Kiritimatiellota bacterium | reverse complement strand
AAGCCGGCGGCGCCCTACTCTCGCGCGGGCGGGTCCCGCACTACCCTCGGCGAAGGGGCGCTTGACTGCCGTGTTCGGAATGGGAACGGGTATTGCAGCCCCTCTATGGCCACCGGCAGAAAGCCGGAAAGTCGGGGACTAAAGAGAACCACGACCCACATGCGAGACGCGAGGGATGATCTCACGCTCCTGTGAAGTCAATGAAAAATAAGCTAAGCCGCACGTCCGGTTAGTACCGATCAGCTCAACCCCTCGCGGGGCTTGCACCTTCGGCCTATCGAGGTCGTCGTCTGCGACCGGACTTCAGGGGCCTTGCGGCCCGGGAGAGCTTGTCTTGGGGGAGGCTTGGCGCTTAGATGCCTTCAGCGCTTATCCGTTCCGGGCATAGCTACCGGGCCTGCCGCTGGCGCGACAGCCCGAACACCATGGGCCCGTCATTCCCGGTCCTCTCGTACTAGGGAATGCTCCCCTCAACTCTCCTGCGCCCACAGAGGATAAGGACCAAACTGTCTCACGACGTTTTGAACCCAGCTCGCGTTCCGCTTTAATTGGCGAACAGCCAAACCCTTGGGACCTTCTCCAGCCCCAGGATGCGAAGAGCCGACATCGAGGTGCCAAACCGCGGCGTCGATGTGAACTCTCGGCCGCGATCAGCCTGTTATCCCCAGAGTACCTTTTATCCGTTGAGCGACGGCGCTTCCACGAGCGACCGCCGGATCACTAGGTCCCGCTTTCGCGTCTGCTCGACGTGTCCGTCTCGCAGTGAGGCACGCTTCTACCCTTGCGCTCCGTTGCGCGATTGCCGACCGCGCTGAGCGTACCTTCGAACTCCTCCGTTACCTTTTGGGAGGAAACCGCCCCAGTCAAACTGACCCCCTGGCATTGTCCCGCGGCCGGATGACGGCTCGGGGTTAGGACTCCGCCCGGATGAGACCGGTATTTCACGCTTCGGCTCCGCGCCCCCTGACGAGGGCGCATCCAAGCCTCCCGGCTATTCTACACACATCCGACCAGAGCCCAGTACCAGGATACAGTAAAGGTTCATGGGGTCTTTCCGTCCTTCTGCGGGTATCCGGCATTTTCACCGGCACTACAACTTCACCGAGATCCTCGTTGAGACAGCGCCCATATCGTTACACGATTCGTGCAGGTCGGAACTTGCCCGACAAGGAATTTCGCTACCTTAGGACCGTTATAGTTACGGCCGACATTCACGGGGGCTTTGGTTCGGAGCTTCGCCTTTCGGCTGACCCCTCGCCTTGACCTTTCCGCATTGGTCACGTGTCACACCCTATACGTCCGCTTGCGCGTTGGCAGGGTGCTGTGTTTTTGTTAAACAGTCGCATGGGCCCATTCACTGCGCCTCCGGGCATTGCCCCGGAGGACCCCTTCTCCCGAAGTTACGGGGCCATGTTGCCGAGTTCCTTAACGAGGTTTCTCTCGCGCGCCTTGGTATCCTTGTACCCTCCCACCTGTGTCGGTTTTGGTACGGCTGGCGGGTTAGTGCACGGGGACTTTTCTGGGAAGCGTGGACGCACGGCCTCGCGCCGGGCAAGCCCGACGCTCGTCACGGCCCTTCCGGGCCGCAAGGGGGATAGCCATTGGCCCCCGCCGCTGTCCTTCTCCGATCCCCGCTTAAACCCCCGCCAGTCACGGAATGTTGACCGTGTGTCCATCGGCTACGCCTTTCGGCCTGGCCTTAGGTGCCGACTGACCCCGGGCGGACGAACCTGCCCCGGGAAGCCTTGGGATTCCGGCGGCCGGGATTTCCACCCGGCTTTTCGTTACTCATGTCCGCATAATCGCTGGCAGGCGCTCCACGGCCGCTTCCGCGCACCGCTTCGGCGCCGCCTGCCACGCTCTCCTACCGTCGCCGCCCTGAGGGCGGCGGCCCGCGAATTCGGCTCGGCGCTTGACTCCCGATCATTTTCGGCGCGGGGTCTCTCGAGTGGTCAGCTGTTACGCACTGTTTAAATGGTGGCTGCCTCTAAGCCAACATCCCACCTGTCTGAGAGACCTCACTGCCTTAGTGACTTAGCGTCGATTTGGGGCCTTATTCGGCGGTCCTGGGCTGTTTCCCTTTCGACAATGAAGCTTAGCCCCCACTGTCTCACTCCCGGATATCCAGTCGCAGCGGTCTTCGGAGTTTGACGGACTTCGGCATCCCGGTAGGGACCCTAGATCGATCAGTGCTCTACACCCGCTGGAAGTGTTGTCCGAGGCTGCCCCTAAAGGCATTTCGGAGAGAACCAGCTATCACCCGGCTTGATAAGTCTTTCGCTCCTATCCTCAGCTCATCGAAGACCTTTTCAACGGTCACTCGTTCGCGCCTCCACCCCCCGTTACGGGGGCTTCACGCTGTCCAAGGATAGCTCGCACGGGCTTCGGGTCCACCGCATCCGACTTGAAGGTCGCCCTGTTCGGACTCGCTTTCGCTTCGCCTCCCCTTTCGGTTAGGCTCGCCGGATACGGTGACTCGCGGACTCATTATGCAAAAGGCAAGCGGTCGCGTCCCGAAGGACGCTCCCACAGCTTGTGGACGCACGATTTCAGGTCTGTTTCACTCCCCTCGCAGGGGTTCTTTTCGCCTTTCCCTCGCGGTACTCGTTCGCTATCGGTCATCGGGTAGTGTTTAGCCTTGGAGAGTGGTCTCCCCGGATTCGGGCGGAGTTTCACGTGCTCCGCCCTAATTGGGATGCCGGTAGGCCCGGTCGGGATTTCGGCTAAGGGGCTTTCACCCGCTGTGGCGCCGCCTTCCAGCGGCTTCGCCTATCCGTCCCGGTACCACGTTCCGGTCCCGCAACCCCGGAAGGCAAGCCTTCCGGTTTGGGCTCCTGCGCTTTCGCTCGCCGCTACTCGCGCAATCTCGATTGATTTCTGTTCCTGTGGGTACTGAGATGTTTCACTTCCCCACGTGTAGCCTTCCGGGACTATCTTTGTTCATCCCGGAATGACCGCCGATGAAGGCGGCCGGGTTGCCCCATTCGGAAACCCACGGATCAAGGCCTGTTGACGGCTCCCCGTGGCTTGTCGCAGTCTTCCGCGTCCTTCATCGCCTCCCGATGCCAAGGCATCCGTCGTGCGCCCGTATACGCTTAGCAAGAAACTTCTTCCTCGCCCCGAGGCGGTTTGACCCGCCCCGGATTTCGTCTCGTATATGAGTTGTAATTCTCTTTAATCTCCAACTTTCGGTTTTCAAAGAACA
>CAKTZA010000118.1 GCA_934635045.1 uncultured Kiritimatiellota bacterium | reverse complement strand
CGCCAAGGCGCAGAGGCCGCAGAGCCTCTTGGGGATAGATTCACACGGAGCCACGGAGGCACGGAGCGTTTCAGTCGATCTCCGTGTCTCCGTCACTCCGTGTGAGACGTTGCACCGCGCCAAGGCGCAGAGGCCGCAGAGCCTCTTGGGGATGGATTCACACGGAGCCACGGAGGCACGGAGCGTTCCAGCCCATCTCCGTGTCTCCGTCACTCCGTGTGAGACGTTGCACCGCGCCAAGGCGCAGAGGCCGCAGAGCCTCTTGGGGATAGATTCACACGGAGCCACGGAGGCACGGAGCGTTTCAGTCGGTCTCCGTGTCTCCGTCACTCCGTGTGAGACGTTGCACCACGCAGCACCGCAGAGTTCGTAGAGCCGGTTGGCGAAACTCTGCGTTCTCAGCGGCTCTGCGCGAGGCGATCCTGTGAAAGACCACGGAAGGGGAGGAAGCGCCCTTTGGGCGGCACGGAAAGGGCTGGGGAAATGAGACCTTCGGCACGTTCAGCCGATTCAGGCCCCAACGAGAGAGGCCCTGCTACTGGAAGCGGATCAGGATCTGGCGGAAGATGTCGCGGAAGCGAATCGGCCAGAGGCGAGAGGGCGTTTCGGCTTCGAGCGGATCCTGAATGAACGACGGCAGGTCGGGGTTGAAGTCAAGCCCCGTGAGGCGTTCGAGCTCGTCGATCGAGACGATGTTGCGCGCAGCCCATTCGCGCCAGGTCACGTCCTGCCGGAAGAGCATCGCGACTGCGCGCACGTCCATCCCCTCCTGCGCGAGAATGACCTGGTAGAAGTCGGTCGGCACGTCGATGTCCGTCAGGCCGAGCGTCTCGCGTCCGTACTGCGGCGAGATGCAGCCGACGACGACCCAGATCTCGCCGTAGCGGGCCGTCCAGAGGTCGGCGATGCGATGCTCGACCTCGCGCCAGACGCCGCGGTTCAGGGCGGGCGTCTGCGGGGCGACGTTAGACATGAGGAAGGTCTTGCGGCGCTCCTCGTCGCCGTAGCGCGTGGCGATCGCGTAGTTCGGCGCCAGGTGTCCGCGATCATAGCCGCTCTTCGCGTAGGCGTCGGGACGCGGCGCGGCGGGGACGGCGTGGTCGATGCGGAAGGACGGACGCTTGCCGACCTCGAATTTCGCGTCCTTCTTCACATGGTAGGCGCACCAGACGGGATGGCGCAGCGAGTCGGACCAGCCGAGGACGAACTCGCCGCGTCGGAGAATGCGGATGTCCTTCGGCGCGGGCGCGCCGGTTCGCACCGGGGCCCCCGCGAAGAACACCTGCCCCGCCGGGGCTTCGAGGTCGTATTCGTAGACGGCGTCATGGCCCGTCCACCCCAGCGCGTCCGTGATGTCCGCGAGGGGGTTGCCGAGCCAGAAGAGCGGCACGGTGACGGCGCGGGGCAGTTCGGCGAACTTGCGGTCGAGCCACTTGCGCGGATGGTGCACGAACCATTCGGCGCAGCCGCCCCAGATCGTCAGGACGACCAGCATCCCGACGCCGAGCTTCAACGCCCGGCGCCGGGACGGCGACCGCCTGGCTTTCTTCTTTCGCGCCTTTCTCATTTGCCTTGCAGTTCCCCGTTCCCCATTCCCAGTTCCCTCCCTCAATCAGAGGTCGCCGAGCTCGATGCGGATCGTCCGCGACTTCATGGCCTGAATGGCGTCAGGGTCGTCGTCATTGGGCCCGTGGCGGAGAACGCCGTCCGCATCGTCCGGCGCGGGGATGCGGATCAGCGCGCCGCAGGCGGGGCACTCGGTCTCCTGGCCGACCATGTCGAGCGTCGCCTGGATTTCCGTGTGGCACTTCGTGCAGAGGAAGTCCGTATAGTTGGATGCCATAAGCGGAGTGCGTCTCAGAGGCCGAGCTTCGTGGCGCTGCGCCACTGGTAGTACTTCTTGAGCGTGAGCTTCTTCGCGGCGGCTTCGTCGCAGAAGATCCAGCAGTCGTTGTGCGCCTGGAGCGCGGAGGCCGTGCAGAACTGGGTCATCGGGCCTTCGACGCAGCCCTTGACGGCGTCCTGCTTGTTCGCGCCGAACGCGAGCAGGATGATCTTCTTCGCTTCGCAGATCGTGCCGACGCCCATCGAGAGCGCGCTCTTCGGCACGGCCTCCATGTCGCCGTTGAAGAAGAGGCGCGCGTTGTCCTTCACGGTCGAGGGCGTGAGGTAGACGATGGACGTGCGGCTCTGGAGCGACGTGCCCGGCTCGTTGAACGCGATGTGCCCGTCGGAGCCGATGCCGAGAACCTGGAGGTCGATGCCGCCGGCGGCCTTGATCTGCTTCTCGTAGGCCTTGCACTCCTTTTCGGGATCCTTCGCGAGGCCGTTGAGGACGTGCGTGTTCTTGATCTGGATGTCGATCTTCTTGAACAGGTTCTCGTTCATGAAGTAGCGGTAGCTCTGGTCATGCGTGCCGGGGAGGCCGTAGTACTCGTCGAGGTTCCAGCTCTTCACCTGCTTGTAGGAGACCTTCTTCGCCTTGACGGCCTTCGCCATCTCGGTGTACATGAGGACGGGCGTCGAGCCGGTCGCGAGGCCGAGCACGGTCTTCGGGTTCTTCTTGACCTGCGCGGTGATCATGTCCGCCGCGAGCTTCGAGGCTTCCTCTTTCGTCTTGCAGATTACGACTTCCATTTTTCTTTCTTTCCTTTGTTTAGTGGTTGGTTTGCGGGAAATGCTGACGCCTGGCCGCTCACGTGACGCGCGTACGCAAGAAAAACGTGAATTCACCGCAAACGCATGATGTGCAGTATAGCAGAATCGCCTCCCCCCGTCAATGGGCCGATGGGCTCGGTTCTGCCGGTGCAGGGTTTTTGGTATAATACGACGAAAATTTTTCAAAGAAAACGGAGAACCAAGATGAAGATTACCGAAGACATCCAGTACGTCGGCGTCAACGACCACCAGGTCGACCTGTTCGAGGGCCAGTATCCCGTGCCGAACGGCATGGCCTACAACTCCTATGTCGTCCTGGACGAGACAATCACCGTCTTCGACACGGTTGACCAGCACTTCGGCGCGGAATGGCTCGGCAACATCCGGGCGCTCCTCGGCGACCGGAAACCGGCCTACCTCGTCGTCCAGCACATGGAGCCGGACCACTCGGCGAACGTCGCGGCGTTCATGGCCGCCTACCCGGACGCGCAGGTCGTCTCGTCCGCCCCGGCGTTCACGATGATGAAGAACTTCTTCGGCACGGACTGGGCCGACCGCCGAATCGTCGTGAAGGAGGGCGACACGCTCGCAACGGGTCGCCACACGTTTGCGTTCGTCGCCGCGCCGATGGTGCACTGGCCGGAGGTGATCGTCACGTACGACACGACGGACAAGGCGCTCTTCTCGGCGGACGGCTTCGGCAAGTTCGGCGCGAACGACGTCGTCGACCCCGAAGGGTGGGACTGCGAGGCGCGCCGCTACTACATTGGCATCGTCGGCAAGTACGGCGCGCAGACGATGGCGCTCCTGAAGAAGGCGGCCGGGCTCGACATCCGGATCATCTGCCCGCTGCACGGCCCTGTCCTCGACGCGCCGGAGGCGATTGCGCACGCGGTCAAGCAGTACACGACGTGGGCGAGCTACGCCGTCGAGTCGGAGGGCGTGCTCATCGCCTACACGTCGGTCTACGGGCACACGAAGGCGGCGGTCGAACGGCTCGCCGAGATGCTGAAGGCGCGCGGCTGCCCGAAGGTCGTCGTCGCCGACCTCGCGCGTGACGAGATGTTCGAGACAATCGAGGACGCCTTCCGCTACGGCAAGCTCGTCCTCGCGACGACGACGTACAACGCCGAGATCTTCCCGTTCATGCGCACGTTCATCACCCACTTGACGGAGCGCAACTACCAGAACCGCACGATTGGCCTCATCGAGAACGGCTCGTGGGCGCCGACGGCGGCGCGCGTGATGAAGGGGCTCTTCGAGAAGTCGAAGAACATCACGTTCTGCGCGAACACGGTGCACATCAAGTCCGCCCTGAACGAGCAGTCGGCAGGTGAACTCGCCGCGCTCGCGGACGAGCTCTGCTCGTAGCGCGGTGACGCGCGCCGCGATAAGTTGCCAAAAATCAGGGGGGGGGGGGGGGGGGCAATTTATTAAAATATATATTTAGCCATTAC
>CAKTZA010000117.1 GCA_934635045.1 uncultured Kiritimatiellota bacterium | reverse complement strand
ATAGTATATGCGTATGCGAAAATCAAGTGGGAAATGTGGGGTGGCTGCATAAATATCTCGGTGCACCCGTTCGCAGATTGATGGCGCGTGAGGGGTTGCGCGGGGCAAGAAAATTTGGTATCATGTCGCCGTGACGCTGAAAAGGACATGCGCGAACGCGGGGTCCAAGGCCCTCGTGAAGCGCGGCAGGAGCCGCGTAGGCGCGTTTGCACACGGCTTCAATACCCCCCCCCCCCCCCCATCTATTAGCCAAGGCCGTAGAGGGCCGCCTGACGGCCTCTGACGCGCGTCCGTTCGCGGGCCTCGCGCGCAGTCGCGATTCGCGTTGGAACTCCGTGCCTTCGTGGCTCCGTGTGAGCCTCGTCCGAACGTTTGAATTTATGGAAACCACAAAAGGAACGTTGCCATGACGAAAGCTGACAAGTCAAGACCCGACCGTGCAGGTTCGGGGGATCTCACACGGAGAAACGGAGGCACGGAGCGGAGAGCGAAAATCGTGGGAATCGTGGGGACAGGCCCCCGAAATCTTGGGGACAGGCCCCGAAGAAACGAACGGAAAGTGAAGGAAATGAGAGAAATGCGGCATAAGATGCGGAATGCTGGCCGTCTGGCGGTTCTTTTGGCGGTCTCGGTCTCCGTGGCGCGGGCGGAGGATCTCGTCCGCTGGGTCGATCCGCTCGTCGGGACGGTCGGCGAGGGCAACACGTTCCCCGGCTCGTGCCGTCCGTTCGGCCTCGTGCAGGCGAGCCCCGACACGGGCGACCGCGTGACGTGCTCCGGCTACAGGCACACGGACACGACGGTCCGGGGCTTCTCGCAGACGCACCTCAACGGCACGGGGCGCCCGGCGATGGGCGACCTCTCGCTCATGCCGTTCGTCGGCGACTTCGACGAGACGGGCCTCGCCTCGCCGTTCCGCAAGGAGACGCAGTCCTGCGCGCCCGACCATTACGCCGTCACGCTCGACAGGGGCGGCGTCCGCGCGGAGGCGACGACCTCGCCGCGCGTCGCGTGGTGGCGCTTCACGTTCCCGGCGGGCGCGAGGCCGAAGCTCCTCGTGGACGCGGCGGCGATGCTGATGCAGCCGTTCAACATGAAGTTCGGGCCGCGCGTCCCCGAGTCGAACTACGCGCTCGCCCCTGACCGGACGGAGATCTCCGGCGGCAAGCGGGCGCGGGGGTGGACGCTCTACCGGCTCTTCTACTCCGTGAAGTTCGACCGCCCGTGGGCGTCGATCCGCCGACTGCCGACCGACGCCTTCGACGGGGCGGGCGACCGGTTCGTCGTGGAGTTCCCGGCGTCGGGAGGCCCGCTCGTCGTGCAGGTCGCGCTCTCGGGCGTGTCGGAGGAGGGCGCGCGGCGGAACCGCGAGGTCGAGACGGCGGGGCAGACCTTCGAGACCGTGCGCGCGGCGAACCGCACGGCGTGGAATGAACTTTTCGCCCGGATGCAACTCGTGAAGGGATCCGATGAACAGAAGGCGAGCTGGTACACGGCCCTCTATCACCTCTGCATCCAGCCGAACGACCAGGCGGACGTGGACGGACGCTACCGCACGTCGGACGACCGCGTCGCGACGGCGGCGCGCGGACACTACTCGACCCTCTCGCTCTGGGACACCTTCCGCGCGGCGCATCCGCTCTACACGCTGCTCGTCCCCGAGCGCGTGCCGGGCTTCGTCGACTCCATGCTCTCCTTCGGCCGTCATCACGGGCACCTGCCCATGTGGACGATGTGGGCGGACGACGGGCACGACATGATCGGCATTCACGCGATCCCCGTCATTGCAGACGCCTGGGCGAAGGGCTTCCGCGACTTCGACGCGGAGGAGGCCCTCCGGCTCATGGTGAAGTCCATGGTCGGAAACGACGGGGAGAACCCGGTCAACTGCTGGAACGCCTACTGGGAGAACGGGTATTTTCCGCACTTCCCCGGCGCGTTCGACACGGACCTCAGGCCGGGCGGCTCCGTCTCGCGGACGCTGGAGTTCGCCTACGACTGGTGGTGCATCGCGGACTTCGCGGAACGGACCGGGCACGCGAAGACGGCGGCCGAGGCGCGCAGGTACGCCGGGTACTGGCGCAACGTCTTCGACGAAAAGACGGGGTTCGCGCGCGCCCGCGCGCCGAAGACGGCGGGCGGCGGCTGGCGCGAGCCGTTTGACCCGCGCCGGAACCGCGCGCCCGGCGAATTCTGGGGCGACTACACGGAGGCGAACGCCTGGATCTACACGTGGCACGTCTTCCAGGACCCGTTCGGCCTCGCCGAGGCGATGGGCGGGCGCGAGAAGGCGCTCGCCAAGCTGGACGCCTTCTTCGCGACGCCGCCCCTGCAGGCGCGTCCGAGCGAAAACAACGACGAAGGCGGCGCGGACGCGGACGGCCGCGTGAAGGACGGGCAGATCGGGCAGTACTGGCACGGCAACGAGCCGAGCCACCACATCGCCTACTTCCCGGCGGTGCTGGGCCGCCCGTCCCGGACGGCGGAGCTCGTGCGGGACATCTGCCGCGACGCCTACCGGCCGAAGCCGGACGGGCTCTGCGGCAACGACGACTGCGGGCAGATGAGCGCGTGGTACCTGTTCTCCATGATGGGGCTCTACCCGTTCAACCCGTGCGGCGGCGAGTACGCGGTCGGCGCGCCGCAGGCGGAGGAGATGCGGCTCGCGCTCGCAGGGGGCAAGACGCTGACCGTCCGCGCGGAGGGGCTTTCGGAGCGGGCGAAGTACGTGCGTCGCGTCACCCTGAACGGGCGCCGCGTCACCGCGCGCGCGCTGTCGCACGCGGATCTCGTGAAGGGCGGCGAGCTGGTCTTCGAGATGGCGGACGCGCCGTGCGACTTCGCCGGACAATTCCAAGGACATTCCAAATAGGGAAAAGAAGATGAGTGAGGTCACGAGAAAGTCGTTTATCGTCGGCACGGCGTCGTTCGCCGCCGCGCCGCTCTGCGCTTCGGACGGAAAGCCGTCGTCTCTGGCGGGCCTGTCGGGCGATCTTGCCGACGGGAAATCTTCCGTCTTCCACTTAAATGACAGGCAGACCGTGGGGAACCTCATCCTGCAGTCGACAAGGCCCTATTCAAGCAACCTGGTCCTGTCCCATCGGCTTTGCACCCTGTCTGTCTTTACGGACATTCATGGCTGCAAGGAAAACCTGAAGAGATACGTCGACTTCTCGCGTGAGTACGGGCGCTACATCGACGACATGCTCTGCCTTGGCGATATGGTTCCATCTTCGTTTGCAGACCCCATGGACTTCTGGGACGGCATTGAAGGCACGGAAAAGATTCTGAAGACCATCGGGAATCACGACACCCTCAATAGCAGCCTGAGCGAGGCGGACTGGTCGTATCATTCCGGGAAGGAGTCTTACGTTAGGTACTTTCAGCCCCATATAGGAAGCTGGGGCGTCGTCCAGCCCGTTGATGCCGAGGAAAAGGGCTTTTGCTGGTATTACAAGGACTATGCGGAGGCCAAGGTGAGGCTCATCGTTCTGGACTGCATGTTCGTTCCGAAAGACACGGGCGACGAGCAGCTTCATTGGTTTGCACAGGCGCTTTCGGACGCGAAGGAGAAAGGCCTCTCCGTTGTCGCCGCAAAGCATTTTCCGTTTGAAGTGATTCAGGATTCGGAGAACAACACCTTCAACAGCATTGACTTAAAGCCTTACAATGGCGGTCACAGCATGATGAAGTTCGTTCAAGAGGTGGATGCCTTTATTTCGTCTGGAGGAGATTTCATCTGCTGGATGCACGGAGATTCGCATTATGACTATCAAGGCGTCATCAAGGGGCATCCGGCCCAGTATTGCATCGCCTTTGAGAACGCCAGTCTCAATTCGCAATGGAATGACTCCGTTCGAATCAGAGGCTCGAAAAGTCAGGACAGCTTCAACTTCGTTACGTTTGACACGAACTCCAAGCTGATAAAGATCGTCCGGGTCGGAAACAATTCAGATCGGTACTTGCGACAAAAGAACTGTCTTTGCTATGACTATAAGCGCAAGAAGACCATAACGTGCAAATGACGGTGTCGTCAACAACGGCTTGCAGAAACAAAGGAAAGCAAAAGGAGAGAAGAACATGGTGCGCCAAGCGAAGCTCGGCAGAACTTGTAGAATGAAAGGAATCTACTCAGTAAGGATAATGGCATACTGACAGGAAGGCTGGCTGCACGAAGGGCG
>CAKTZA010000116.1 GCA_934635045.1 uncultured Kiritimatiellota bacterium | reverse complement strand
CACAAAAACACGACCGCACCCCTGATTCTATTGGGTGCGGTCGATTTTAGGGGTCAAAAACCGGGGATAATCCAGCACACCATCATTGGCCCGTCGGACCGACAGTCGCCCGAACCGTCGGCTCCTCATCGGGCTTCGCCATGATGTGATATAATAGTCCGCAAAAAGGAACGAATCTATGCCGAAATTCTGCGCACGGGTGCTCGTCCTGTTCGGCGTGACGTGCGCGGTCTTCGCCGTCGGCGTCACGAACGGGCATCTCAACCTCGACGACTGGGGCTACACGGCGGGCTGCGCCTTCGTGCGCGACGGCCTGTCGCTCGCAAACGTCCGCACGGCGTTCGCCGACCTCGGCCACGGCGGCATCTGGATGCCGCTCACGTTCGTCTCCTACATGGCGGACTTCTCGCTTTTCGGCGGCGGCTGGATGGCGCACCATGCCGTCAACGTCGTCCTGCATGCGCTCAACGCCGTGCTGGTTCTGCTGTTCCTGCGCAGCCTCCTTGGTGCGCGGGTGCGTCCGTGGACGCTGTTCGCCGCCGCGCTCCTCTGGGCCGTGCATCCGATGCGCGCGGAGGCCGTCACGTGGATCGCCTCGCGCAAGGAGGAGCTGTGGACGCTCTTCGGCCTGTCGGGGCTGCTCATCTGGATGCGCTTCTGCACGCGCGGCGGCTGGCGGCTCTATCTCGCGACGCTCGTGCTGTTTGCCGCGTCGATGCTGTCGAAGCCGACAGCCGTCTGCCTGCCCGTCCTCGCCTACCTGACGGCGCGTTTCGTCACGCCGACGGCGCCGCGCCGCTTCCGTCGCTATGTGTCGATGCTACTGTTGGCGCTGGGCGTCGGGCTTGTCGCCCTCGTCTCGCAGGCGCGTCCGACAGGACTGGACGCCGTGGACTTCTCGGACACGACCGTCGGCTGGCGGCTTTTGAACGCGGCGGTTTCGCTGGGACTTTACGTGTCGCACCTCGTCTGGCCCGTGGGTCTGCGGCTCGATTATCGCGCCGTGTTCGGCGGCTGGCCGCTGAACGGTGTGCAGGGCCTCGCCGTGCTGGCGGTGACGATTCTCGCCGTGGGGTACGCGAGCCTAAAACTCAAATCGGATTTCGCGCGGCGGGCGGTTCGCTACGCGGGGCTGTCGGCGTTTGTGGCGGTGTTGCCCGTCCTCGGTCTCTTGGGCGTGACGGGCGACAAGGCGTACGCCGACCGCTATGCGTATCTGCCGTCCGTCTTCCTCGCGCTGTTGGTCGCGTGCGGACTGGAAGCCGTCGCGCGCCGTCGGGTGCGTGCGGCGGTTGTGCTGTCCGTCGGCCTGACCGTGGGCGAGATGGCGCTGACTGTGCCGACCATTCGCGCGTTTGCGAGCGACCGCACGATTTACGCGCGCGTGCTGGCGGACGACCCTGACCACTGGCGGGCGTTGCGCGTCCTTGGCGGCGAGGCGTGTGCGCGAGAGAACCGCCTGGCGGAGGGCGTCGCGATGCTGCGCAAGAGCCTGCGGCTGCGGCCGAGCGCGTCCACCGCCGCCGCGCTCGCCTATGTGCTCGCGTGTCGCGGCGAGCCGGGCGACTTTGCGGAGGTGCGGCGATTGGGGCGCGGCGTTGCGGAGAGTCCGCGTCGCGACCGCGAGGGGCTGATGCTGGACGCGCTTGCCATTGCGGCGTTTCGCGAAGGGGACGACGAGGAGGCCGTGCGGCTCTTCGGCGCGGCGCTGACCGCACCCGCGCGCAGCCACAACAACTTGCACGCGATGCTGAACTTCGGCTTTGCGCTCGCGAACGTCGGCCGCATCCGTGAGGCGCTGGGCCTCTTCGACAAGCTGCGGAACGTCTCGGACGCGGGCATTCGCCGCCGCGCGATCGCCGCCGCCGCGCAGCTCCGCACGGGCGTCTTCGCCCGATTCGCCTGGCAGCCGTGAGTTTGGCGGCGTTTTCCGCCTTTCCAAATGGTAATGTTGGCGTAAGGTTGCGGCAAGCCCCGGATGCTATACTACGGGGCATGAAAACAAAACGAATTGTCTGCATCCTCGGTGCGCTGCTGGCCGTGCGGCTGGCCGTCATGGCCGTCACGCCGGTCTTTGACAAGTCCGAGTCGCGCTACGCGACGCTGTCGGCGAACATGGCGCGCACGGGGGACTTCCTCGTGCCGCACTTCATCCACGAGGGTGTCTACCAGAGTTTTGACGGCAAGCCGCCGCTCGTCTTCCAGCTCGGCGGACTCTTCTGCCGCGCGTTCGGCGAAAGCGAATTCGCCGTCCGTCTGCCGTCGCTGCTCGCGGCGCTGGGCGTGCTCGCGACCCTCTTCTTCGTCGTGCGCCGTGACCGCGACGCCGCGACCGGGTGGACGGCCGTGGCGATTGCGGCGACGAGCACGGCGTTCTTTGCGGACGCCGGCTTCTGCATGACCGACATGGCGTTGACGTTCTGCGTGGCGGGCGCGCTGCTGCTCGAACGCGCGTTCAACGAACGGCCGACACGCCTGCTGTCGCTCGCGATCGCGGCGCTGCTTGGCATTGGCATGCTGGTGAAGGGGCCGGTCACGCTCGTCCTCTTTGGGTTGCCCGTCTTCGTCGATGCGCTCGTGAACCGGCGGTGGCGCGTCCTTGCTCGCCACGCCTGGATTCCGGGGACGGTCCTCTTCCTCGCGATTGCCGTGCCGTGGTACGCGCTTGCCGAGCAGCGGACGCCGGGCTTTTTGAACTACTTCTTCGTCCACGAGAACTTCCTGCGGTTCGTGACGCCGAACTACGGCGACCGCTACGGGGCGGGGCGCGAGTTCTTTCGCGGCATGGCCGTCGTCTGGCTCGCGGTCGTGACGCTGCCGTGGACGCCGCTCGCGTTCTTCCGCTTCCGTCCGGCCCAGCTGCGCGCACGCCCCGGCTTCACGGCGCTTGCGGTCATCGTCCTCACGGGCTTCTGGTGCCTGACGTCGCGCGTGCCGCTGGCCTACCTCATGCCTGCGATTCCGCTCGCGGCGGCGTGGCTCGCGGAGCGGGCCGAGGCGGCGACCGTCTTCCGCCTGCTGCCGGTGGCGGCGGGGATCTCATGCGTTGTGCTCGTCGGCGGTCTGGCGGTCGGGCGCGTCACGTCCGACAAGCTTTCGGGCCGCCTGTACCGTGACGCGGCGGCGGTGCATCCGCCGGGGACGACGTTCTCGTCGGCGCGGCCCCTGCCGTATTCGGCCGAGTTCTACTTGGGCGGACGTCTGCATGCGACGCCCGAACCGGGCGACGTGATGCTGGAAAGGATTCACCGATGAAAACGACCGCCCTCGTCATTCCCTGCCGCAACGAATACGCCCGTCTGCGGCCCGAGGCGTTCTTCGACGCGATTGCGCAGAACCCGTCCCTGACCTTCATCTTCGTCGACGACGGCTCGACGGATCGCACGGACGAGACGCTGGCCTTTCTCGAACGCGCGTCGGCGGCGATCAAGGCCCTCTACCTGCCGCGCCATCAGGGAAAGGCCGAAGCCGTCCGCATCGGCGTCAACTGGGCGCTCGCGCACACGTCGGCCGACTTCATCGGCTTCTGGGACGCCGATCTCGCGACGCCGCTTTCCGAGCTGTCGGCGTTTCTCGCGGCATTGGCGGAGGATGCGTCCTGCTGGGCGGCGATCGGCTCGCGCTGGCCGCATCTCGGCGCGCGTATCGGGCGGTCGGGCGGACGGGGGCTGGCCGGGACCGTCATGCACACGCTGATTCGGACGCTGGCGCGGCTGCCCGTCTACGACACGCAGTGCGGCGCAAAGCTCTTCCGGCGCGACCTCGCCGCGCGCGTCTTCGCGCGTCCGTTCATCTCGCGCTGGCTGTTCGACGTGGAGCTGCTGAAGCGCATTCCGCCGGACGAGCTGCGGCGGCGCGTGCGCGAGATTCCGCTTGAGGTCTGGCGCGACGTGCCCGGCACGAAGCTGCGCCTGACGGACATGATCCGCTCGCTTGTCGACCTCGTGCGCATTGCGCGGGAAGCGCGTCCGGCGGAACTTGACGAGAAGCGGCTGACATTTGCCGTTGAGCCAGAGGGCGCATTTTGCCAATTTGACGGACTTCAGGGGAATTTAAGCGGGGCTTCGTTTTTCAAGCCTTAGCCGCAGCGGGGGCGCAAGGCGGGCGCAGAGAAAACGCATTGTGTCCTTCGTGGACAGACGTACGCAGTCGAGGGGTTGTCTGCGACGCTGAACACGGAGGCGTGTCTCTGTTTTCTCCGTGTTGAGCGAAAGCAAATTCCCTCGAAAAGTTGGCACGACACTTGCTTGGGTGCAACGAGATATTTATGCAGAGTCAAAGGGTTTTAGCCGCAGAGAACGCAAAGGACACAAGGCTCATGCCGCG
>CAKTZA010000115.1 GCA_934635045.1 uncultured Kiritimatiellota bacterium | reverse complement strand
CTGTGCAGCTCGCTTCGCTCGGGGGATAGGTGCCTCCGTGTGATGCACCCGACCCACCCGACACGATCTTGTCCACGGATTGACACGAATTTTCACGAATTGAGATTCGTGCCGATTCGTGAAGATTCGTGGATACCCCCTCGCCCAATCCGTGTAAATTCGTGGCTACAACTCCGTGCCTCCGCCCCTCCATTCCCTCGCGCCCGCTTGCGCGCCCTTCGGGTTCGCCTTCGGCGAAGGTCCCCTCCGAAACGCTTTGCGTTTCTTCGGTGCATGTGTTCAGCGTCGCAGACCTTTCTCCCACGAGCGGGATGGCGCGGCTGCCGACGAGGAGCTCGCCACGCCCCGCGCCGGCCACGGACACGCACAGCACCGCCGTCCGCTCCGTCGACTGCGGATACGCGAACGGCCCGTTCGTCGTCCCCGTATAGACGAGATGCTCCCAGACCGTGTTCGTCGAGCCGGACGGGCACGCAAGCGGGTCGAGCCCGCCAAGGGCCTCGTCGAACGCGTCCCTCGCTGCGTCGCACCGCCGCTCGCTGTCGGAACGGAACGCGAGGCTTGTCGTCGCGCGCGAGAGAAGAAAGGATATTTGCCCCTCCGCACTTCTTCCTTCTTCCTTCTTCCTTTTTCCCTCTCCCGCCTCAACGCCGCCCATGACGTTCGTGAGGAGGCCGTCCGAGGCGAGGCGCGAGAGGTCGTAGCGATAGGCGAAATTCCCGTTCGGGCTCAGCTCGACCTGGAACGAGACGGGGTTCGTCGGCGCACGGTGCAGCAGCGCGTTCTGCCATGTCAGGAGAAGCGAGCCGTCGTCCCGCATCCCGTGCCAGAAGAGGCTCGGACGGTTCGACTCGGCGAGGCGCCCCCAGTTCGCGGCGGGGACAAGGCCAAGGGAGGCCGTGACGGGCCTCAGCGCGGCATTCGTCGAGAGGAGGATCGTTCCATTCGCAAAGACGACCAGGCTGGAGAACGCCGCCTCGCCGAACGGGAACTCCCAGCCGCCGAAGGACAGGCGCATCCAGTCCGTGGCCGCGCCGCGCCGCCGCCAGTTCTCCGCAATGACCGCGCCCTCCGGCGGAGCGAAGGAGAAGACCTCGTTCGTGCCGATGCGAGAGAGGGTGTAGCCGCAACCAGCCGCCGACGGGCGTATCTCACACGGAGCCACGGAGTCACGGAGATCGCCCGGAGAAATGTCAATCCCAAGCTGTCCTGCGGAAGGTTCGCGACTTTCTCTCCGTGTCTCTGTGCCTCCGTGTGAGCCACTCTCTCCGCCCGGCTTTACCCCCGCCCACGCGACGGCCGCCGCCAGAGCAATCGCCGCCAGCCCCTTGCGCGCACGGGGACAGGCCCCCCAGTCCCGCCGCACGGACGCGAAAGCCCCGTGCCGCGCCGCCCACGCGACGGCGGCGGCCGCCCACAGCAGGGCGGACGCCATCACGGCGCAGAGCTGGACGGATTCGCTCATCGCAAAACAACCGCAGACGCAGATTGGCATCACCCGTATGCGACATCGAACAGAGCGTCTTCTACCGCCGCACAGAGCGCGTGGTAGATCGGCAGATGCAATTCCTGTATCTTGTAGGTCTCCGTCTCGGGCACGGCAATCGCGGTGTCCGCCAGCGCACCGAGCCGTCCGCCGCCCGCGCCCGTCAGCGAGATGACCTTCAGCCCCTTCGCCCGCGCGACGTGCGCGGCGTTGACGCAGTTCGTGCTGTTGCCGCTCGTCGAGAGCGCGATCAGCACGTCGCCGGGACGCCCCAGGCCAAGCACCTGCTGGGCGAACGCCGTCTCCCACGCGACGTCATTCGCGAACGCCGTGAGGATGCCGCTCATCGAGACGAGCGAGACGGCCGGCAACGCGCCCTCCAGCTTCGCCGCGAGTTCCGGCGGCAGCTTCGCCGCGAGCGCGGACGGAATCGCGCGGTGCTTGCGGAACTTCTTCATCAGCTCGCCGACGATGTGTTCGGCATCCGCCGCGCTGCCGCCGTTGCCGCACGTCAGCACCGTGCCGCCCGCCCGATAGCACGCGAGGAGGATTTCGTACGCCTTTGAAATGTCGTTCGCGCAGCCCCTCAGCTGCGGATACCGCTCAGAGAGTTCGTCTATGATCTTATTCATGGTTTGATATTGCTTGATATTTCACACGGAGGCACGGAGTGACGGAGAGTCGGAGAGTCGGAATACCCGTACCTGATTCGATGTGTCCGATAGAATTTTCTCACTTTTCTCCGTGCCTCCGTTTCTCCGTGTGAGCATCTACTCTTGCGAAGACGCCGAGCGCAAACAGGTACGCGAGGCACAGCGCGAGGACGCCAACGAGGCCCGCCGGGCCGAACGCGCGCCGGGCCGGCGCGAACAGCGCCGACACGATGCCGCCGCCGACAATCGCCATCACCATCAGCGCCGAGATCTCGTTGGCCTTCGCGGGCGCGCGGTTCATCGCGAGCCCCATGCACATGCCGAAGCTGTTGGCCGTGAGAAGCGCCACGGCGAAGACAAGGACGAGAAACGCCGCCGCGCCCGGCGCGACGAGAATCGCCAGCGTCAAGAGGACGCCCAACCCCATGAAATACGGAAAGCACGTCGCCGCCGACACCTTCGCAAAGAGGATCGCCCCCGCGAACGCCGCGAGCGTCTTCGCGACGAAATAGACCGTCGGCCCCATGCCCGCGAGATTCTTGTCGACCTGGTAGACGTTCTTCAGGTACTCCGGAATCGCAATCGAGAACCCGACGTCCGCACCGACCGAGAAAAAGATGCCGACCGTCATCGCCGCCACAGAGGTGTCTTTCAGCAATGCCAGGCACGACGCGAGACTCGTCCGCCCCGTCCCCTGCGCCGCGTCCGTCCCGGACGCCTCGACCCTCCGCTCGTCCGGCAGGCGCGCCACCAGCAGACCGACCGCACAGGCGACCGTCAGCAGTCCGTAGAGCGGAAAGAGCAGCTTCCAGTCGCCGAGCGCCGTCGCCGTCAGGTAGACGAAGACGGGCGTCAGCGCCGCGCAGACGGCCTTCACGAACTGCCCAAGCGACAGGCGGCTCGTGAACTGGTCGGGCGCGACCACATTGGACATCAGCGCGGGCAGCGCCGCCTGGATGATCGTGTTGCCGATACCGACCAAGGCGAACGCAACGACGTAGAGCCACCAGCGTTCGGCGGACGCGGCCAGCGGCACGGCCATCGCGACGGTCGTGACGGCGAGCGACAGCAGCACCGTCCGCTTGCGCCCGATTCGTCCGCACAGGACGCCCGTCGGCAGGGAGATGAGCAGGAACCAGCCGTAGGCGAAGATCGGCATCCAGAACCGAATCGCGTCCGCATGCGCGGCACATTCCTCCGTCACCTGGTTCATCACCGTGCCGATGATGTCCCCAAAGCCCATCACGAAGAAGCCGAACAGGATCGGGCCGAGCAAACGGACGTTATCTCTTTTCATTTTCACGGTTTGCCTATTATATCATTTCTACAGTCCCGCCACCGCCAACGCCGCGTAGTCGCCGACGTTCTCGGACAGTCCCGCCGGGACGATTCGGCAGACGCGGCGCGCAAGCGGCAGCGCCTCGCGCGCGAGAATCGGCTCGACTTCCTTCAGGAAGCGCTCCGCCTGGCGCATGAATACGCCGCCCAGCACGATGACTTCGGGATTGAGGATGTCGATCACGTACGCGAGAATCGTCGCGAGATGCGCGGCCGACTCCCGGAAGACCGAGGCGCAGAACGCATCGCCCGCGTCGATGCAGCGGAAGAGCTCCTTCGCGCTGAAGTCGTCGGGCAGCGCGACGCCCTGCTCCGCCGCGCGGATCTTCGCCAGTTTCACGAGTCCCGCGCCCGAACAGAACCCCTCCGCGCTCCCCGCCTTGTTGTAGCCGACGGGGCCGGTCGACGCAAGACGGATGTGCCCGATCTCGCCCGCGTTGTCGTTCGCGCCCGAATAGAGCCGCCCGTCGAGGACAAGCCCCGCGCCGAGCCCCGTCCCGAACGTCATGAACACCATGTTTCGCGTGCCGCGCCCCGCGCCGAACTTCCACTCGGCGTAGGCGCAGGCGTTCGCGTCGTTCTGCAGGTGCACGGGCACGTGGTAGCGGTCGGCGAAGAACGACACGACCGGCACGTCGTCCCACCCCGGCAGGTTCGGCGGCGAGAGGATGACGCCGCGCCGCGAATCGAGCGGCCCGCCGCAGCTGATGCCGATGGCGGCGAGATGGGAAATGGGGGACGGGGAACAGGGAACGGGGAACGGGGTGGGGAGAGGAGTGGAGGCGAGGTAAGCGTCAAGGCGCGCGGCGAATGCCTCCAGCACCTGTTGCCACGAAAGTCCCGCCGTCGGGAACTCCTCACGATGCAGGATCTCGACGGAATCCGCTGTGTTGCGTCCGACGGACAGCGCGCACTTCGTGCCGCCAATATCAAGGCCAATTGAAACGTTCATGGCGTTCATTTTATCACACGGTTCATGTTTAGGCAAGACCTGCTTAATCATGTCTCGCCGGGGGCCATGGAGTTTTTAGATGGCCGTCCGGTTCTTGCCTTTTTCGGTCGACGCATTCACCGAGTTTCCGCTTGCCCTGCC
>CAKTZA010000114.1 GCA_934635045.1 uncultured Kiritimatiellota bacterium | reverse complement strand
TTTGTTTATGAAGAGATATCCTGGGTCATTTCTGACAATAAGAAATGGCACGACAAAATGAGTTCGCAAGGCTCCAAAAAGCAGATGGCGAATAAGGCTGACAGAAAATACACTCTCCATGAGACGCGCCGGGTGTCGGCGTACGCCTACGACCACATCGGCAACGCCGTCCTTGCCGCATCCGGCGGCGTCACCAACGCCTACGCTGCAAACGCCCTCAACCAGTACGCCTCTATTCTCCGTGCCTCCGTATCTCCGTGTGAGATCCTTCCCCGGTACGATACCGACGGCAACTTGACGGATGATGGCTTGTTCTCATATGTCGATTTTGTCAGGAGACAGTCGCCCTGCGTTTGTGATTCATGACGCAAGGAACACGAAGGGGGATACGCGAAGAGCGCAAGGGCCTTTGCGGGCTGCGGCGGGCGCAGGGCCTTGCGGCGAAATCGCCCGTGAGCCGTGGCGGTGCGCGCGGATATGCGGATATGCTATAATACGCGGCATGGGATCGCCTCGCACGAACAATCCGAACAACAGCTGCCGTTTCGCCGCCTTTGACGAGACGTTCATGCGCATGGCCGTGCGCGAGGCGGAGAAGGCGGCGGCGGACGGCGAAGTGCCGCTCGGCTGCGTCATCGTCGCGCCGGCCGTCATCGAGCCGGCCCACGACGGGCACCCGGCGATCTACGACCCCGACCCGGCGATGGCGCGGATCCTGGGGCGCGCGCACAACCAGACGGAAGGCCTGGCGGACGCGACGGCCCACGCGGAGATGCTGGCGATGTCGTCCGCGTTCGCCGCCGTCGGCGACTGGCGGCTGACGGGCGCGCGGCTCTACGTCACGAAGGAGCCGTGTCCGATGTGCGCGGGCGGCATTGTTCTCGCGCGGCTGGAGACGGTCGTCTGGGGCGTGTCCGATCCGAAGCGCGGCGGCGGCACGACGTTCGGCATCTTCGGCCACCCCGGCATCAATCACCATCCCGAAATCGTCACTGGCGTCTGCGAGGCGGAGTCGAAGGCGATTCTTCAGGACTTCTTCCGCGCGCGGCGTTCGCCGGCCGCCGGTCAGGGCGCCGGAAAGGACGAGGGCGGCTGAGGAATCGAGATTTCCCTGTCAGAATTTGAGAGGCACGTCTCCTGTATTTCTTGTAAGGCACAAAAAGATGCGAAACAGCACAAAAGCAAAAGAAAGGAACAGAAACATGAACAACAAGACTCGAACGGTCGTTTTCGCGGTTTCCGCGATTCTCTGTGCGGGCGCCTGCTTTGCGCGTCCCGGTGGCCCCGGCGGCCCTGGTGGCCCCGGCGGTCGTCGTCCGGCCCCGCCGCCTCCGCCGCGCCACGGTGCGCCGCATCATCGTCCAAGCGACGGCTTCTGGGGACGCGGCGGACGGAATTTCTGGCCGGGCTTCGTCGGCGGCGTTGTCGGGGGCGTGGTCTCGCGGGCGGTCGTCGAACCGGCGCCCGTCGTCGTGATGACGCCGACCGTGGTGACGACGCCGACGGTCGTCACGCAGCCCGTGGTCGTCCAGCCGACGGTCGTCACGCCCGTCACGCAGGTGCAGAACGTCTGGGTTGAGGGCCGGTACATTGACCAGGTTCAGGCGAACGGCACGATCCTGCGCGTCTGGCAGCCCGGCCACTACGAACAGCGGACGGTGGTCGTCCAGTAAGGACGCATCGCAGTCGGCAGGGACGGAATCGGACAGGTTCGCGCTTCATGAAACGCAAGTACAAGGTCGTCCTTGCCTACGACGGCACGGGGTACTCCGGCTGGCAGTACCAGGAGAACGCCCTCGGCATCCAGCAGGTTGTCGAGGACGTTCTCGCCTATCTGGAGGGCGCGCCCGTGCGCGTCTTCGGCTCGTCGCGGACGGATGCGGGCGTGCATGCCGTCGGGTTCGTCGGGCATTTCCACCTGACGAAGCCGATTCCGCCGAAGAACCTCGTGCGCGCGATGAACTCGCGCCTCCCGGAGGCCGTGCGTGTCCTGAAGGCGGCCTACGCGGCGGAGGACTTCGACGCGCGGCTCTCGGCGAAGGGCAAGGAATACCGCTACCAGCTCTATCAGGCGGACATCCTGCCGCCGCATCTCGCGCCCTACTGGACGTTCTGCCACCGTCCGCTCGACCTTGCGGCCATGCAGGCGGCGGCGCGGCACTTCGTCGGCGAACATGACTTCCTCTCGTTCGCGGCGAATCCGAACCGTGAGCTGGAGACGACGGTGCGGCGCATCTTCTCCTTTGACGTGAAGAGGGTCGGGCACCGCTACACGTTCATCGTGCGCGGCGACGGCTTCCTCTACAAGCAGGTGCGCTCGATGGTCGGCTTTCTTATTTCCGTCGGCAAGGGCCACGAGAGGCCGGAAGCCGTGCGCGAGCTGCTGGCGACGCATCCGCCGCGTACGGCCCGCGTCGAGACGGCCCCCGCGCGCGGGCTCTTCCTCTGGAAGGTCTTCTATTCGGGCGCCGCCCTCGGCGTCTGACTTATGGTATAATACGGCGACATGAAGAAACTCGACAACTACGTCAAGGCGATCCAGGACTTCCCGAAAGAGGGCGTCCTGTTTCGCGACGTGACGGGAATCCTCGAGTCGCCGGACGGTTTCCAGCTCGTCCTCGACCGCGCGACGGGGCTTCTCGCCGACTGCGAATTCGATCTCGTGGCCGCGCCGGAGTCGCGCGGCTTCATCTTCGGCGCGGCGCTCGCCGACCGCTTCCGCACGGCGTTCGTGCCGATCCGCAAGCCGGGCAAGCTGCCGCGCGAGACGATCTCCGAGTCCTACGACCTCGAATACGGCCGGGCCGAGCTGCACATGCATGCGGACGCCGTGAAGCCGGGCCAGCGCGTCGTGATCGTCGACGACCTCCTTGCGACGGGCGGCACGGCCCGCGCGGCGGCGAAGCTCGTCGAGCGCCTCGGCGGCACCGTCGTGAAGATGATCTTTCCGATCGAGCTCGCCGGCTTCGCCGCGCGGGCGAACGCGCTGAAGGACTACGATGTCGCGACGCTCGTGAAGTACGAGGGGAAGTGAGAGAAGGGGAAATAATCGAATAATCGAATAATCGAATTGTCGAATGAGCGAATAATCGAATGGGCGAGTGAGAGAATGACCGAATCGGTGGAGAGTAGAATTTCAAATCGTTAAGCATCAAAAGGAACAACATGGCCAATCAAGCAGAAAACAAGAATCCGGCCCTCGACGGCGTCTATGACGCGCGTACGCTGGGGCTTCCGAAGATGGGCGTCCTCGGCGTCCAGCACATGTTCGCGATGTTCGGCGCGACGATCCTCGTGCCGATCCTGACGGGGCTCTCGCCGTCCGCGACCCTCCTCTGGGCGGGTCTCGGCACGCTCCTCTTCCACTTCCTCACGAAGCGGATGGTGCCGGCGTTCCTCGGCTCGTCGTTCGCCTATCTCGCGGGCTACTTCGCGCTCACGGGCCTTGCGGGCTCGGCGGGCTACGAGACGCTGACGAAGCCGGTCGCGCTCCAGTACGCCTGCATCGGCGTCGCCGCGTCGTCCGTCATCTACTTCATCGTTGCGGGCTTCGTGAAGGCGTGCGGCGTGAAGACGGTGATGAAGTACTTTCCGCCGGTCGTGACGGGCCCGATCATCATCGGCATCGGCCTCGTCCTCTCGCCGGTCGCGGTCAACAGCTGCGAGGCGTCGTGGCCGATCGCGCTCGTCGCGATCGCGACGGTGATCGCCTTCTCGATCTGGGGGCGCGGCATGTTCAAGATCATCCCGATCCTGATGGGCGTCATCTTCTCGTATGCGGCCGCGTACCTGATGGGCCAGCTCGGCTGGACGCCGGCGATCGACTACGCGAACGTCGCGAACGCCGCGTGGGTCGGCCTGCCAATCCATTGGGACAACACGGTGTTCCCGGTTCTCGCGCAGCCGGACATGGGGCTTGTCGTGACGTCGCTTGCGATCATCGTGCCGCTCGCGTTCGCGACGATCATGGAGCACGTCGGCGACATCTCGGCGATCAGCTCGACCGTACACCGCAACTACTTCAAGGAGCCGGGCCTGCACCGCACGATGCTCGGCGACGGCCTCGCGACGTGCCTCGCGTCGCTGTTCGGCGCGCCGGCGAACACGACGTACGGCGAGAACACGGGCGTCCTCTCGCTCTCGAAGGTGTACGATCCGCGCGTGATCCGCATCGCGGCCGTCCTTGCGATCCTCGTCTCGTTCTGCCCGAAGTTCTCCGCGTTCATCGGCACGATTCCCGGCGCGACGATCGGCGGCGTGTCGTTCGTCCTCTACGGGATGATCTCGGCCGTCGGCGTGCGGAACCTCGTCGAGTCGCAGGTCGATCTCGGCAAGTCGCGCAACATGCTCATCGCGGCGATCATCCTCGTCCTCACGCTCGGCATCTCGTTCTCTGACCCCAAGGCGATCAAGTTCGCGGTCGGCGGCGTCAACTTCGCGCTCTCCGGCCTCGCGGTCGGTGCGCTGACGGGCATCCTGCTCAACGCGATCCTTCCGGGCAAGGACTTCCAGTTCTCCGAGACCGATCCGTCGATCAAGGACGCGGATCGCTGGGGCGGCGTGAAGCCTGACGGGAAGTGAAGACGGCGCTTGCGCGCGCGTTCCGCATCGGGGGGGGGGGGGGGGGGGGGGGGGG
>CAKTZA010000113.1 GCA_934635045.1 uncultured Kiritimatiellota bacterium | reverse complement strand
CCCCCCCCCCCCCCCCCCCCCCTGGGGCATGAGGAGCTTCGCGTTGTTGCCAAGCGTGACGGACACGTTCGCGACGACGCCGGACGCCATGCAGAACGACGTGCAGGAAATCTCGGCATCCTCCGCGATCGACAGCGCGCCGTTGCAGAAGATGCGGTCAAACGTCTGCGTGCCCGAAAGCGTCTCGGACTCGCCGACGCCAATCGTCAGGTCTGCCGCGTGCGTCAGCGAAACGGCCGTCGCCACTGCCATGCCAAACATCAATCGCTTCATTTTGTTGATGTCCTCGTCTTTTGCTTTTAGGGTATGCTTATGCGTTGGCGCGTATTATACCATCAAACCATCCGCCCGTGACTGTCGTTTTCGACAAGAGTTATTTGCCGAAATCGTCACAGAACGCAGCCTCTTGCGGGATATGGTATAATGCGGCGTCGTTCGTCGCCAATCAAAACAACGTGAAAAACATCGTCCTTTCGCTTTCGTCCCAGACCATCGCCATGCGCGAGTGCATGATCGGCGTGCTTGAATACGCGAACACGCAGCGCGACTGGAACCTGACGATCCTGCCCGATCCGCTGGGCAAGACCGTACGCGGCCTCACGCCGCGCTTTGTCCAGAACGCCCTGCGCAGGAGCGTCGACGGCGTGATCACGGGCCTCACCGTCCGCACCGCCGGCTTCGACGCGCTCGTGAACAGCGGACTGCCCGTCGTGCTGAACAACGCTCCGCCCGACTGGGTGCGGCCGCCGGACGCGCCCATCGCCCTCGTCCACAATGACGACCTCGCCATCGGTCGGCAGGGTGCGCGCTACTTCCGCTCGAGAGGTGCGTTCCGCGCCTACGGCTTCGTGCGGGAGTTCGCGAAGAACTTCTGGGGCACCTACCGCTGCCGAGGCTTCGACCTCGAACTGTCCCGGCACGCCATTCATCCGCACGTGTTCAATCCCGCACAGGCGACGCTGGCGGACTGGCTGCGCGACCTTCCGAAACCCGCCGCCGTCATGCTTTCGACCGACCTGATGGCCGAGGCGGTCTTCAACGCCTGTCGCCGACTCCGGCTCTCGGTTCCGAACCAAGTCGCCATTCTCGGCGTCGACAATGACGAACTCCTCTGCAAATCCTGCCGACCCGCGCTCTCCAGCATCCAGCCCGATCACACGGAGATGGGGCGACGTGCCGCCGAGGAGCTGCACCGGCTGATGAAGACTCGAAAGCCCGGCAACGAGATCTTCATTCCGTCCAAGGATCTCGTCGAGCGGGCCTCCACGCGAACGATTCCGCCCGCCGGACATCTCGTCGAACAGGCGCTCGCCTACATCCGCGAACACGTCCGCGAAGGTCTCACGGTCGCGCGCGTCGCCACGCACCTCAAGGTGTCGCCGTCCCTGCTGCGGACGCGATTCCGAACCTGCTACGGCCAGTCCGTGCAGGACATCCTGATCGAGACCCGTCTTCAAGCCGCACAGGAACTGCTGAAAGACCCGACACGGCGCATCACGGAAATCGCAGAAAAGGCGGGCTTTGCCTCATTGGAACGGATGGCCCACCTCTTCCGCGAACGCCTGAACACCACCCCCTCCAAATGGCGAGAGGCGCATGTTCGGCTTGAGCCTGCGCGCCATCACGCTCAGCCTGGCTGACGCATCAGCGGACAGGGCGCGCAGTCGGGGTAAAGCGGCAGGCAGCAATCGCGGTGAATCTGGAGCAGACCCTGAATGAGCAGCCCGTTCGTCGCATAGAACGCCGCCGGATTGTGGTCGCGGCCGAACAGGCGAAACGCCGTCAGGCGGACAGGCTCCGACACGTCTTCCGGCGGCAGCCAGTCCGGCACGTCCTCCGTCCGCTCCTCGGCGAGCGCGAACGGCGCGATCACGTTCGCGAGGATTGCCGCCGCGCGGCCTCGCCCCATGCAGCGCTCCCGCAGGCCGTCCTCGTTCCTGCGCCGCGCGCCGCACATCGCGGCGACCATCTGGCGGCATGCCGCCCGCGAGAAGTCGCGCACCTCGCACAGTTTCATCACGGGCGTCTCCGTGAAGGCTTCCGCCGCGTGCGCGAGACGGCTTTCCGGCGCATTCCACGGCCGCAGCCCCGCCCGCTCCCATGTCTCGAACGCCCCTGCGACGAGAAGGGCCGTCCGCGCCGCCGCCATTTCGCGCGGCAAGGCGTCCAGCGGGACACGCTCGGCCACGTGGCGAAACGGTGCGGCGTTCTTTGCGTAACCAAGCGCCGTCATGACCTCCTCGTAGAAGACCTGCCGCCGCGCCGCTGCCAGCGCGCCCGTTGCGCGTCCGGCGGCGCTTCGTGCGCGTTCGCAGAGCCGCCCCGCCAGCCGCCGCGCCTTCATCCGCAGACGATGGCGCCCGGCGGCGGCCAGCACGGCCCTCGCGCCGTCGGGGTCGCTTCCGAAGCGCCGTTCGCAGGGGCGTCCGTCGAGCGGAAGGCGGGCGAAGGGATAGGCCGCGAGGTCGATCTGCTCGGGCGCGAATGACAGGTCGGCCGTCACGAAGCGTCCGAGCCAGATGGAGATTGCGCCCGCCGGCAGCGAGGTCGGCACCGGCCCGCCGCCCCATGTCACGTGCGCGATGACGTTTCGGTAGTTCGGGTCGGCGCCATGCCGGTGGAAATCCCAGTCGCCGGGCGCCAGATGCACCTCGACGTCGCCCACGACCCGCCGTCGTTCCGCGCCGACCTCCAGCACGGCGCGCCGGAAGTCGGGGCCGGGGCCGAGATTCCATTCGCCCGGGCTCACGACAATGACCTCGCTGCCGCGCCGCGTCACGAGGCGCTTGGGGCGGAGGGCCGCGTCGTACCAGATCGCCTGGACGTGCCGCTCCGTCAGGCCGAGACCCGCCATGACGCCTCCCTCCCGCCGGCGGCCGACGCCTTCTCGCGGACGCCGGCAACGAGTTCGTCCGCGACCTCCTGATGCTCCTTCAGGAACGCGATGGCGGCGAGCTGCCCCTGGCCGAGCTGACGGTCGCCGAAGGCGAGCCAGCTGCCGCGCTTCTCGACGAGACCGCGCGCGAGTGCCGCGTCGAGGATCGACCCTTCGCGCGAGATGCCGCACGAGTAGAGAATGTCGAACTCGGCCTCGGTGAACGGCGCGGCGACCTTGTTCTTGACGACCTTGACGCGCGTGCGGTTGCCGACGACTTCGCCGGACGCGCTCTTGATCGCGCCGATGCGCTGGACCTGCAGCCGGCAGGTCGCGTAGAACTTGAGCGCCTTGCCGCCGGGCGTCGTCTCGGGGTTGCCGAACATGACGCCGATCTTCTCGCGCACCTGGTTCGTGAAGATGCAGAGCGTCTTCGTCTGCGCAAGCGTCGAGGTGAGCTTGCGCATCGCCTGCGACATAAGCCGCGCCTGAAGGCCAACGTGGGCGTCGCCCATGTCGCCGTCGATCTCCGCCTGCGGCGTCAGGGCCGCGACCGAATCGACGACCACGACATCGATCGCGCCGGAGCGCACGAGCTGTTCGCAGATCGTGAGCGCCTCCTCGCCGGAGTTCGGCTGCGAGACGATCAGGTTTTCGAGATCGACGCCGATCTTCCTCGCGTAGGTCGGGTCGAGCGCATGCTCCGCGTCGATGAACGCGGCCGTGCCGCCCGCCTTCTGGGCGTTCGCGACGACATGCAGGGCGAGCGTCGTCTTGCCGGACGACTCATGCCCGTAACATTCGACGATGCGTCCGCGCGGGAGGCCGCCCACGCCGAGCGCGAGGTCAAGCGAGAGCGCGCCCGTCGAGATCGCCTCGACCGAGCGGTCGGCCGCGTCGCCGAGCCGCAGGATCGACATCTCGCCGAATTCCTTGCGGATGGTCTTCATGACTTCTTCAAGTGCCGTTGTCAGTTTCATGGTCAGGTTCCTTTCTTTGGGTTGAGAGTTGGGAGTTGGGATAGGACGAATGGGACAAGTAAGACGAGCAGGACGATAAACTCCTTTTTCGTTGCCTTTCAGTCCCATTTTACGAAGCGGTTGGGTTTCGCGAAGAGGTTGACCTTTTCGATGTGGTCGATGACGGGGCGGCCGCCCTCGGGCGTGCCGTAGATCTCGATCACGTCGAACCGGAAGCTGCCGCGCCACTTGTTGACGCGCCGCCAGGCGTTGCAGGCGCGGCGCAAGTTGACGCGCTTGCTTCGGTCCACGCTGCGCAGACGCCGCCCGTAGGGCGTGAGCGTCGCGTGCTGCTTCACCTCGACGAAGACCATCGTGTCCGTCGCCTCGTCCCACGCGACGAGATCGATCTCCAGCCGCCGGTCCTTCTCGACGGGACAGGCGTTGCTGTCGACGATCAGGTAGCCGCGCCGGCGCAGGAAGTCCGCCGCGACGTCCTCGCCCCATGCGCCGCGCGTGACGCCGACGTTCGCCGCCTCACGCCGCGACCACATGGCGAGCCTCCCGGACGCTTTCCTGATAGGCCGAGGTGTCGTGCGCGATCACCATCGGGATGCCGAAGCAGATGACGGACATCGAGCCGGCAATCGCCTCGCAGAGCCCGTACGCCTCCGACTCCGTCAGGAGGAGGTGCGCACGCGACTCGCCTCCGCCGCCGACCGGCGTGCGGTAGAGCTCAAGCGAGTAGCCGGAGACCGGCTCGACGAGATGCCGCAGGACGATGCGCGTCGCCGCCTTGGGCGAGCGGTGGTAGAGGCCGCGCCCCTCGCCGACCGACTCGCAGACGCCGCGAAAGACCTGCAGGATCTGGCAGAGGTCGTTGAAGTCGAGCTTCACGCAGATCGCGCGCTCCCAGTCGAATCGCGCGTAGGTCGGTCTCGGCCCACGGCTGTCGCCGACGGACGACTGGTTCGCGACCTTCATCATGATGCTGCCGTCCACGTCATCGTGCGCGGGATGGAGGTTCATCGCGAGCGCACAGCCCGTGCCCTTGGCGTTCGGATGGTAGAACGTCAGGTTCGGACGGTACGGGCCGCGCGCTGTCGCACGGGCGACCGTGGCAGTGGATGTGTTCGGTGTGGTGTTGTAGAGTAGAGACCCACGCCTCGGCTTCGCCGATGCGACTTCCCCCTCATCAAACCGGACGTGCGGATTTCCC
>CAKTZA010000112.1 GCA_934635045.1 uncultured Kiritimatiellota bacterium | reverse complement strand
CCCCCCCCCCCCCCCCCCCCTCGGGATGGAGACGGCGAGGCGCATGCCTCGGCCGGGACGGCGCGCAATCGTCATGGAGCCGTTGAACGCCTTGACTCGCTCGCGGATGCCTTGAAGGCCGAAGTGGCCCTGCTCCAGTCCGGGACAGGTCTCGGGCTCGAAGCCGCATCCGTCGTCCTTGACCGAAAAGCGCAGGCAGTCGCCGTCGTGGACGCCGGCAATCGCGACATCCGAGGCCTGTCCGTGCCGGATGGCGTTGCTGGCGAGTTCGCGGACGATCGACAGGACGGCGTGCGCCGCCGTGTCGGGGATGCGGTCGCGCGCGGCGGCAAGGCGAACGCGGATGCGGGCCTCGCCGGCGACGGGTTCGAGCGTCGCGCGGATCGCCTGCTCGAAGTCGGGGTCTTCCAGCGCGCGGTTCCGAAGGTCCCAGATGCAGTTGCGAAGCTCTTCGCGGGAGGCGTTGACGGTCTTGAGCGCGAGGGCGAGGTGCGGACGTGGCGCGTCGTCGTCAGGGGCCAGGGCGCGCACGGCGGAACGGATCTTCAGCGCGGCGCCTGTCAGGTTCTGGGCGATCGAGTCGTGCAGCTCGACGGCGAGGCGCGTGCGCTCGCGGGTCTTGAGCGTGGCTTCGGCATGCTTTTGAGCCGCTTTGCACAGTTCCTGGCTGCGCCGTTCGACCTGTCGGCGCAACAGGAAGTTCCAGATGAGGATGCCGACGAGCGTCAGCGTCAGCAAGCCGAGCGCAAGAGCGAACCGGCCCGGCGTCCAGAAGGGGGCCTCTGCCGTGACGACGAGATCGTCCGCGGACCGCGTCGCGACGAACAGGCTCGTGATGCGGGGGAAGGGGCGTGAGGGACGCCAGCTGTCGGCCTCGAAGACGAGGATTCCCGTGACCCGGACGTGCGCGCCTGTCGAGACGCCGCGTCGCCTGATGTCCGCCGTGCGGACGGCGACGGGGATTTCGGTTCCGGCGCAGTCGATGATGAGGCGGCTGGCGGGAATGCCCGGAATCGGCAGGCTCTTGACGACGCCCTCGGCAGCGAAAAGGCGACCGAAGCAGTCGGCGTTGAAGGACGTCTGGCCGTTCTTGTGACGGTAGAGGTCGGCAGGTCCAAGCGGCCTGTCCCGGACGCGGGCCCTCGTCTCCGACGGTGCGGCGACCAGCGACTTGATGCGGGCGTTGGACAGCGTGACGCGAAAGAGGTCCGTTTCAGCCGAGCCGACGATCTCGACTTCCGAGCTGACGGCGGCCTCGGGCTCTCCGGCGGCGAGCTCGGCCGGCACGAGCTGTCCGTCATCGGTCTTGAGCAGGAGGCGGTTCCCGTTCCATGAGGCGAGGACGCGTCCGCGCGCCGAGCGGCGGCCGAGCGCGGCGACGGTCTCGGGGCTTGTCCTGTTCTGCGGACGGAGCCGCCGGGCCGTCGCGACGTTCTCGTCGGGCGAGCGGAGGATCTTCAGGTTCGAGGCGTCGTCCGCAAGGATGCGCCAGCCTGTCAGCTTTCGGGCGCCGGTGAGGTTGAACAGGCAGAAGCCGGAGACTTTGACTTCGGCGTCGACGAGGCCGCGTCCGCCCTGTGCGAGACGTGTGGTGCTGGGGAGCGAGACCAGGACCGTGTCGGCGCCGTCGCGCAGCACGAGGATGACGTAGCCGGGATCGACGTCATCCGTGACGATCTCGTCGACCGTGCCGTCCGTCTCCACGCATTCGAGGTAATGGCGGCCCTGCGTGATCTCGGCGACCGTCGCTTGAACGCGCGGCGGCGGCGTCCCGCGTCCGATGCGTTCGACGCGGTCGGCGACGAGAGAATGCCAGAATGTGCGCGCGGACTTCCCGTCGGGCGAGCGGTGCGTCAGGCCCCCGCTGACGCGGACGCGGTCCCCGGGGGCTGCGCCTGTCGGACGTTCGGTCTTCACGGGAAGCCGTTCGCGCCCGTCGTCGAGGACGAAGAAGGACGGATTCCGCACGGTCGAGACCGTACCCGTGATGTCAAACGTGCAGGGGGTGCGGTCGTCGTCGGAGACGAACGCGCGATAGTCCTCGGCGTTTCGGACGATGCGGTCGGCGGCGGAGGCCTGTGCGACGTGCTGACCGCGCGCGACCGCCGACAGGGCGATTGCGCAGCAGAGGCAGACGAGAGTTAGCCGAAGCGAGAGGGACATGATGGCGGCTATGATAGCAAAAGGCGTCCGCCCTGTCTACTGGCATGGGCGCGCAGTGGGAGTAGCGCAGTTGGGCCCTGCGACCCGACAGTCGCCCGATAACGCGCGCTTCGGAGCGGGAAGCTGCTCGCTCGGTCTCGTCGTTCGGGTTTGCGCTTCTCGCCGAAGACAATTGGCCAGCTTCAGCCTGCCGTGCCTCGGCGAGACCACGGGCTGCGGGCGGGACCACTCCGATGCCGGCAAACCCTCGCTCCTCACTCGCGCCACTTCCCGCCCCTCCGCGCGCGACCGATCCTGCGGAGTTTGCCGCGCAGAGAGGCGAGCTTTTCTTGCGCCCGGTTCTACAAAACTTTTCTAACGCAAAGTTCGCGAAGGCTCTGCTGATGCCAAGCCAACAAAGGTCTTTGCGTATCTTTGCGTTTCTCTCCACTGCGTTCTTTGCGTTAAACCACAGACAATCTGAAGGGGCGGCGAAGCCGACAGGCGGACGCGGAGCGAACCTCCTTGTCGCCTCTCACCGCCCGGCCGCAGGCCGCTCTGTGTTTTCTAACACAGAGCCACTTCGTGGGGCCTGGAATCGCGCATCGCGTTCCTTCTGAATGCGCGCACCGACCTGCCTCCTGTAAAAGCCAAGGTCCTTGACGTCTTCGCTTCGGCGGACGGGACGACCGATCAGATTCTCGAACTTTGCCCGAATTGCGTTCATCTTTTCGACCTCATTCGGGTATCTGCGTTCGTCAAGCCTGTTGAGTTCGACATTCTCGACAACGACTTCGCGATATTCCGCAAGGGCTTGGTAATACGACCAGCGGTCTCGCCATGCTCGACAGTCGCAGCATGCTTCCAATGCCAGAGCCCTCATCCGGGCGCATTGCACGTCGAGCCATTCGATGGCCTTGAAATACTCATCCCACATTTCGCCATAGGTGCCGCCCATGTCCAGTTGCGCATCAACGACATCCCAGGCGAGCATGCGCCCGACTTCCCGCAGCACGCCATATCGGTCAGAGGGTGACAGTCGTTCCACGGAAATGCGCGACAAGCCATTTCGCCATTCTTCAATCAACGCACGGCGCTCCTCGTGGCTGTCGACTCTTTTCAGGTTTTCGCGAATGCGGCGTGTTTTCCAGATGGCGCCTATCGTCTGATTTGTGGAGAGGGCTTGAATCAGCCGTCGGGCATCTTCAGCCGCTTTTCCCGATTCAGACAGTCCCTCTTTTTGACAGCCGCCTGTCAAGGCAAACGCGGCCGTCAGCGCATAGGCGATCATCTCGGCTTTCATTTCATCTGCACTCCATTGAGAAACATCGTGTCATCGAGATTCCGACGCACCCAGTTCGAATGCTTGCGAACCTCGCAATTCCCGTCTGCGTCAATTGTCATGACCTGTCTGGCATCCTGCGCGAAAACGCCGACAGGATCGTCGCCATCCTGAACGTTTGGCAAGGCCCAACCGCACGGAACCTCCCAGATCAGGCTCCCCGGTTTCCATCCATTGGTGCCGACGTTGGACACAAAGCCGGCTTCGTCCAGCTGCGGCAATGTCCGCGTGAAGCCGGCCTCGTCATTCAGGAACGCATTGTCACCATACGGCGCAAGCCAAGTTCCGGCTTTCTGATCTATGCCGTGAAGCCATTCGGACATGAAGAACGTATCTGCGAAATAGCCGCTGTGGCTACCGCCCACGTCAGGGACTTCCTCGAACTTGACCCACAGGAAAGACACGTCCAATGGCACGACATGGAGCGTCATGGTCAGGCAGATTCCTCCGGCCTGTCCTGCCGTGGCGTTGCTGGTCCGATAGCCGGCATTTCTCGCGACAACGCCCTGCGGCGCGACAACAGAGGTCTGTGGAGCAAATTCAGAATCGTCCCCAACCACTTTGAGGCTATTGACCGTCGAATGCAAAGGTGCCGTATAAACCGTATTGCCGCGTGGGTTTGTAAACGTGCCACCACCCGAACAAGCCCACGACACGTGCGCAGATGCAGGTTCGATCAGACAGTCCACAACTTCGCCGACTCCGAATTTGTGCCGCCGCCGACTTGCGTTTCCCGGAGCGTCAAGCTGCGGAGAGATCGTCACCTTCACCGCCGTGGCCTTGCTTTCCGACGTCGACGTCCAGCCCATCACGTTCTCCTCGAAGGTCGCCGTGACAACGATGTCGTCCTCGCTGCCGCTCGGCCTGACGGCGCGATAGGTGTTCCTAAATGCGATGGTCTCGCCCGGCGCGTTGTCATAGTCGTCCTCGAAGAAGATGACGCGCTTCGAGAACATCGCCGTTGCGCCCGACAACAGGGGACTGGGTTCCCTGTCGTCGTCCTCGCTTGGCGGAGTTCCACCGCTCGCATCACAGCCGCACGCGCCGCCGGTCGCCGGAAGGCGGTAGCCCTCATAGGCGTAGTACCCCGTGGCCGCGCAGCCCGTGCAACGACAGTTTCCGTCGCACGAGTAGGAGAAGGTCAAGCCGCTGCCGACGACCGGGCAGCAGCTGTTCGTCCAGACGAATTCGCCGCCAAGGAACGCAGGGCTGACGGACATGGTGAACGACTGCCCCACCGCCCACGCGCTCGCGCGGCAGAGGGCCGCGAGCAGCAGGATAATCATCCGCATTCTCTTGTCCGTATCCGTCATGTGAAGTGAATTATACCAAATACCACGGTGTAAGTGACGGAGGCGACAGGCATCCGCATTGGGACCCGTCGGCCCGACAGCGCGCGCTTCGGAACGTTTGATTGACTGACGTGTGGCGACAGGTGCGACTCCCGGAGCGACGGATCGGGCGACTGTCGGGCCGACGGGCCAAATAACGACGAGACCGAGCGGCAGCTTCCCGTTCCGACGCGCGAACAGCTTTCATTTTTCTAACTGCCACTTTCCATTTTTCTGACTTGCGAGACAAGCGTCTGATTTGCTATAATGCACATTGTCTGAAACCAAGGAGCCCTTAGCACATGGTGCGCCAAGCAAGCTTGGCTGAACTTGTAGAATGAAAGGAATCTACTCAGTAAGGATAATGGCATACTG
>CAKTZA010000111.1 GCA_934635045.1 uncultured Kiritimatiellota bacterium | reverse complement strand
GGGCATTATACTACAAACGGATTAGACAAGGGGGGTAATGTTTGTGAGCTTCAGACCCGTCACGGCGGCAAACCGAACGGCTTTCGCACGACCGAACGCACGATCCTGCGCGCACTCACGACTTGTTAGGGATTTCACTTGCGGCCTCCTACTTGTATTCAAGACGAAGACATTATCTCATAATCTTGTATTCAAGGCAACCCCACCCAGAGATTTTTTGGTTTTCACGCAGAGTCATCTGAAGACGTGGCAACCGAAGACGCTCGGCCGCAACAGCGGGCCCACGGCGTACAGGGGAATATCCAGAAGGCCGTCTGCTGCGCGTCCGTCAGCCAACGACGTCCGCACGGCGCACGACGGCGCATACTTCGCCCGATAGACGCCCAGCGACTTCGCCTGAAGGTTACGCTCGGCCTTGACCTCGATGGGGATGATTTCGTCACCGACCTCGACGATGAAATCCACCTCCGCCGTCGAGTCGCTCGGCGCCCACGTGTACGGCACAGCCTCCGCTGCGGCCCGCAGTTCCTGTTGCACGTACTGCTCGGTCAGCGCGCCCTTGAACTCCGTAAATGCCCTGTTCCCGTCAAGCACCGCCGCTGTCGCCAAGTGCGACTGCGCCGCGAGAAGTCCGACATCAAGGCCGAAGAGCTTGAACATGTGGTTGCGATACGACTGCAGCGGCAGTGCCGGCTTCGTGACGTTCCACACGCGATACGCGAGCCCCGCCGCCTCCAGCCTCTCAAACGGATCTCGCAAGTCTCGCGCGCGCGCCTTGTCGCCATCGACAACGACATCCGCTGAGACGAAGCGCCTGTCCTCCTTGGCAAGCTGTCGCGGCATCGACTCCCAGATCGCCTTCAGGCGCGGCACGTCTCGCTTCGGCGCATGCTTCGCGAAGTCCCGCACATAGTCGGACAGGATGTCCAGCTGTACGCTTCGCGAGGCCGCCAGCGAGAGCGACGCGGCATAGGCCTCGACCGCAGCCGGCATGCCGCCGACAAGGAAATACGTCTTGAGCCAATTGCACAACCGCGCGGAAAACGCCGCCATCAGCTTCGCGTCGCCGGATGCCGCGACCTGTCCGAGGTTCTCCTCGCCGACGGCGGCAAGGAACTCGCCAAAGGACATGGGATAGAGCGTCATCGAATGCGTCTTGCCGACGGGATACCCCGTGCCCTCCAACAGCGTCAGACCGACCAGCGACCCAGCCGCCGCCACCGGATAGTCGCCACACTCCTCCTGCCAATACTTAAGCCCCGTCAACGCGGCACCGCACAGCTGAATCTCGTCAAGGATGACCAGCGTGTCGCCCGGCGTGATCGTCACGCCGCACGCCGCCTGCAACCCCGTCAGGATGCGCCGAAAGTCAAAAGCGCCCGCGAAGAGCGCACCCAGTTCCGGATGCCGCTCGAAATTCACGTAGGCCGTCCGCGCATAATGCGTCTTGCCGAACTCTTTCAGAAGCCACGTCTTTCCGACTTGCCGCGCGCCGCTGAGGACAAGCGGCTTGCGCAGAGGACTATCGGCCCATTTTTTGAGATTTTCGATAAGAAACCGTTTCATGGGTCGTTAGTCTACCATATCAGATTGGCGAAAGTCAATAGGAGTTACTTACCCTATTTGGCTTTTATCTGGAGAACTTTTTCACTCGATTTGGCCTTTTTAACCATGAGTTTGATAAAATCCGGTATCAAACTACTTGTATTGACTACTGCATCTGCGCGACCCATCACGTCTAACAGCTCGGCTTGACGCATCACTTGACTCGTCTCCGTGCCTCCGTGGCTCCGTGTGAGATCCCCCGAACCTGCGGGAGAGGCTCACACGGAGCCACGGAGGCACGGAGTTCTGAGGAATCCGTGGGGACAGAAATCCGTGGGGACAGGCCCCCGATATGCGTTGGGGTGACAGTTCTTACGCAGAGTCGCAGAGCCCGCAGAGTTACGTCTCGCGTCTCCGAATGAACAGGGGTCAGAATTTTCCGCATCAGATTCTCATTCTGACGCTATTTAAGCAAAACAGGATGATTTCCGGCGTTTTAATCGCTCGAACGGGGGTCTGTCCCCACGCATTTTGGTTCACTTCAGGTACACCTCGACGACCGGGAGCGGAACGTCCGGGCGTTCGAGCGGCAGCTCGAGGAAGCCCGTGTCGTCCTCCGGGTTCGCGCCCATGTGCTCGTGCTTCTGCCAATCGGGGATGTAGCCGACCGTGAGCTCCCGCCCGTCGTGGAGGAACTGCGCGAACGCGACCTTGTCCGTGAACGTGAGCGGCAGCCGGTTCAGCGGGTAGTCCAGCAGGTGGATGTAGAGGCGGTTCGTCCCCTCGTTGTAGGTGAGCAGCGTGCCGGGCGGCGCGACGAGGCCCTCCGGCGCCTGCGTGCAGCCGTAGATCGCGCGGGAATGGACGCCCATCCATTCGGCGAAGCCGTCCAGCCGTTCGCACGCCTTCTTCGGGAACTGCCCGCGCGCCGTCGGCCCGACGTTCAGGAGCAGGTTGCCGCCGTGCGACACGGTGTCGATCAGCAGCTCCAGGAGCTGCGGCACGTCCGCCCAGCGCGCGGCGGGGCGGCAGTCATAGCCCCAGTTCGCGCCGAGCGTCTGGCAGGTCTCCCACGGGACGCGCACGCCGTTGACCTTCGGCCACGAGCGCACCTTCATGCATTCCGGCGTCACGAAGTCCCCGCCGTCCGCATAGTCGGTCAGCCCCAGTCGGTTGTCGATGATGAGCCAGGGCTGATGGGCGCGCGCCATCTTCAGGAGGCCGACCGCGTCCCAGTCCTCCGCCGTCTTCCCGTACTTGCCCGTCGGCGTGAAGTCGAACCACATGATGTCGATGCGGCCGTACTGCGTCAGGAGCTCGCGCACCTGCGCGAACATGAAGGCGCGGTAGCGGCTCATGTCGCGGCCCTCGTTGAGCTTCGCGAAGCTCTCGTCGGTGAACCCGCCCTCCGGGGCTAGCGGATGGTTGTAGTCGAGCTTGTAGTCCGGGTGATGCCAGTCCATGACCGAGAAGTAGAAGCCGACGCGCAGACCCTCGGCGCGGAAGGCCTCCGCGAACTCCTTCACGAGGTCGCGCCTGAAGGCGGTGTTGGTGATCTTGTAGTCGGAGACCTTCGTGTCCCACAGCGCGAAGCCGTCGTGGTGCTTCGTCGTCAGGACGGCGTATCTCATGCCGGCGGCCTTGGCCCGCCGCGCCCAGTCCTTCGCGTCGAAGAGGTCGGGGTTGAAGCGGTCCAGGTACTTGCGGTCGTAGACGTCGTCCGGGATCTTCTCGCGGCTCTTGACCCACTCGCCGCGCGCCGGGATCGCGTAGAGGCCGAAGTGGACGAAGAGCCCGAAGCGGTCGTGCGTCCACCACGACAGGCGCTCGGCCTTCTGTTCGGGCGTCTCCGAGAAAATCCGCTTGAGCGGCTTCGCCGCCCCGGCTCGAGCCGAGGCGCACAGGGCAAGCGACAGCAGACAGAGGACAGGCAGTTTCGTTTTCGTTTTCACGCTCATTTCACTTCTCGTTTCAGGTCTTCTCGTTTTCGTTTCGCGTTCTTCTTTCGCGGTTCGTCACTCGGCTTCATTCAGGGTCTCGAAGAGCCGGACGTCGCGGTATTCGGCGTCGGTGTCGGGGTAGAAGGCGTCGAAGATCACGCGGCCGCCTTTTGCGCATATGGCGCGCAGCGCGTCCTTGAGGTCGCCGCGCGGCGAGTCGGCCAGCCGCCCGAACATCTTGAAGAAGGCGTCGGGGACGACCTTCTCGTCCTCGGCAACGCCGAGGAACCAGCAGTCGCCGCCCGTCCTCTCGACGGCCGAGGCGACGTCCCGCTCGCGGTACATGACGGCGGCGAGGCGATGCGCCCCCTTCAGGTTGGGCTCGCGGACGGCGGCCAAGTCGCGCGGCAGCTCCTGCAGGTCCCAGACGTTGTCGCGCAGGCGCACGACAATCCCCTTCTCGCCGGCCGCCCGCGCGAACGCCCCGAGGTTGCGGAGGTACGAGGCCCGCGCCGCCGCGCGCTCGCCCATGTCCGACAGGCTGTGGCTGGCGACGACGACCTCGCGCACGCCGAGGATCGCGCACTTGCGGAGGAACTTCCCGAACGCCTTCTGCGACCGCGCGCGCTCCTCCGCGACGTGGTCCGTCCAGCGGTAGCCCGGATAGGCGTCGGTCGCGTCCGTGAAGTCGACGAGGACGTCAAGGCCCTGGAGGCGGATCCAGTTTCGCTCATCCTCCAGCGCCTCGTCGTCGCGCGTGAAGACGTAGCGCCAGCCGACCATGACCGAGTCGAAGTGCCGGAAGAACGTCGGGCGGTGCAGCAGCTGCTCCTTGATCGGCTCGTTGGAACGCAGGCGGAGCGTGCGCAGCTTCGGGTTCGGCGGCGGCGCGGCCTCCGCCAGCACCCGCAGGTTCGTCTCCTCGACGCGCACGCGGAGCATCCGGACGGCGCCCGCCGCGACGGTCTCCGGCGTGTCCGCGCCGAGGACGAGGTTCGTGACCGTCTCGGGCGCGAAGCCGCGCGCCGCGCGCTCGCGGCACGAGGTCGGCAGCTCCTCGACGGACAGGATGCGCCCGACGTGCGACGTGAGCCGCAGCGGCTGCTCCGTCCACGTGTTGTTGGCGATGCAGAGCGTGTAGTCGCCCTTCGCGCGCCGGCAGGTGACGACCGAGAGCCCGTTCGCCTGGCCGTCGGCCGCCGTCGTGAAGAGCGCCACGTCGCGGAACGCCGCGTCCAGCGTGCGCCGCGCCGCGTCCGTCAGCGGATACGGATTGAAGTACGGCGTCTCGACCGGGTAGCGGACCTGCCGGGCCACGGGCTGCTCGGCGACGCCCCAGTCGGACGCGATGACCGTGACGCGGCCGCCGTTCGCCGCGTCCGGAAGCCCCGTCGGGAAGAGCGCGCGGCGGTTGCCCTCGGTCAGCACGAGCCGCCCGCCCTGCGCGACGTAGGCGGCGAGCGCGTCCCGGAACTCGTCCGACGGCTGGATCTCGCCCGCGAGCACGAGCAGCGCGTACTGCTTCAGCACCCAAAGCGGCGCGTCCGACAGGAGGCAGTCGGCGATGTCGCCATAGGGCGTCGGCGAATTGAAGCCGCGCTCGTCGCGGAAGAAGCCCGAATCCTGATAGCCGGGATAGAGCAGGTTCAGGACGCCGTCCGTGAAGTAGTCGCTCCGCTCGAAGGGGACGCCCGCCCAGCAGACGTGCGCCCAGCCGCTGTAGAGGTGGCGCGGGAAGCACCAGCCGCGCGCGCTGTCGATCACGAGCCCGACGGGAACGGCCATCA
>CAKTZA010000110.1 GCA_934635045.1 uncultured Kiritimatiellota bacterium | reverse complement strand
CAGGCATCGGCGCAGGGGAAGCGGAAATCGCCAAGGCGATTCTGCCTATTGACTTTTGTTCTCATAGGAGGGGAATGTCTTGTCACGTTCGATAGACTGATGCGTGGCGACAGGTGCGATTCCCGGAGCGACGGTTCGGGCGATCTGTCGGGCCGACGGGCCAAGATGCGACCAACGGTCGCGCAGACCACGGAACTGGCGGCGCAAAAATTTTTTTACAGACCCCCTTGTCACCCGAACGGGTGTATGGTATAATGTTGTCAAACTTGGAAAAGGTGTCGGCGGATTCGGACGAGTCGTGAAGTCAGTTTTCAACCAAAAACAAACAAAGGAAAAAAAACATGAAGAAACTCATGACAATGTTGTCGGCGGTTGCGTTGGCCTTCGGGTTGCGCGCGGCTGAAGCTGACACGGGTACCAGTTTCGAGGGCATGGCGGCCGGTCCCCTCGATACGGAAAACAAGACCGGCGAACTCGTGGCAGGTGCGGAAGGCACCTCCTACTGGTCGGGGACGAACGAGAACTGCGAGGCGACGGTCAAAGAGGGGACGAGCCGTGGTCGTGACCAATTCGGAAAATATCCGGGACAGTTTGAAGATTCCGATCAGCACTTCTACCTGGAGGTCAAGACGACGTTCGGGAATCCCTTGACGCGCAAGGCCACCACGGCGGCCGGCGGGATTGATCTCGCCGATAGTCACTACATCGATTCGCTCGTGAAGTTCACGATCTTCGACACGGCGCCGACGTTTGAAAAGGATGACGCGGCTGTCTATGACGGCGCAAAGCTGGCGATCTGGCTGCAGGAGAATGACGAGGACAATCCGACGGCGACGAACCTCTTCATCCATGCGGGCAAAGTCGGCAGCGCGGCCAAGACGTATGACTGCGGCCCGGTTCCGACGGGTTTCGACCCCCTGGACTGGCATCGCGTGACGGTCAAGGCCATTCCGAACATCTACCGTGAGGGCGCCAGCTCTCAGGCTGTTCCGGGCTTTGTCGTCTTTATCGACAACATGGCGTGGGGCTCGCTGGACATGGACCGCGGCATTGACGCGGGCAAGGTTGCCGACGCATATGGCAAGTTCCTTCAGGGCACCACCCTGTTCCCGTCGATGGATCAGACGACAGAAAAGAGTCAGACGCTTCAGGGGCTTTCCTTTGACGGTCAGGGCTCTGTCGATGACATCGTGTTCACGGCGACGGTGCCGTTTGAAGCCGCGCAGGACGACGCCTTGGAATATGTGACGCTGGCGTGGGATAGTCATGTGACGGGGCTGACGTATAAGGCCAATGACGGCGAGCCCCAGACGCTGATGGGCGAGGCTCTGAACATCGGCAGCGTGAAGATTGCCTACCAGAAGGGCTCGACGGTGGCGCTGTCCGTGACGGACATCACCTATGCCGAGGGCTACATGGGCGTTGCGACGCTGACGGCGACGCTGGGCGGCGACAACCTGTCGGCCTCGATTGTGTCCTCGAAGGCGGCGGCCAAGTTCGGCGACACGTCGTATGCGACGGCGGCAGAGGCCTTTGCGGCGGCGGCGGCGGCGACGGCGCCTGGGACGATCAAGCTGTTCGACAACTACTCGTCCGATGTGGAAATTGAATTCATGAACGCGGCGGGCACGACGCTTGACCTTGCCGGCAATATGATTACCGCGAGCATGGGTGCCTATGAGGGCGGTTCCCTGATCATCATCGATACCGTTGGTGGTGGTAAGCTCAATGGCTATGTCGGCGCGGACGGCGGCACGGTGGAAATCAAGGGCGGCATGTTCCTTGTCAAAAAGGAAAATAATGTCATTGATGAGACATACGATACATCGTTCCGTTCGTTTGCCACGGCTGGCATGGTCTTCGAGCTGGATGACACTGAAACGTGGTACGTGCTGACGACGCCGAAGGTGGCGAAGATTGGCAACACGAAATACGAAACGCTGGCGGGTGCGTTCGCGGCGGCGAGTTATGGCGACACGGTCGAGATGATTGCCGATGCCGAGTTCAACGAGCCGCTTGTCGTGAGTGGCTACAGCTGCACGCTCGACCTCGCGACGTTCAACCTCACGTGGACGGGCGCTGGTACGACCTATCCGATCGTCATCAGCAACGGCACCCTGACGATTCAGGCGACCGTGGCGAACGACACGGATGTGGCCGGCTCCATCGTGAAGACGGCTGGTGATGCGACGCTGATCCGCGTCGGCCTTCCGGCGAACGGGGCTGATCCCGCTGCCGAGGGCTATGTGCCCGCTGCGGAAGGGACGCTCACGATCGAGGGCGGCACGTTCAAGAACTATGGCAGCAACGTCATCAAGGTCGAGAAGGGTACGCTGACGATGAACGGCGGCACGGTCGAGAACACGAAGGACGGTGCGCGCGGCCTCCGCGCCGCGAAGGCAACGGGCGTCACGGAGACCGATCACGTCTCGATCACGGTGAACGGTGGCACGATTGTCGCGGCGGATCCGCTGAACGTCGAGGAGTCGGGTCACGGCACGATCTCTGTTCCGGGCACCTCCACCGCGAAGTTCTCGGCGGACGTCTCGGCGTTCTGCGCCGAAGGCTACGAGACGGTGCTGAAGGACGGGTTCTACGTGGTCCAGGCGAAGGGTTCGGAGCCGGGAATCGAACCGGTCAATCCGGGCAACACGACCTACGAGACCGAAGACGCGGCGGTGGCGGCGGCTGCGGCCATCAATGCGGACAAGGAACAGTACATCAACCTGCCGGCGGGCGCGGAGTCCATCGACAAGGCGGCGTACACGTCGATGTTCACGGCGACGGCCAGTGGCGTGACTGTCACGGTTGCCCTGACGGAGGATGCGACGGCGACGGTTCAGGCGCAGGTCGACGCGGCGGTCAATACGCTTGAGGTCGCGGACATTGCGGCGGCCGAGGGCAACACGACGCAATCGATTAAGACGACGCCGGGCCTCTTCTACTCGGTTGTCGCGGGCGACACGCTCACGGGGATGACCGTCAAGAGCTGCGCGCTGGCGACGGGAACCGAGACGACCGTGACGCTGCCGAAGTTCGTGGGCAAGGGCTTCTACAAGATCCAGGCGACGGTCGCGCCGGTCACGCCGGTCGGTCAGTAAGCCCGCGTGGCGAAAGCGGCTGAAAAGGCCAACACGAGGGCTGGGGCGTTCGCTCCAGCCCTCGGTGTTTGTTTTCTGGTCGCTTGAACGTTGATGGCCGTGTAGAAGTGTAGAAGCGGCTGCGCCGCAGACGGACGCGCGGCGTTGTCGCGCGAATGCGTCAAACCCTTTGCGACCTTCGCGTGAGAGAAGCCTGCCGCAGATTGGCGCTGTCGCGCAAACACGAAACGCCACCGCCGCGAAATCGCGCAACGCGCGATTGAGGCCACGCGAACGTCGTCGTGGCAGATGCCTGCGGCATCGCCCGCCGTCGCTCGCGCACCCTCCCCTTCGGGTCTTCGCGGCCGTGGCGGCGCGAACGCGCACCTGCGGTGCGACCACGAAAACGCCTCACCCATCCGTCGAGACACGAAAAGGCTTCGCGCCTGCCTCGAACTGATAGACGGGACTTCTGTGCCTCCATGTAAGGCTACGAGACAGAGACCGCCACTCAATTACCGAGCCCTTTTGCGCAAACTTTCTGTTCGAGAGAAAACGCGAAGCCCTTTCGTGCTTCGACGAAAGGCTCAGCAAGCTTTCGTGTCCGCGCCACGCGCGGCGTTCGTGCCCGTCGGCGCGGCCTACCCGAAGGGTGCGGACCGCGGAGCGGCGGCGGACGAAGCCGCAGGCTTCCGTCGTGACGACGCTTCGCAGGACGCATTCGGCGGGACGCCGATGTCGCGCCGACGGTTTCGTGGTTGCGCGCCAGCGTCGCGCGTCCGTCTGCGGCACAGTCGTTTCTGGATTGTCGCATCTATCACGCAGAGCGTTCTATGCAATTTTTACTTTGAAAGTAAAATCTGCATAGTCGCGGTTGTCCGAAAGATGCTATACTATCACCATGAAAGACGATTTGCTTTACAGGGATGAGGTGTATGCCATTCAGGGTGCCGTCTACGAGGTCTATAAGACACTTGGAAACGGCTTCAGGGAAGCGGTCTACCAGCAGTGTCTGGAGCGCGAGTTGACCTTGCGGAAAATTCCATATGAGGCCAAGAAGGAACTTCGTATCTTCTACAAGGGAGAGCCTATCGAAAAGACCTACATTCCAGACCTGTGGTGTTATGGTGCCATTATCGTCGAACTGAAGGCCGTCGAGGCAATCACATCCGAACATCTTGCGCAGATCGACAACTACCTCAAGCTCACGAAGTGCAGGCTCGGCCTGCTCGTGAACTTCGGCTCGTATCCCAAGGCAACGATTCGCCGCTGGGCAAACTGACTTCTTGCGCAAGCTGACCGTTCGAGAGAAGACGCGAAGCCTTTTCGTGCAATCGACGAAAGGCTTGCCAAGCTTTCGTGGTCAGCGGCGCAGCCGCCTCTACACTTCTACACGGCAATCCCTCTTGCCTGTCGCGAAGGAAGTGCTCTGTTGGCCCTTGGAGGTTGACCGCCCTTGCCTCAGATTCTTCACCACGCGGCAAGGATTTTTGATATAATGCGCGACAGTGAAAACTGGGTGGATTGTACCCTCGCGTCAAAAGGCGCCAGAGATTCCGCCTGAAAACGAGTGTCGAAAGAAGATGAAACTGTTCGAGAAATTTGCGTGGGCGAACCTGCGCGCCGCGTGGGGCGCGCTGGTGTGCGGTGTGCTGTTCGCGTGTGCGGCGCGCGGCGACGAGATTTCCGGCGAGGCCGTGGTCAACGGCGGCGGCACGGTGTCCTTTGCCGGGGCGTCGTCCACGAACTGGATTGACGGCGATCTTGTCCTCACCTACTCGAACGCGACGGCGGCGAGTTCTTTCACCCTGCCCGGCCTGTCGGCGGCGCGTATTCTGGCGGTGGGCGGCGGCGGCGGCGGCGGCGGCAGCAACCGCAGCTCGTCATCCCCGACGGCGGGCGGCGGCGGCGGCGGCGGCGGCCTCGTGGAGACGAACGCGCTCTTGTCGGGGGCGACGTACGTGGTGTCGGTGGGCGCGGGCGGCGCGGGCGGCGCGTCGGGGCGAAACGCCTTGGTCGTAAGCGCGGGCGCGTCGGGCGGCGACTCGGCGATCCGAACGGACGGCGGCGCGGCCGTCGTGACGGCGGTTGGCGGCGGCGGCGGCGGCGGCGCGGGCAACGGCGTGTTGGGCGGCTCCGGCGGCGGCGCGGGCGCGGACGGCGCGGCGGCGGGTTCGGGGACGGACGGCCAGGGCTTCGC
>CAKTZA010000109.1 GCA_934635045.1 uncultured Kiritimatiellota bacterium | reverse complement strand
CAAACGGCAACGGTGGGACGGTCACGTCCAGCGCCGTCCGTGGAATGAGAAAGAGTGCCGCCAGAGCCTTCATGGGGTGAATTATACCAAAGTTCCGAACAAGCCGCCCGGACTGCCATGTCATCAAGTTTGTCATTTCTTCCCCTTCGTCCAGTTGCAGTCGTGGCAGAGCATCTGCCCGTTCGCCAGCGTCGTCTGCCCGCTCCTGCACCAGGGTTTCACGTGGTCGGCGTGCATCTCCTCACACGGAGAAACGGAGCCACGGAGAGTCCTGCGAACTTTCTTTCGTCTCACGCGCTCCGTGTCTCACCCCGCATAGCGCCTGCTTCGCAGCTCGCTTCGCTCGGGGGATATGTGCCTCCGTGTGAGCAGATAGCCGCTATCGCCGGCGGCGGATAAGCGATTAATAGACGAATAGTTCCTCTGTTTGGAGGCTGGCGGATGCGGGCGAATCTGCGCAAATGAGCCTGTCTATTTGCGCAAATTGAGTGCAGGTTTTTTGCGCAAATGAGATATCGTTCGGCGGTCGAATGTGGTATAATACAACGCATCCACCCAAAGGAAGGTTTTGGACGATGCAGAAACAGAATGATCGAAAGGAACGGTTGCCGTTCGCCGCAGACGCGGCGGAGGGCTGCCTGTGCGCGTCTGCGCGCGGTTCTAATACCCCCCCCCCCGCTTTTAGCCACGTGCGCTGAGGGCCTTGGAGAGGCCGTCTGCGCGCGTCCGTCGCGGCGGGTTGCGCAAGCCGCGGCCGTGGGGCTGGCGCTGACGGCGGGCGTCGCCTCGGCGAAGTGGAACGACGTGGACATTTCGCGGGCGCCTCTCGTGCAGGTGCGGCGCGAGACGGTCGCGGGCAAGGCGGCGAGCCTGCTGCCGCCCGGCAAGACGTGGAAGCTCGTCTGGCACGACGAGTTCGACGGCGCGGCGATCGACCGCACGAAGTGGATGTGCCGCGAGTCGTTCTGGGGCTCGGACTTCCCGGCGTTCGCACACGGTTTCGAGGGCGTCGAGATGACGGGCGAGACGGTGCGCCTCCACCTGCTGCGCAAGGGCGACGACTTCTGCTCGCCGCACCTCCAGACGGGCTCGCTCACCTATGACATCCCGAAGGACACGAAGGGCTTCTGGCCGTTCGGCGCCTACCGTCAACCGCTCTTCATGCATCGGTACGGCTACTACGAGATCCGCTGCCGCCTGCCGAAGTATCCCGGCTGGCACGCGGCCTTCTGGCTGCAGGCGCCGGGCGTCTGCTGGTCGCGAAGACGAACGCCGGGTGCGTGCCGATCAGACTCCGCAACGGGGCGACGTGGGTGCAGACGGGCGAGACGCAGGTCGGTATCAATTCCGACTCCTCCACAAACTCGCTTCAGGTTGTCGCGGGCTCCCGCTTCCTGTCGTCGGGCAACATCCGGCTGGCGTGCGGCAATCGCGTGGCGGACAGCTTTCTCGCCGTTGACGGGAACTCCGCGCTGGAGGCGGCGAACGTCTCCGTCGGCAGCGCCTATGGCGCCAAGGGCTGTCGGATGACCGTGACCGGCCAGTCCTCGGCGACGGTCACCCAGCTGACGTTGGGCGGTGCCGAACAGAACAGCGGGATGTCGCTCGTCGTGGCGGGCGGCTCGTCGCTCACGGCCGAACGGCTCGTCGCGGGCAACACGTGGTCCTCCTCGGACGACCTCTCGATTGCCGTCTCGAATGCGTCGCTGTCCGTCACGGCGGGAAGCGTCAGCCTACTGGCGGGCGCGTCGGCGCGGTCTCGTCCCGCCGGACTTCGCGGGCGCGTATCCCGCGCCGGTTGCGGCAGGGGGCAAGGACAAGGTCCTCTATCCGTCCGCCGCGTTTGCGCTCACGACAACCGAGGCGACGGCCACGTATCCCGGCCGGCACATCGACGCCAAGAAGGGCCCCGTCAACCTCTCGACGTGCCGCGAGCTGTCGGTTCTGCTGTCGAACCGCCAGGATCGCGTGCGGACGGTTCGGCTGAGCGTCAAGAGCCATGTGCGGCAGGGGCGTTCGCCCGGCGGACACGTCACGCTTCAGCCCCACGGCACGGGGCGGATCGTCTGCGACCTCCAGCCGGAACCGTGGCGGCTCGACGCGCCGCTGACGTTCGTCGGCATGAACGGCTATCCGGTCGCGGTCGATGCGCTGGGCTCGAACCTGTTTGACATCCGCGAAGTGACGAGCTTTCATCTCTACCTGTCGAAGGGCGAGCCGCCGGATGCGTTCGACGTCCTCGACGTGCGCGTCGGCGGCGGCTCGCCGCGTCCCGTCACGGTCTATCCGGCGAAGACGTTCCTCCCGTTCGTCGACCGCTACGGACAGTTTGCGCACGGCGAGTGGCCCGGCAAGGTCCACAGCGACTCGGAGCTGGCCGCCGCGCGGGAGGCCGAGGAGGCGTGGCTCGCGGCGCATGCGGAAGGGCCGTTCCCCGACGCCGACCGCTGGGGCGGCTGGGCGAAGGGGCCTCAGCTCAAGGCGACGGGCTTCTTCCGCACGGAGAAGGTGAACGGCCGCTGGTGGCTTGTCGACCCGGACGGGCGGCTCTTCTGGTCGAACGGCATCGACTGCATCGATCCGGGGCGTCCGGGGCCGACGGCGACGCCAATCGGCTTCCGCGAGAACTACTTCGCGTGGCTGCCGGAGCCGACCGATCCCGCGTTCGGCGCGTTCTGGGGGAAGCAGTCGTGGAAGGCCGCGCACGGCTTCTACGCCTCGGCGGAGCACCTGCCGTTCACGACCTTCTCGTTCGTGTCGGCGAACATGGTGCGCAAGTACGGCAAGGACTGGCAGCGGCATGGCGCGGAGCTCGCGCACCGTCGGCTGCGCGCGTGGGGAATCAACACGATTGCCAACTGGTCGGCCGCCGAGGTCTATTCGATGCGCCGCACGCCCTACACGCTCTGCCTCACGACGAAGGGCGCGCCGCGCCGCAAGGGCTCGAAGGGCTGGTGGGGGCCTCTGCCGGATCCCGAGAGCCCGGCGTTCGACACGACGCTCCGCGCCCGCGCCCGTGCGGCGGCGAAGAGGATGAAGGACGATCCCTGGTGCCTCGGCGTTTTCGTCGACAACGAGCTCTCGTGGAACGACCTGCCCGACCTCGCGCACGTCGCCGACGTCTACTTCGCGACGGTGGCGAAGGTGCTGAAGGAGGAGCTGCCGAACCACCTCTACCTCGGCAGCCGCATCGCCTGGGGCGAGCCGGACGTCTACCGGGCGGCGGCGCGCCACTGCGACGTCGTCTCGGTCAACGTGTACGAGTGGCGTTTCGAGCGTGACCTGCCGGAGGGTTCGGCGGACAAGCCGATGATCAACGGCGAGTTCCATTTCGGCGCGCTGGATCGCGGCGTCTTCCATTCGGGACTCGTCGTGACGCACGATCAGGCGGAGCGCGCCGCGAACTACCGCGCCTATGTCGAAAGCTGCCTTGACCATCCGCGTGTCGTCGGCACGCACTGGTTCCAGTGGCGCGACCAGCCGCTTACGGGCCGCCCGGACGGCGAGAACTACCAGATCGGCTTCCTGACGGGGACGGACGCGCCCTACATGGAGCTCGTCGAGGCGGCGCGCACCGTTGCGCGCACGCTCTACGCCCGCCGCTGGAACGGAGAGGGCCGATGAGGAGCGTGCCCTGGGGCGTCGCCGCGCTTCTCCTGGCGGCGGGAATCGGATGGTTCGCGCGCGAACTCGTCGGGTTCCGAGCCGAGCGTCCGGCCGTCTCCGCGTCGGCGGCGACGCTCCTCGGCCTCGTGTGCGTGCCGGGGCTCTTTGTCCTCTTCCGGCGCGGGAGACGGTTTAGCCGTTGTGAGCGGCTTGAGACGACGGACGGGAACGGTTCTTCGCAGCTGGGGTGAGCGGGAATTATGGTATACTATCCGTCATGAGATCCGAACAGATACCCTATGGCGTCAAGGACTTCAAGCGCATCCGCCTGGAGGACTTCTACTACGTCGACAAGACCGCGTTCATCCGCAAGATGGAGGCGCGCGCGAACTTCCTCTTCTTCGTGCGGCCGCGCCGGTTCGGGAAGTCGCTCCTCTGCGAGACGCTCAGGTGCTACTACGACGTCGCGGAGAAGGAGAACTTCGACCGCCTCTTCGGCGGGCTCGACATCGGCAAGAGCCCGACGGCGAACGCGAGCCGGTACTTCGTCCTCTCTTTCGACTTCTCCTTCGTCGGTCGGTGCGAGGGAAACAGCTGGAGCGAGAAGTTCGCCCGCTACCTTGATCTTACACTCGAATCGTTCATTCGTGCGCATGCGGAGGTGCTGGCGAAAGACCCCGACGGGAAGGACATGCTGGAGAAGGTGGGCGCAGACGCGAAGTATGACGCGATTGTCTCGGCGGCGAAACGCCTCGGCTACGGCGTCTACGTGATCGTGGACGAGTACGACAACTTCACGAACGAGATCGTCTCGACGGCGGGGAAGGTGCCCTACAAGGAGATCACGCACGGCACGGGCTTCTACCGGGGCTGGTTCAAGCTCTTCAAGGGCACGTGCGACCGCATCTTCATGACGGGCGTCTCGCCCGTGACGATGGACGACCTGACGAGCGGCTTCAACATCGCGACGAACATCTCGCAGGAGGCGGGCTTCCACGCGATGGTCGGCTTCACGGCGGACGAGACGCGGCGGCTCTTCGAGGACTTCCGGGGGACGGGCCAGTTCGCGGACGACGCCGAAAGGCACCTGAAGGTCGTCAAGGCGTGGTACGACAGCTACTGCTTCTCGGAGGAGTGCGTCGGGAGGGAGTCGCTCTACAACTGCGACATGGCGCTCTACTACCTCGGCTATCTCGTCGCCAACGGCGAGGCGCCCCGGAACCTCATCGACGGAAACATCCGCAGCGACTGGGGCAAGCTGAACATGATCCTCGCCGCGCAGCGCCACGCCGAGACGGTCTCCGGCGTCCTCCCCCTCACGGAGGAGCTCGCCGACTCGGACGAGACGTCCTTCGGCCTCGTCGAGTCGTTCCCCATCGAGAAGATCCTCGACGAGGCGAACTTCAAGTCGCTCTACTACTATTACGGCATCGTCACGATGGGGCGCTTCTACCGCGGCGACCTGATGTTCCGCATCCCGAACGAGTGCGTGCGCCGCCAGATCTTCGACTACCTGCGCGCGCAGTACGCCTCGCGCCCGAACGCGGTGGACACGTCGGAGTTCACGGCGAAGTTCAACGCCTTCGCGTGGGACGGCGAGTGGCGCGACTTCCTGACCTACCTCGCGGAGAAGTACCGCGACAACGGATCGCCTCGCGACGGGCTCTACGGCGAGGCGCGGATCAACGGCTACCTGCGGGCGTACCTGACGATGAAGAGCGTCTACATGGTGAAGCCGGAGCTGTCGCACCCGTGCGGCTTCTCGGACTACGCGCTCTTTCCGAACCGCATGCTGCCCGCAAGCTCGGTCCCCGAGCAGAGCTACGTCATCGAGATGAAGCATTCGAAGGCGGACGCCTCGGACGCGGAGCTCGCGGCGAAGCACGCGGAGGCGCTGGCGCAGCTGAAGGCGTACGCGGCCGACCCGAACCTCCCTGCGCTCGCGGGCGGGACGCCGGTGCACTTCATCTGCTACGAGTTCCGAGGCCGCGACCTCGTGCGACTCGAAGAGGTCTTCCCTTGATTGAAGCAAAAGAAAACAACAATCCGAAGAAGAACATGAAGACGAGCATGAGACCG
>CAKTZA010000108.1 GCA_934635045.1 uncultured Kiritimatiellota bacterium | reverse complement strand
GAAGACGATCGGCAACCCGTTCGTCGCCGCGAAGGGGCGACCCCAGAAGCGCGCCGCGCGCGCGGCGAACCAGCGGACGGCCATGTCGGCCCCCGCCCCAAAGCCCTGCGGCGCGGCGAAGCCCGCGAGCGGGAAGGTCGCCGCGCCCGGACGGAAGACGCGCGGCTCGGGGAAGAGCCGGAAGTCGTCCACCCCGACCTCGGGCGCGGACGCGGGACGCCGCGCGTCGCTGAAGACGAGCGCGACGGCCTTCAGCGTGACGTCGCCGCTGCCGCCGGACACGCCGATGTCGAAGGTGTGCAGGCCCTTCGCGTCGAACGGACCCTTCGCGCGCGCGAAGCCGCCGGGGCGAACGCGCACGACATGGACGCGACCATCCGCGTTCAGTCCAATGACATTGCTGTAATACCCAAGGGGCGTCATGCTGCGCATCAGCGGCAGAGAGCCGAGCGCGCGCGCCGAGAGCGTCAGCTGCACGTGCGTCAGGAAGCCGCCGTCCGCGCAGGCGACGGCGTTGGAGACGCTCGCGTCAAGGGCCTTGCCGAGCGCGAAGCGCCCCACGGAGTTCGTCCAGACGAGGCGCAGCCCGCCCGTTTCGGCGTCGAAGGCCGCGCGGCCCGACTTGTCGCCGCCCCACGTGGCGAAACCGGCGCCCGCGCAGGCCGCCGCCGCATCGAACGCGTGGACGGGCACGACCCTTTCCGCCGCGACCGACCCGACAGCGGGAAGGGCGGAGAGCAACGCGAGCGCAAGTCGACGGTGCATCAGACGCCTCTCACCGAATGACCATCAGCAGGCCGCGCGGCTGGATCATCAGCCATAGGCCTTTCTTCCCGCTCCGCTCCGTCAGGATCACCGCGCGCGCGAAGCGCTTTTCCTGTCCGTCAGGAATCCAAAGCGTGACGTCCGAGGCGGCGAACGAGCCCTCGACCGCGCCGCAGTCGGCCAAGCGGATCGTGGTGTTGGAATCCGCCGCAAGCGCTCGCGCGTCGATCTCCAGCTTCGCGCCCGGCGCGATCACGAGCCGATCAACCGTGAGCGCTCCCGCCTTGCGCGCGTCAAGCTCGAAGGCAAGGACGCCCTCGACGTTGTTGGAGACGACGAGCGCCTTTGCCGTCACGTTGCCGTCGGGACCGATCTCCAGGCGGCCGCGTCCGTCTGCGCCGACGACGATGCCCAGCTCGTTCGTCGCCGTCAATGTGCCGCCGCGCGCAAAGAGGCGGCCCGTCGCCGCGCCGCGTCCGGCGCGGCTCACGCCTTCGAAATAGGCCGACTGCACGTCCGTCTTCTGGCAGCCGCCCACGTAGAGCGGACGACCCGTGGCGAACGTGCCATTCGAGAGGATGTATTCGCCCGTGCCGGACCCGTAGCCGAGAACGGCCGCGCCCGCGCTCTGCGTCACGTCCACCGTTCCGCCCGTCTGGAGGCCGACGCCCGTGGCGTTGCCGACGCCGAAGCCGAGCGGCGACTTGTTGCTGACCTGCACCAGCCCGTCCTCCAGCTTCAGTTCGCCACGCACCGCCGACGGATCCGTCGCCTGTGTCGAGACGCCGAAGCCGACGCCCGACCAATAGTCAGTCAGTGTTGACGCGGAGACGGCGACTTGCCCACCCGCAACCGTGACGCGCCCCGTGACCACCGCGTTTGCGCCCGTCACGCCCGCGACGATCACGCCGCGCCGGCAGACGCCATTCAAGCCGCCGAGACGCCCGCTCTGAAGCACGACGTCCGCTACGCCGGCCTGACGGCCGACATAAAAGGCATACGGGTAGACCTTTCCGTTGACAAGCAAGGCGCTCGCGTCGCCGGGGCCCCTGTCTTCGACCGTCAGGCGGAATGTCCCCTTTTGGCTGTCGCCAAAGACGATGTGGCCCGCCTTTGCCGGCGCAAACGCCTGACGCCCAACGGTCATCTCCAGCGTTCCCTCGCTGTCGCCCGTCGAGAAGCATGCGTCCTGTTTTTCGTCCTTGGAGATCTGAATCGCGGCGCCGGCCGTCGTGTCGACCGTGACCGAGCCCGTGCCGAGAAGGCCCTTGGACGCGCGCAGGTCGAGCGTGGCCGCGCCCGTGAGCGCAAGCGTGCCGCCGTCCAAATGAAGGGCGTAGTCGTCCGCACCCTTCGCGTGTGCCGCCGTCACCGTGCCGCCGTCAATCTGAAGTTCACCCTGCGCACCGACGACAAAGCGTTCGTGGCGCTCCGGAATCGCAATCGGGAGCGTGCCTTTCACGGACACCGTGCCCGCCTCAAGCTCCACCGTGCCGACTGTGGTCGCCGTTGCGCCTGCCGACACTTCGACCGTCTGCCCGGCGGCGTTCACAAGGCCGGCGCAAGCCTCCGTCGGCACACCCGCCGTCCAGTTCGCGGGCTCCGTCCAGGACACGCTGTCCGCACCCTGCCATCTGGTCTCCGCCAGCGTAAAGTAGCCGTCGGCGTCCGTCGTCTTCGGCATGAACAGGCCGCGCGACGAGGCAAAGGCCAGCCAAGTCGGCGCAGAGCCGTCCGACATCTTGACGCGGGAACCTTCCCCAAGGCAGAGTACGAGCTTCACGCCCTCGGCCATCGTCGTCGAATCCGCCGGAATCACCACGTCAATGCCCGGCGCGAGGAGAAGCTTGGCCGTTCCCGAAAACGCGAGCGCGAACGGCAGCGTCTGAGATTCGGCGACAAAGAGCGTTCCGCCGTCCTCGATCGTCACGGGCGAGGCGAGGTCCGCGTCCTTGGCGGGGGCAAACGTCGCGCCGCCCTTGATCGTCACGGGCGAGGCGAGGCTTGCCTCCGCCGCAAGGACGAGCGTACCGGCCGTGACGGTCGTGCCGCCCGTAAAGGTGTTCTTCGCCGTCAGCTTCCACGCGCCGGATCCGGTCTTCGCGAGCGCGAGCGTCGAGCCGTCCGCCGCGTCCGTGAGGACGCCCGCCCACGTCGCCTCCACAGCCGTGCTGTTCGCGAGCGTCAGGACGGCCTTGCCGCCCGTGCCCGAAACGTCCACGGGGCTCGTCACCGTCAGCGCGCCCGCGCCGCCCTGCTCGACCGTCGCCGACGCATCGACGGAGGCCGTGGGCTCATAGTCAACCCCGACCGTCTTGTTGGTGATCGCGAACGCCCTGCCGAAATCAAGGGGTTCCGAGCCCGTATACAGCAGACGACCCGCGTTGCCAATGCGGATGGCGCCTGGGCCCATCTGCCCGGGGTCGGTGAAGGCGAGCGTCGCGTTTCCCTTGTCGAAGCTGAGAAGGTCGATGCCGCCCGCAAACGCATTGTCCGTGCGCGTGAACGAAAGCGTGCCCGCGCCGTCGTGGAAGTAGAAGCTCTCCTGCGAATAGCCTGAGCTGGCGAACCCGTCCACCTTGCAGGCGAAGATCAGTTCCGCCCCCGCGTCGATGTTCGCGCCGGCGGGAACGAAGCCCGTGCCAAAAACTCCCGGGTTCGACTTCTTGCTCATCCCGTGAAGTCCCACGACGCCCTCTCCCGTGAACGTGAGGCGCGTTCCCGCGTCTCGCACGCGGACGACAGGAAGCTTCAGCGTCTTTCCTACGAGCTGCACGTTAATTCCCTGGCCCAGTTCCAGCGTTCCGTCGACGACCTCAACCGTCGCCGAACGTCCGCCGCCGACCTGAATGCGCCGCACGAGCTGGTTAAGATTGGGGTCTGCCGTCGTTCCGACGAGGCGAAGGCGCTGGTCCCCCTCAGGATAGAGGTTCAGCCCCACGCAGCTCTGCCGTTGCGACCACGAGTCGATCTTGACGTTGCCCGTGCCGCCGAAGCCGAAGGAACGGTACCACAGGACGACGCTCGGCGCGTTCGGGCTCTTCATGCCAAAATTGGAAAGGACTAGCTCCTCGTTCGACTCGTTGACGAACCGCGCCTCGTCGGGCGTGTCGTACGTGTCCGCCTCGTACTGCGGCATTCCCGCACGGTAGAGAAGGCCGTAGACGCCCGTCACCGCCGGCGCCGTCGCGCCCGTCTTGACCGTGAAGCGCCCGCCCTCGTGCGCGAGGCCGAGGTACTGGCCCTCCGTGCCGAACGTGTACTTCGGCGCGCCCGCCTTCACGACGAGGTTCGAGACGAAGAAGAGCCCGTCGAGGTTGATCGTCGTCGGCTTACCTTCCTCGACCGTGCCGAACGACGCGGTCGCGTTCAGGTTCGTGAAGGTCTGCCAGTCCGGCCCCTCCGTCAGGAAGCGCACGCCCGGCACGTCCGTTGCGACGGCGCCGCCCACGGTCCAGTTCGCGGCGTTCGTCCAGTAGGCGTCCTGCGCGCCCGTCCAGACGTATTCCGCCGGCGCGGCGGAGACGACGACGGCCGACCAGATGACGACAAGTCCGATGAGGGCGCGGCGGCCCCTGCGGACGGCTTGGCTTTTCATGTATGACCTCCTTCTGTCAGTTTTCATGTGTGTTCTCTTTCTGTCGGGGTGGATTCCGTGAACAGTCTTTCAAGACGCGGGATCGGCGCGAAGAGTCCGCCCGAGGGGACGTCGCGCCGCATTTTCTCCCAGTTGCGGTAGTTCTGCGCACCGTTGGACTCCAGGAGCCCCAGCTGGCCCAGCCCCGGGAACGACGGCAGGCGCTCGGCCACCGCGCGGTTCCACTCGACCAGCACGGGGTTGACGGTCAGGTCGGCGCAGAAGCACGGCACACCGCGCCGCGCCGCAGCCGCCGCGATCTTGAGCGACATCGACAGCGTCTTCGCGATCGGCTTCAGGGCCATCGCCCGATACCCCATGTCCATGCGCTTTTCCGCGTCCGCGACCGTGTGCGCCGACTCGTCCGCCGCGAGACGCAGGGGCACGTCCCCGACGTCGATCTCGTTCAGCTCGTCGAAGGGCTCCTCGACGATTGCCGTCTGCTCCGTCGCGCCGATCTTCGCGAGGTGGTCGGCGAAGCGCAGGAGCGTCTCCTTGCGCGCGTAGCGCCCGTTCGCGTCGAAGTAGTAGCAGGCCTTGCCCGTCGCGGAGTCGGGCGTGCGCACGTCGCGCAGGACATTGTGCAGCTCCGAGACGCGCGCGCAGTCCTTCGCGAGCATCTCCTCCTGCGAGCCCGGCTGGCCGATCTTGATCTTGAAGAAGAAAGAGCCCTCCGCCGCAAGCCGGCGCACCTCGTCGAGCGGCGTCCCGTAGGTGACGAGCGGAATCATCGCGCACCGTTCGTGACGCGCCGGAATGCCCGCGCGCCATTCCGCCGGCACGGCCGCGTCGAACGTCGCAAAGCCGTTCTCGCGCGCGTAGAGGACCCAGGCGGCGTTGTCGACGGCGACGAGCGCGTTGAGCGCGAACGTCGGCCGCAGGTCGGGCCGCCCCGACAGCTTCCGCCCGTAGGCGAGGACTTCGGGGTAGAGCGCGTCCAGCAGCTCGACGGGCGTCTCGAACGAACGCCCGCGCGCCAGCACCAGCGCCTGGCGCGTCAGCGCGAGCATCAATTCGTTGCCCGCCGCCTCGGAACGGCTCGAGAAGATCGCCGCGTCGCTCCAGAGGACGCTCTGCGTGCCGAGGCCGACGCCCGACGTCCCGGACGCGCCCGTCAGCTTGGCGACCGCCTGCCAGAGCTCCGTCAGGTAGCCGCCCTTGAAGCCGAACGGGCGCACAAGCGGCTCGCGCTCCAAAGCGAGGTCCGTCGCGGCAATCGTGAGGCGGCGCGGCGAACCGCCGCGCCTCGGCAGGCAGCCCGCGCACGCGGTCGCCGCGAGACCTCCGAGGAAGTCGCGCCGCGTCGTCATGCCTTCAGCTCCCATCCCGGCTCGTACGGTGGCATCCAGAGCTTCGCCGCCGGGCCGTTCGGGTCCTTCAGCCTGCCGGTCGCCGGATCGATGTGGACGGCCTCGCC
>CAKTZA010000107.1 GCA_934635045.1 uncultured Kiritimatiellota bacterium | reverse complement strand
ACGTGCTGTTCGCGGATGCGCCGCGCGATGAGCTGCGTGTACTGCGAGCCGTAGTCGAGAATGATGATCTTGTCCATAGTCGGTGCGTGTCGGGCGACTGCCCTCAAACGGCGCATATTATACCAATTTCTCGTCCCGCCCGCAGTCCGGCCAAGGGTCCTGTCCGCTTTAGCGACTGGCCCTCGGCAGGAAGCGCGGCAGAAGGTTGGCCGGGGCAGCGCCCCAGGCGTGGTTCCAGTCCTGGTTCGGCTTCGCGTCGAGCGACCACGCCTCCATCGTCATCGTCGCGCCCTGGCGGAGCATCCCCAGCCAGCTGCGCGGCCCCTCCGACGCGAGCAGCGCAATCGCCGCGTCCCGCCGTCCGCCCTTGAACAGGGCCTCGACCAGATACTGCGCGAAGTAGGGGCTGCACGCCATGCCCTTTCCGGCGATGAAGTCCGCGACGCGCGCGACACGCGCCTCCGGCACGAGTCCGAAGTCGAGCGCGGCGACATTCGCGTGGAGCGAGGCATGCGAAGACCCCACGCCGTCTCGGTAGAGACCCGTCGCCGTGTCGAAGAGCCGTTCGTTGAACGCCGCCTTCACCGCCGCCGCCCGCGCCGCATAGAACGCCGCCTCGTCCGCCTTGCCGAGCGCACGGGCGAGGTCGCCCATCTCGCGGAGCGCCCGGCAGTGGAAGGCGTTGACCACCGCATTGTAGGGCGCGGACATGTCGTAGCCGTCCCGCTCGCCCGCCGGCCAGTCGACGATCGTCCCCGGCGCGGACCTGATCAGCACGTCGTCCGGCGCGACGAGCCCGATCAGCGTCTTCTCGCGCAGCGATCCGTAGACCTCCGCCACGAAGTTCGTCTCGCCCGTGAAGTGCCAGTCCTCCCAGACGCAGAAGACGAGGTGCATCTGCCACTCGGCGGGCCACGTCGGGTAGCGCAGCAGGTGACGAATCGACCGCCGCGCCAGTTCGGGGTCGCCATCCACGCCATAAAGCTGTCCGAGCATGTTGATGTACACGTCGCCCTCGTAGGGAATCCGCTCGCGGTCGCCATCGACATAGACGCCCGCGAAGCTCGTCGCGCGAATCGAATAGGCGCAGAAGTCGAAGAGCCTGTCCAGCCGCGCCGCCGTCTCGGCGGGGAGGCCGAGCCCGTCGGCCGACCACTTCACCTTCTGCCGCATCGGCCAGGCGACCGCGACGCGGCGCGCCTCGACGCCGAACGGCACCTCAACGTACCGAAACGGCAGCACAACGCCGACTTCCTCCGGCAAACGGACGGCGATGGCGCTACCGTTCGTCCCCGTCGTGTTCCGTACGTCGGGCGCAAGCGGAACGCGCGACCAAGCCGCGCCAAAGGCTACGTCCTCCACTTGTGCCACGCGAATCGTCCCGCCCGGCTTTCTGTCGATGCGAACGCCTGCCGTCAGCTTCTCGCCAAGACAGACGGAACCCGCACCCGTGCCGCGCACTTCCAGCCAACCGAAAGCGTCACGCCCGAAGTCGAGGAGCGTGACACCCGACGCGGCGGTTCGGACAGATTCCGGCGTCTGATATGTTCCGATCGTTCCGTTCGAGAAGCGCAAGTCAGCCGTCTCGCCCAGTACGCCGTCCCGAACACTCCCGTCCGTCCACGGCGTGGCGAGTTTCACAAGCGCCAACAGGAGGAGCGTGCCGTTCATCTGCAGAGCCTCATTCCGCCGAGAGCGCGCTCACGTCTAGCGCGAGGCGGAAGCCGATGGACTCGCTGCGCGTTGTCGGGGCGAAGCTCACGGCGCGGCACGCCGGGCGCTGATACTCGACGATGTAAGACCACGAGCAGCTGCGCGTCACGCGCTTCCCGGAACTCGAATTCTCGTTCACCGCGCCCTTCAGGCTCGTAATGTCAGCCGCATACCAGTCCAGACACCATTCCCACGTGTTGCCCTGCATATCGTAAAGCCCCCAGCCGTTCGGCGCATACGAGCCGACGATCGCCGTGCCGTGTTCCGGGCCCCATTTCGCGATGGTGTCCGCCCATGGGCTGGGGTCGGGATACGAGACCTCACCCGACGCGTTCGTGACCGCCACATAGCCGCCGTTCAGCTTGTAGCGCGCCAGCCGGTCGAGGTTTGCGTCCTTGGAGACCTGCAGGATTGCCGAGCCGTCGTTCCAGACGCCCGAACCCTGTCCCGCACGGCACGCGAACTCCCACTGTGCCTCCGACGGCAGGTCAAACGCAAGGCCCGTCTTCGCCCTCAGCTTGCCGAGGAACGAATCCGGATTCGGATCGTTCGGCCAGTCGTAGGCTGTGTTCGCCGCCGTGGAATTCGCCGCGTTGCGAATCTCGTTGTAGCAGACCTGCTCGACCGGACGCATCTCGCGCTGGACGGAGAACCGCGACGGGCTGGGGTTGGCCGTCTGCACGAACGCCCACTGCGCCTGCGTGACGGGGAAGACGCCGATGTAGTAGTTGTCCGTCAGCGTGACGTTGTGCGCCGTCTCGTCGGCATTGCGCTTCCACTCCGTCGGCGCGCTGCCCATCGTCCACGTCACGTCCTTCGCGGCGATCTTGCGCAGGACGATCAGCGATTGGCGGTAGTCGACGTTGCCGAGGATTCCACCCGGCAGGAACTCGGCGGCCGGATAATAGCGTTCGCTGTTCGCGACGGCGTTCGGCGTGATGTCGACGACCATGTAGTCCGGCGGATTGTCGAGCGACCACGCCGTCACGACGGCCCGCGCTCCGCCCTCGGCGATCCTGTGGTTCGGCCACGAGAGGTCGGGTCGCCAAAGAATCGTCCGCGCGCCCACCTCGACCTTCTTCCAGACGTCGCCCGTGACGTTCTGCACGTTCTCGCCGCCGATGGAGGCCCACGTGCCGTCCGTCGCGTTCGTCTGGACGTCGAGCGTGACGACGGCGGACGCATCGGCGAGCGTGTAGGTGATCGTGACCTCACGGCTGTTCGGGTGCTGAGTCATGGTCGCCTCAGAGACGACGGGGACCGCGAGGGCGTTCAGCGCGGCGCCAGCCGCGACAGCGGTCATCAGTCTTTTCATTTTCGCGTTCCTTTTTTAGGAGGTTTGTTTCTGTGTGAATGATTGTCAGCGAATGACGAAGACGGCGCCCGTAGCAGGCTTCGTCTTCAGCGCGATGCCGGACGTCTCGACGCGCGTCCAGTCGCGGATGTCGAAGGCGGGACTGGCGACGGACGCCGAGAGGCGCCCCGACACGAGTGCGGCGGCTGGCGTTACGGCGAAAACCGAGCCGGCCTTCGCAACGGCGGCGGGATCGCCCGCGACAATGCACGTCTCGGCGCAGGCTGCACCAACGACCGCAAGTGCGGCAAACAAGGTTGCTGTTTTGTAGAGTAGAGACCCACGCCTCGGCGCTGCCGCCGGTGCGACTTCCCCCTCGTCAAACCGTACGTGCGGATTTCCCGCATACGGCTTTCCATCGAGTGCTTTTCCTTTTGTCATGGATTCGTTCCTTTCTGTTGAGTGCATTGTCTCATGTAGTATACGCATTTTTTCCTGTCAAGTCCGCGCCCTCCTCACGTCCGCCCACGCGAGGCGGCAGAGGCCGTAGTGCGTCATTTCGCCGTAGTACGTGTCCGCGAACTTCAGTCGGCATCGCCGCTGGCCCTTCATGTCTCGTATCCTTTCGATTGCAGGTGCTAAAAGTTCAGTATCCATCGCCGGCGTTCGCCGTCACGCGAATGCCGTGCCAATATGCGGCCTCACACATCCACCCCGTCGGCTCGTTCACGAGTTCGATTGTCACGGTCTTTCCCGTCCAAGGGGCCAACGAAATGTCGAAATGACGCAGGTGGAGGGGCGTTTCTGCGCCCGTGTCGCCGATATCCGTCGCCATGAGTGCGCAACCGTCCACACGCACAACAAGACGGAAATCACCTCCAGGCGAATTCGCGACATCAAAGCGCAGGACTGGATTCCCGGCGGGAACTTTCAGGGTGCGTGAAAGCGTCACCGCCTCCCGGCGGGCCGGCGGATGCGTACGAATAAGCGCCGTCGCAGAACCCATGCTGGCAACGAAACCCGGCCGCATATCCGATGCGTTCTGCGAAGTCGTCCAGCCGGGGGCCAGCGCATCCAGAGCCTTCTGAACGCGCTCGGTCGGATCGGGAAGACTCTGGCCCTCCACGATTGGTTCGCGATACGCATACTTCTGCCACGTCATCTCCTCGTCCGTGTAGCGAACGCCGAGCGGCTTCTCGGCCCTCCATGTCGGCACATAGGCCGGCGGACAAGGTTTCTGCACCGGGATGACGAACCATTCGTCGCCGTTCGCATCCTTCTCGACGCGACCGCCCTGACGGACGACGACCTGACGTGCGAGTTTCTCTGTCACGGCCATGAGACCGTCAAAGTCGTAGTCGGTGAAGTCGAACTTCTTGTTGCGCACGAGCTTCTCCCGATAGCGCGTCGGCAGGTTGCGGAAACCAACCGTGGCGAACAGCGGGCCTCCCGCCGACGACGGGTTGCAGTCCGAGTCATAACCGCCGCGCAACGCAATTCGCATCGTGCGGTCGAGGTCGCCGTCGCCGTAGAGCAGTCCGAGAACAACCATCGCGCCGTTGATGCGTACGTCAATATCCCCGTTCGTATCGCGCCAAACATACTTAGGCCCCGGACGACCCTTGCCTGCCGGACGGTATTTTGCGACTATTTTCCGCCAGCAACCTTCCCAATCCGTCGGATCCTCGGTGTGCCACTCGATGATTGAACGAACCATCTCCGCGTAATCGGACTCCGCTGGAATCGCGGCAAGACCGGCTTGAATGAGAGCAAGGCTGTTTGTCGCAAAGTAGGCCTCGGCATACATCGCGCCTATGAAAACACCACCCAAAACGCCATCCCCGTAGTTCATCAGGCGACCGAATGTCTGCGAAAGGCCAATCACCGAATTGGGAAGACCGGGGGATATGATGCCCGCGAAATCGGCCTCAATCTGATAGTCGATGTCATTGCCGCGACTGTTGAATTCGGGATGTCCGGTGTCTGGCGGCGCGATGCCTTTTCGCAGATTGCTCCGTCCCGCCACATTGGCGCACCACAGCGGATAGCGTGAGTTCGCAAAGTCGATTCCGGCGCGGCGAATATCCACATCCAAGCCGTCGCACTCAAGCGTCCGCAGGAAGGTCATCTCCACATAGAGGTCGTCCTGTCTGAACGCATCGTTGATCATCTCCGGCCTCCAGACGGGGACTTTGTCGTCCGGCATGATGGTATCGACGAACTTGAACTCCGTTGGCGCACCCCAGCAGACACCGGCAATCTGACCGACCCACGCCGCCTCGGCCTTGTCACGAAACGCCGCCACCGAAAGTCGCCGTTCGCTTCGCACATCAGCAGTCGCCTCCGCAGCGGCGACAAGCGGTAGGGCAAATGCGCCAATGGCAACAGACTTCAGAGTTTGAGTAATGTTGTTGTAGAGTAGAGACCCACGCCTCGGCGTTGCCGCCGGTGCGACTTCCCCCTCGTCAAACCGTACGTGCGGATTTCCCGCATACGGCTTTCCATCGAGCGCTTTTCCCGTTGCCATGGATTCGTTCCTTTCTGTTGAGTGCATTGTCTTGTGTAGTGTACGCATTTTTTCCTGTCAAGTCCGCGCCCTCCTCACGTCCGCCCACGCGAGGCGGCAGAGGCCGTAGTGCGTCAGTTCGCCGTAGTACGTGTCCGCGAACTTCAGTCGGTATCGCCGCTGGCTCTTCCTGTTGAGGAAACGCGCCATGCGCCGAAGCGCATAGTGGTTCGTAGACGTTCGACAGGAGCGGGGACATGACGCCGCCCTGCGGTGTCCCCCTCCCCTTGGGGCTTTTCATCACGCCGTTGGGCTCGCGCGCGCACGACTTCAGCCACTGGCGGATGAGCCCCAGCACGCTTCCGTCCGCGATGCGCATCTCCAACGCCGCCAGGAGTTTGCCGTGCGGTATCGTGTCGAAGTACGACGAGAGGTCTGCGTCGTAAACCTTCGCGTTCCCCTCCTTCACCTTCTCCGCGATCCGCTCCGCCGCGTCCTGCGCGCTTCGATTGGGGCGGAAGCCGAACGAGCAGTCGTGGAAGTCCGCCTCGAATATCGGCTCCATGACGAGCTTGACCGCCAT
>CAKTZA010000106.1 GCA_934635045.1 uncultured Kiritimatiellota bacterium | reverse complement strand
CTCTGGCTCAACGGGCGGGAGATCTTCCTCAAGGGCGTCAACCGCCACGAGCAGTGCCCGGAGGGCGGCGCGACGACGAGCGAGTCGCAGATGGTGCGCGACATCCAGATCCTCAAGTCGCTCAACGCGAACTTCGTGCGCGGCGCGCACTACCAGCAGGCGCCGCGCTTCCTCGACCTCTGCGACGAGCTTGGCCTCCTCGTGTGGGAGGAGTCGCTCGGCTGGGGCAACGGACAGACCTACACGAAGGAGGGGAAAATCGAGGAGCTGAAGGACCCCGACTTCGTCGCCCAGCAGGTGAGGCAGACGCGCGAGATGGTGCGCACGAGCTTCAACCACCCCTCGGTCATCATCTTCTCGTTCCTCAACGAGTGCGGCAGCGACAGGCCGGAATGCAAGGCGCTCGTCGATGCGCTCGTCGACACGATCCGGGCGGAGGACTCCGGGCGGCTCGTCACGTTCGCCTGCAACCGGATCGACGCGGACATCTGCAACGAGAAGACCGACCTCGTCGCGGTGAACGCCTATCCGGGCACGATCCCGATGAATCCGGGCGACGCGGCGGAACTCCGGCGGCAGGTCTTCGCGCGATTCGACAGCGCGGCGAAACGGTTCCGCGACCTCTATCCCGACAAGCCCATCATGGTCTCGGAGTCGGGCTGCGGCGCGTTCTACGGCCAGCGCGACCCGTTCGCGTCCAACGGCAGCGAGGAGTTCCAGGACGAGTACCTGACGGACATCCTCGACGCGCTCTGGGGCAACCCCGACTACGTGGGCTACTCGATCTGGCAGTTCGCGGAGACGCAGACGCATCACCGCAACTGCGGGTCGAAGGCGGGCCGGATGCTCGGCATGTCGATCGCGGGCATCGTCGACGAGCAGCGCCGGCCCAAGAAGTCCTGCGAGACGGTGAAGCGCTACTTCTCGCAGAAGTGACGTGCGTCGGGTCTGCGTGGGGACAGGCCCCTGTTCGGTGGGGCCTGTCCTCAGATTTGATGCTTGAAAATTAGTGAAAATCTTTCATTTTGTAAAGATAGCAATGAGATGAGAATTTGATGCGGAAAATTCTGGTGTAAGGCGGACTGATTTTCGACTTTGGCCGGATTGGGCCTAAGTTGATGGCGACTGAAGCGTAGTGCGGAAAGAATTTGGTATAATACTTTCAACTTAGGCCGCATCAGGCCTAAAATGAAAGTCGATAGAGCGGTTCAAAAATGAGAATTCAACGAGACAGATACCTAAAGGCACTTGTGGCCCGTATGTGGAATGGTCAGGTGAAAATCGTCACCGGCATCCGTCGGTGCGGAAAGTCCTACTTGCTGAAGACGCTTTTCCGGGATTGGCTCAAGCGGGAAAAGGGTGTCTTGGATCAGGACATCCTGATGCTTGAACTGGACGACAGCACATGGATCAGATGCCGAAACCCACTTGAACTGGACAAGACCGTTCGAGAGTGGAAGGCTGCGCACGGTGACGGGACGAAATGCTACTTGTTCATTGATGAGATCCAGATGTGCGAGGCAGTCCCGAACCCCTATGTGCCGGACGGGAAGAAGATTACCTTCTACGATGCGCTCAACGGTTTCCTTCACATGGATGACCTGGACGTCTATGTGACGGGATCCAATTCAAAGATGCTGTCGAAAGACGTCTTGACGGAATTTCGCGGGCGTGGAGATGAGGTGCGGATGCATCCGCTGACGTTCGCTGAGTATTTCGGCGTGGTCGGCGGCGACCGCCGCGATGCGCTGGAGCGGTATATGCGTTACGGCGGAATGCCGTTTGCGCTTTCGCGTCCGGACGATGCGTCGCGCGAACAATACCTAAAAGGCCTGTTCGAAGAGGTTTATTTCAAGGATATCGTCGAGCGAAAGCGGATCACACGTGTTGATGTGCTGAACAATGTGACGGATTTCCTCTGTTCGGGAATCGGGTCTCTGACGAACCCCAACAACATTGCCAATTCGCTGAAGACGGCGTACGGGTGCGACGTCTCGCGGCAGACCGTCCTTTCGTATGTCGAATACCTGATGGACGCATTCCTGTTTTCTGAGGCTCGGCGATATGACGTGAAGGGAAAGAGCTATTTTGACTATCCGAACAAGTACTATTGCGAAGACGTTGGTCTTCGGAACGCGCGGACTGGCTTTCGGCAACAAGAGGTGACGCATCTGATGGAGAACGTCATCTATAACGAACTTGTGGCGCGTGGGTATGCAGTCGATGTCGGCGTGGTCTATTCGCGCGAGATCAATGCGAACGGTCAATCCGTGCGCGTCCCACGCGAGATTGACTTTGTCGTCAACAAGGGCGGTGAGCGTGTGTATGTTCAGTCGGCATTTGCGCTTCCCGAAGGGGATGTGTGCAAACGCGCAAGCGAGTTCAAGCCGTTCTCGCTCACGGGCGACTCGTTCAGAAAGATCATCGTTCGCCAGGATGTCGGCCTTCGATGGTTTGACGACAATGGAATCTTGAACATCAGTCTTGCTGACTTCCTCTTGGATCCGATGGCGGTCGGCTGAATCAATGAGGATTCATTGCGGAACATTTCGACAGTCTTGTACCCCCGTAGGAATGGCCGAATCTGGCTCTTGCTTAAAACATGATTTTATTTTGTTGAAAAACGTATTGTATTGGGCGGCGGGATTTGGTATCATACGCACCAAATGATGGAGAAGCTGGAATTCGAGAACGTGGAGCGCAAGGCTCTCATGAGGCGCGGCAGAGGCCGCGTCAGCGCGTTCGCGCACGGTTCCAGTACCTAACCCGCGCCGCTTTTAGCTGACGCCGCAGAAGGCCGCCTGACGGCCGCTGTCGTGCGTCTCGGTTGCGCCTGCGACGGTTCTTCAGGAGCCGCCGCCTTAGGCGCTTTTTGCGTTCACACCACGAACTGACCCCAAACAGGCAATCCAGCCAAACACAAGAGAGGAAAAACACCATGAAACAGATCAACGTTCAACGTCAGGACACGACAGGCGGGCGGGTTCGCCTTGCGTCGCTCGTCGCGGGCATCGTCTCCTCGGCGGCCGTCCTGTGCGCCCCGGCCAAGACGACGACCTGGACGGGCGCGTCCAGCGGCTCGTTCACCGCAGCGGCCAATTACGACAACGGTGCGCCGGAGCCCGGCGACGAGGTCGTCTTCCCGGACGCCGCCAAGGTGACGCTGACGGAGGAGGTCTTCGATTTCGGCGCGTCGGGCATCACCTTGCGCGTCCCGAAGGAGCTGGAGTCGTCCGTCAAGTTCGCAGGGGCGGGCCGGATCGTCAAGCTCGGCGCGGGCGTGCTGCGCCTGACGGCGGCCTCGACGTCCACGGGCGGCATTCTGGTGGGCGACGGTAGCCTGACGCCGGGCCTCCGCAACGGCGAGACGCTCGGCGGCGGGACGGGCGAGGTCGTGCTGTCGCGGTCGGACGACGCGTCCGAGACGCCGTACCTGAACCTGTCGGCGTATGATGCGCGGCTGTCGAACCCGATCCGCATCGTCACGGGACGCACGGATCTTGACAGCCCCGGCTCGATTGAGGTCGGCAATCCGCTTGACCGCACCTTGAGGGCCATCACGGCCGAGGACGACTTCCTCATTCGCCAGAACTACAGCGTGGTGTCCTACGCCTCCATTTCGGCGCCGGGGCACACGGTCACGCTGGCGGGCCGGGCGCAGGCGGACTGGCGGGGCGCGTATCTGGACGTGACCGGGGCGATTGACGCGGACGTCGTCGTCGAGCAGAAGACTGGCGCGGACGATTTCGGGTCGGTCGTCCGCTTTTCGGGCGTCTCGACGGCGGCGGACCGCTCGCTGACGGTGAACGCCGGCACGAACGAGCTGACGGCGGCGGCGCGCTGGGCCGGGAAGTCCGTTTCCGTCGGGGGCGGCGGCGCGCGCCTGAAGCTGTCGAGTTCGGACAATCTGACGGGGCTGCCGCAGGTGTCCGTGGAAGCTGGCGGCGTCCTTGACCTGTCGGCGGGGGTCGTCGTGGGTGTGTCGTCCCTTTCCGTCGCCGGCACGCGCGCGGCGGCGGGCGTTTACGGTGCGGCGGACTTACCGGAGGCGATTCAGGGCGAGGGGCGCGTACTCGTCCTGCCGTCGTCGGCGCATTACTGGGTCGGCGGCGCGTCCGGCGCCTGGGGCGAGCCCTCCAACTGGGATCCGGCGAAGGTTCCCGGCAGCGGCGCGACCGTCGTCTTCACGAACGCCACGGCTCAGAACAGGCACGTCACGGTGGGGACGGCCGGCGAGTCCGTCGACTTGGGCGACGAGGGGCTGACGGTCTTCGCGGCGGGCGGCTCCGTCGCGTTCGAGACGGCCTTTGCCGGCGCGGGCGCCCTGCGGCTCCTGGGCACAGTGGGCGAAGGCTATCTGCGCCTGAACGCGAAGAGCGACTATGCCGGCGGAACGGAGATCCGGCTGCTGGGCGCGGTGCAGCTTGACGGGGTGGCGTCCGGCCAGCTGGGCACGGGAGCTGTGCACCTGTGGCGCCAGTCGGACGCGAGCCCCTGCCTCTGGCTGCTGAAATGGGGGATGACGCTGCCGAACGACGTCATCGTGCACGGTGCCGTCACGGCGGGGAAGGGGGCCGTCTACGCCTCGAACGAGGCGACCGTCGGCGGCGCGGTCACGGGTGACGGCGACTTCCTGATCCGGCAGGACTTCGGGTCTCTGACCCTCAAGGGGGATGTGACGGCCGGGGGAACGGTGACGTTCCGAAACGACAACGGGAGCCGGAACTTCGTCGTTTCGGTGAACGGCGACGTGCACGGTTCCGTCGTCCGTGACGGCGGCGCCAAAACCGAAAACGGCGTCGTCTATCCGTCCGCGTTCCCGGTCGAGTTCAGGGGGTGCGTCGGCGACGATCCCGAAAAGCCGACGTCGTTCCTCCACGGCACGAACCGGCTGATGGCCGCGAGCGTGTGCGCGAGCCGCGAGGTGCGCATCTCGGGCGAGACGACCGTTCTGGAGCTGGCGGCGAAGGGAAACCTGTCGTCCGAGGCGAGCCTGACGGTTTCCGGCGGCGCGAAGGTCAGCGTCGCGGCGGGCGTCCGCGTGCGCCTTGCCGCGATGACGGTCGATGGCGTTTCCCTGTCGCCCGGACGCTACACGAAGGCCAACTGCGCGACCTGCGTCGGCGACGGCTCGATCACGGTCGGACATCCGGGCGTGTTGATGATCATCCGATAAAACGCTATCATGTGCGAACTGAAGGAACGAAAGACAATGAAGCATGCAATTTTCAGGAAGGCTGCCGTGCTGGCGGTGGTTTCGTCCGCCCTCGTCGGGACGGCAGAATCAGGCTGGAAGCTCGTCTGGTCGGACGAGTTCAACGGGACGGCGCTCGACGCCACGAAATGGGACTATGAGCTGGGCTTCATACGGAACCGGGAGTACCAGTTCTACACGAACCTGTCGGAGAACGTCCGGCTGGAGAACGGCTGTCTCGTGCTGCAGGGCCGGCGCGTCCAGTGGAAGAATCCGGGCTACACGCCCGGACGGACGAACGACTGGAAGCGTGCGCGCCCGGACATCACGCTCACGTCCGGCTCGATCAACACGCGCAACCGGTTCGCGTTCACCTACGGGCGGATCGAGTGCCGGGCGAAGGTGCCCGCGCGGAAGGGGAGCTGGCCCGCGATCTGGACGCTGGGGGCGAACATCGGCGAGGTCGGCTGGCCGGCGTGCGGCGAGATCGACGTCCTGGAGTTCTGGGGGCAGGAGCCGGACCGGCTGACCTGCAACGTGCACGGGCGCTCGCCGGAGACGGGCAGGCACGCCACGCCGGGGCTCTGCGACCTGCGGGGACAGGCCCCGACGGACGGCTTTCACGTCTACGCCCTGGAGTGGGACGAGCGGGGCGCGACGTGCTTCTACGACGGCATCCGCTACGGGCACTTCCCGCTTGACCGATACGGCGACGCCTTTTCCCGTCCGCACTTCATCCTGCTCAACCTGGCGCTGGGCGCGCCGTGGATGCTGCCGGAGTCCGAGGTCGAGGTGGACGGCGCCACGCGCTTCGAGGTCGACTGGATCCGCGTCTACCAGAAGGATGGCGGCGCGGAAGGCGTACAGGCCAAGCGGTGAGAACGGCTGTGTTGATTTAGCCGCCCGGTTTTTGGTATACTCCCTTTCATAATAAACTCGTGTTAAAAGGAAAGTAACAATGGTGCGCCAAGCAAGCTTGGCTGAACTTGTAGAATGAAAGGAATCTACTCAGTAAGGATAATGGCATACTGACA
>CAKTZA010000105.1 GCA_934635045.1 uncultured Kiritimatiellota bacterium | reverse complement strand
CCAGGATGGCCTTCTTCTCGCTCCAGCGCGCGAGGTCTTTCGAGGTGCGCACCGCGACGCCGCGTCCGCCCGACCAGGGCTTTGACTCGTAGAGGTAGTAGGTTCCGCCTTCGGCGAGCACGAACGGATCGCGGATGCGGAAGTCCGCGCGCGAAACCGTCGTCGGTTCGGTCGCCTGTGCGAGCCCGTGGGCAATCAGCGTGGCGGTCAGCGTCAAAACGATGCGTCTAGTGGTGTTCATGTTCGTTTTTCCTTGCATGTTCGTTTTTCCTTGGCGAATGCGTATATGCCGCATATTATAGCATCATCACCGAGCGAGCGTCGAGACTCGCACCGTCAGCAGCGAAACGGGTCCGAGGAGGCCGGACGGGAGCGGGGCGTCGTCCTTCGTCCAGTGCTTCCACGTCGCGAAAGTCACCTTGCCGCTTGGACTCGGCCTGTTCTCCCGGATGAACGACGGCCAGCCGTTCAAATGCCGAGCCATCAGGGGCTGTCCGGGCTCAAACGTGCAGTCCTCCGGCTTGAAGTCGTCGCCGATCAGCCGATTCGGCCACAGGTTCGTGACGCGCACGACAAGCTCGAGCCGTCCGGACGCGGCGGCGTCCGTCACGTCCACGCGGAACGGCGGCTTCCAAAGCGTGGGGCAGGCGCGCCCGTTGACCGTCACGTCCGCGAAGTGCTTCACGTCGCCGAGGTCGAGGAAGAGGCGCGTCCCGGCGGCGGGCGGCGTCACCGCGAGCGTCTTGCGGTAGGTGGCCGTGCCGGAGAAGAACTTCAGGTCGGGGTCGTCGAACGTCGTCCAGTCCGCGAGCGCGGACAGTTCCAGCGTCTTCACCGCCAAACCGCCCACGTACCAGTCCACGGGGAAGGCGAGCGTCCACGGGCCCGTCACGTCCCGACGTGTGACCTCCGTCGCACCACAGGCGACCTTGAGCGGCGTCAGTTCGTCGAACGCCGGTGCGGGCGGCAGGGCCGACGGCGGCGCGGACGTTTCGGGCGCACGGAACACGACGAACCACGAGGCGCAGGGCTCGAACGGGATGCGCACCGTCGTCACGCCGTCCTTGGCAGCGTAGGGGACGCCTTTCGTCACCTCGCCCGTTTCGGGATTCCAGAGCTCGGGCACGCGGCCCGCGACGCGGAAGGAGACGTCCACACGGCACGGCGTCTCGCGCGGCGAGGCGACGAAGTACCAGTCCGCCCCGGCGTCGCGCCGATGAATCCAGTTGAGCTTCGCCGCCCTGTCGTTCCACGCGACGTCCGGCGCGCGCGCGGCGAGAACGCCTTTCGCCTCCTCAAACGTCAGGATCTCGGCACCGGCGGCCTTGAGGCGCGCGACACCCGCCCGCGACGCGGGCAAAAGCTCGAACGCCTGCTCCGGCAGGACGAGCGTACGGTAGCGCTGCCCCGACGGCAGCACAAGTTCGCCGTTCTCGACCCGCATCTCGGCGAGCGTCGTGTCCGACACGAAGTCGTAGGTGAAGCCCGTCGGCACGGGCACGGGCATCTTGTGCGGATTGTGTCCCCAGTTGATGTAGAGGTAGCCGGCCGGGCAGTACCACGCGACGTCGCAGACGAACGCCCCTTCCTGAAGCAGGAACTGGCAGCGCTGTTGGTACTTCAGCCACGGCTTCGCCTGATTCCACCACGTCTGGGTGCGGTCGAAGTGCACACCGAACGGCCCCATCGTCATGCCGGGGAGGCGCGCGGGGCTCGTCCACGGCTGGTGCGCGAAACGGTGGTAGATGATGCGGTTGAGGCCTTCCGAATAAACCCAGTCGCACTTCGCCTTCATGCTCCACGGCGTGTTCTGCCAGCGCCCTTCCTGCGCGTTCGTCGTGAAGGACTCCGCCGCGACGAGGCGCCGCCCCTTCGCGTGGGCGATCGACGCCGCCTGGCGCACCCAGTGCGGACTGTCCAGCTTCGCCCAGAACTCGGCCGTCGGGATGTCGGCGTGCTCGCCGTAGAGAAGGTCATCCGACGGGATCTCGCCGTAGGGCTCGATCGCGAGCTGCAGGCCGCAGGCGTGCGCGAGGCGGCGCATCTCGCCCGCGTAGTTCGCGGCGAAGGCGTCCGTGACGGCCAGCCGGAAGTCGCGGTAGAAGTGCTCCGTCTCGGCGACGGAGCCGACGACGCGGCCGCACAGGGCGGGCAGCCACGGCGTGATCGCGTAGCCGGCGTGTTCGGCGAACGTCCTCTCGAAGCCGTGCGTCCAGTTCTGCGTGCCGACCTCGTAGCTGTCGTTCAGCACCGTCCTGAGCGGCCCGTTCGGCCCGGCCAGTCCGGGGCCGAGCGCCTTCACCGTCTTCTCGACGTAGTTCGCCCAGTGGATGCGCAGGGCCTCCTTCGAGAGCTTGTCGCATTCGAGTCCCTTGCCGAGGCGCGTCCCCGTGCCGTTCTGGCGGTCGAGGGCGCGGTAGCCGACGCGCAGGACCGTCCAGTCGCCCGGCGGCAGCGTGCAGGCGAGCGTCCCGTCCGCGAAGTCCGCCGTGAGGGCGCGCACCTCTTCGCGCCGCACCACGGCGGCGGCGGGCGCGACGCGCGTGTCGGCGACGTCATACTTGCGGCCGGGGTCGGAGAAGCACTTGAACTTCCAGTCCTTCAGCTCGAACGGCTCCGCGGGCGTCGGGAACGCCACGACGGCGATGTCGCGGTAGAAGCCCACCTTGTCCTCCGGCTGCGGCAGGGCGACCTTCACGGTACCGCCTCCCTTGACCGCCGTCGCGGTGAAGCAGACCGTCTTCATCGCGTAGTAGGGCGTGTTCCACGGGCCGCCCGAGTTCGCCCAGCCCGAACAGTTCGCCATGCCGAGCTCCAGCCCGAGACGCTTCGCCTCCTCGGCCGCGAACTTCACCGCCGCGTACCACTCCGGCGTGTTGAAGGCGAGCGTCCCCTCCGGGACGCCCCAGCGCGTGCCGAGGCCCGCGTCGAAGAGGATCGCGCCGCCGATGCCGGCCTCGGCCATCGCCTCCAGGTCGGCCGTGATGCCCGCGCGCGTCACGTTGCCCGCCATCCAGTGCCACCAGACCTGCGGCTTGGCCGCGTCCGGCGGCGCGCGGAAGCCGGACTCAAGGCCTGCCGCACAAATCTCAGAACAAAGGAGCGCGGCCGCGACACAGAACGGTTGTGTTATTCTCTTCATGGTTACCTTTACTTTCACTGTTATTCGGAAATTTCCCGTACAATCTTTCCGGCAAAGCCGTCCAGCAGAGCACGCTTGCGCGGATTGTCCCCGCTCGGCTTGGAGCCGTCGACATGCTCGACGCTCCAGGGCGGCCATTCGCGGAAAGCATGAAACGACCAGTCTGAACCGTGCTTCTCAAAGACGGCGATCGCGTCTCGCATCCAGTCGCCCGCGCCCTTCGCCCAGTTGATGGCCGAGAACTCGCCGACATAGATCCGTGCACCATGCCGCGCGGCAAAGTCGTAGACGGGTTTCATGTACGCTTCCAGCGCCGCCCTGTCCCATCCCTTTGCCCTGTCGGGGTAGACCGCCCCTTTCGGCACGAAGCCGACGCCCTGATGGGTGAAGTCAAACGGCTGGTACATGTGGACCTCGTAAATGACATTGTTCAAAGGCAGCGGCCGAAGATACGAAAACGCCGCAGGCCCGCCGCCGCCATTGGACGCGACAATAATCGGCGTCTCGGAATCGACACGGCGGATTGCGTTGGCCGCGAGCTTCTGAAGCGTCCAGTAGTCATATTTCTTCAATCCGCGCTGGTTGGGCTCGTTGATCAGATCATAGCCGTAGAGGACGCCCGCATGCCTTTTGAACCGCACGGCAATCTCGCGCCACGTGTCCACATAGCTCCGCGCACACGCATCGGAGGTGAAAACGCCGCCGTCAATCCCCTGCCCGCCCGGCACACTGTGCATGTCCACGGCAATCATCAGACCGTACTTGCGCGCCCATGGAATCAGGTCTTTCTCCAAATGGTCAAGCGAAAGGGAAATCCACGTCTTGGAAAACGCGACTTTCTCCGCGTCCGTCCGGGCCGACGACTCCTGGACGGCAAGCGCGGAATCGAGATGAGGCGTCATCTGGTAGCGCAGCAGGTTGGCACCCCAGCCGTGAAGCGTCTTGAAATCGTCTTCCGTCATGCGCCGCATCGGACTCATCACGCCCCGGAAGCGGCGGTTCATGCGCTTCTGGAAAGCGGGTGTGTATCGGGCGCGTCCATCTACGTTGACGCGCGGATACGGGTAGGGCGTCTTGCGCATTTTCAGCGTTGAAAGGTCGAACGCCGCACGCCCCGGAATCGCCTGAAGTCCGAGATAAAGCGTCGCCTCCCGAACCGTGCGCCCCACAAAGTCCGTCGCGAAAGCGAGTTCCGTCGGCAGGAAGGACTGTCCGGGAGCCGCCGCGCCCGGATAGGCGTCCGGCCCTTCTTCAAAGCCGACCCGCAGCATGAACTTGAAGCCGAAGTAGACGGGATCGGGCTTGCCGAGATTCTCCGCTGCCGCCGTCAGTCGCATCTCGATGCCGCGATCGGAGCAGTCCGCCAAGTCAAGCGAAGCCGTCGCCCAGACGGTGGACGGGCATTTCCCGTCCGCGCCGGGCTTCTGCTCGACAACGAGCCAGCCGTTCGACAGCGTCGCGCCGGGCGGCAGTTTCCACTTCAGTCCCGTCAAAGGCTCGAAGGGCTGAACTTCAGGTGCATAGAGCGAGTCGTCGAAGCCGTCTGCCACTTCAGCAGCCGGCGCCGACTGGCTGAACGTCTGCGTGTAGGGCGGCGGCGGAACATACCCGTGCGTCGAGCCCTGATACCACGTGATGCGCTTCGGGCACGTCAGCCGGTTGTAGAACAACGCGACGCCCGCCGGCGGACAGCACAGATTGTCCCCCAGTCCCGCGCGCGGAATCTCGACCGTGCAAGTTTTCGGAATACGCCGCGCCATGTTGACAGGATCGTAGTAGCCCAACGCCGCCGTCCACGGCACCTTCCATCCGAGGCGCAACCGCCCCACCTGTTCGGCCGCCATGTCGCAGCGACACGGAATGCCCGCCGTCGCTTTCGTGACGTCGTGGTCGAGCGCGGCGGCCCAGATCGCCTGCAAGCCGCCCTGGCTCCAGCCCCACGATTCCAGGTCGCGTCCGTTCCATTCGGGCAGACTCTTCAGGAACTCCAGCGCCCGCATGATCCGCAGACACATGCCGTTGAAATAGGCCGTTTCGGGATCGGCGTTCTGAACAGGATCGAGCGCATAGGTCTTGCCGTTGGAGCCGACCTCCGACCGCAGGGCCTTTTGATAGGCCTCGTCGGCCCCGAACGCGGGCAGTTTCATGCCGTGTGCGTTGATGTCGAAGGTGATGTAGCCCGCGCGCGGATTCTCCCCCCACATGCTCCTATGCACAAACACGTCGCCGTCATAGCCGTGGCAGGTCAAGATTGCGGGAAACCGCTTCCCCTGCACGGTCGCCTCGGGAATCGCAAGATAGCCTGTGACGGGACGCACGCCCTGGCACGCAATCTCGACCGCCCAGGTGCGGAAACCGGCATGCGCGCCGGGCACCTCCTTCTTCTCAACGCGCATCGGCACTTTCTCGAGGCGTACCCGCTGCCGCGCCCAGAACGCATCGAAATCGTCCGGTTCGGGAACCGTCTCAAGCTTCTCCAGTTCCGCGCCCGCGCCACCATCGAAGAACACCAGCTTCGACTCCCGTTCGGATCCGTTCAGGAGGCGGCTTCCGTCGGGCGTTCGGGCATCGGCGGGCATCACCTTTTCATACGCCTTTCCGGTGGCGTCCGTCACCTGCGCGAAAATGCGGACGTATCCCGGCTGATCGATTGACGTCTCGATGACGATGTTGGACGTTGCCAAAGGCAGCGCTTCACGCCCCTTGAAGGACTTGCCGTCGTCCCCCTCGCGCTTCCAGTCGATGAAATAACGTCCGCGTTCCAGCTTCCCCGCCCCGTGCAGTTCAAGCGAGAAGGTCATCTTCTCGCCGACCCGGTACGAGAGCGGCGGACGATCCGTACGCCCGACCAGCCAGGCCGCATCGAGCGGCCCGCCGAAGGCGACCCCACCCAACAGGGCCAAGGTCGCCGCCAGACATTTTCCCATCAGCGTCATCTTGCGCACCCCTTTCAGCGAATGGTCAGGACAAGCCCGCCTCCGGGGCCCCGCCTGCCCCGCAGAAAATCCGCTTCGCTCAAGACGCCGCGCGTAATGCGGAACTCGTCAATCGCGCCAGAGAAGTTTTCCACCCAGTCATTCGGCGTGACGCCGCAGATCTGCGCAAAAAGCCCGTTGTCGTGCCAGATCGGCGCGGCCGCATCGATTGCGCCGGAGAGGCCTTTTCCGGCGACGCGGACGCCGTCATAATAACAGCTGACCTGCCCCTGCGCCTTGTCATAGGTGAGAGCAAAGCTGTGCCAGACGTCCCGCGAAATCGACAGTTCGTTCCACGCGGTCTTGAATGCGGGCCCAAAGCCCCCTGCCTGGCGGACGCCGACGGAAAAGACGTTCTGCTGGTTCCAGACGAAGATTCCCTTTTCGGGATCCTTGGCTGTCGCGGGCGCGGAAAAGAACGGGACGCTCGGCTGACTGCTCTCCTGTCCGTTCTCGTTCGCAATGCGCACGACGAACTCCAGCGTGAAACTTTCGGCGAAATAAGCCGGCAGATTCTGCATCATGAGCGGCATTCCGCCCGCGACCGCCTCGCCGTGGACAAACGAGCTGAGCGCGCCCGTGTTCTTCTGACGAGGCGTGTCCTTGCTGGCCTGAACCTGAAGCCACGGAGCGAACACGTCGTTCGTGTACGAGACCGAACCGTACGACAGGGTGGCGAACGGACTGTTGTCGCCCCAGCTTTGGAACGTGCCAATCTGGCAGCCCGTGAAGTCGAAGTCCGGCGCGAGCGCATTCGGAATCAGGCCGGACGCCGTCGCCCCGTTCTCTCCGTCAAAGCGGTAATGCACCAACTGGCGCGGCACTTCCTCGTTCCACGGCATCATGCCGCCGTACCACGGACGACACCCGCGCGAGACGCGGATGGCCGCGACGTCTAGCCGCCCCAGCATGTAGGCCAGCGAATTGCCGCCCCAGACGCCGCCGATGCGCAGGACGCTTTGCCCGCCGAAATCGGCGCCGGACGTCTTGAAGCGATCCCCCGTATCCGTATAGGAATCCTGATAGTCCGAATGAAAGCGGTAAACCTTCGCCTCCGCATCCCAGGTCAGCATGACGGTGCGCCATCGGCCGTCCCGCCAAGACTGCCGCGAAAGTCGGTCGTTCTGAAGATAGCTGTGCACGTTTTGCTGTTTCGCGTCGCGCCAGGAGACCAATGCGCCACCCGACGAGACGGCGATTCCGGGATAGTCCACCGCCGATTCGCAGCCGACGCCCACGAGCGGACAGTTGTCGCCGCTTGTGTAGGCTCCATCGGGCGACTGCCGCGCGCCGCGCACGAGCAGCTCGACCGTCCACGAACTGTCCGTCCCCATCACTTCGCCGAAATTCGCGATCTCCAGCCCACAGCCATGCCCCCAGCCGTCTGAATCGCCATTGCCGACAAGACGGACGGACGAAGACAAGCTCCCGATCACATTTGTCAAGGCCGCATCCCCGAACAGCCACGCGGCCGGCACGTCCTCAAGATAAACGGGCGCATCCGCTTTCAGGCCCGGCCACGTCTGAACTTTGGCCTTCAACGACAACGGACTGTCCTTGACATGGTTTGGGAACTCCGTGCCGTCGGCTATTTCCGCCGCCGTGCCGGACGAATTGAAAGTCCATAGGCCCAACACGTCATCCGCCATTGCCGACAACGCAAGGCCTATGCTTCCAACGGTCGCCAAGAAGACGGAAGGGCGAATGACTTTTGGGGGGGGGGGGGGGGGGGGGGGGGGGGGGGGGGGGGGGG
>CAKTZA010000104.1 GCA_934635045.1 uncultured Kiritimatiellota bacterium | reverse complement strand
CGCAACAGTCCGGCGGATTATGAAGGAAAACGATGTAGTGCAGTCAGCTATTCAACTGGCAAACTCGGGTTATACCAAAAAAACGGAACGCGCGCTCAGATCGTGCAGTGACGCAGGGTCTGCCCGTCGAAGTAGCCGAATGAGCGCGACGTGCCGCCCTTCGGCAGCGACACCGAGCCCGGGTTGAAGACCGTGAGCCCGCACGGCAGCCTCTTCAGCTCCGCGATGTGCGTGTGCCCGTGGGCGAGCACCGTGCCCAGGCCGAGCGGCGGCAGGCGGCTCTCGTTCCAGAGGTGGCCGTGCGTGCAGAAGAACGTCTCGTTGCCCGCTTCGATGACGGCATAGTCGCCCATCATCGGGAACTCGAGCATCATCTGGTCGACCTCGGCGTCGCAGTTGCCGCGCACGGCGATGATCTTGTCCTTGCGGGCGTTCAGCAGGTGCGCGACCCGCACGGGGTCGTAGAAGTGCGGCACGCCGTTGCGCGGCCCATGGTAGAGGAGATCGCCGAGCAGCACGATGCGGTCGTAGCCGAGCGTGTCGGCGGCGGCGAACGCGGCCTCCAGCGTCGAAGGCACGCCGTGAATGTCACTGAGAAAGAGGAGTTTCATAAAGAATACTTTCTTTGGAAGTTTAATGAATTGGAACAGTTTTGTTGATTTGAAGAATACGGAGGCACGGTCTCATGGTCAGACATGATGCGCATTACAGGGATTTCTGCCGCGTTGTCCGAAGCACCCTGCCCTTTTGACGTTGCTGCTTAAGGAAAAAACGTTCGTCTTCAAGATTCGGATCATTGACCCTAGGATTGAACAGGACAGACATCTTCAGCCGCAGCAAATGGCCAAATCCTTCCGTGACCATTCCGTAATTCGCGGATGTCACCTGCCCCCATTCATTTGTCTTCGTTCGAACGCGATAGATCAGGCACTCGTCTTTCGCCAGTCGAACGTCGTTCGTGACGGCTTGTGCCGTGCGCCCAAAGAACAGGTCGAGCGCACGTCCGTACTTCGTCTGGACATCTGCCTGATAGGCATGTCTGAACACGCTGTCGGCGTGTTCGACTTTGGCCTTGTAAAATCCATCGGCACAATGAGGAAATCGCAAATGAAGGTTGTTCGCAAACGAAAGCCAGTCGTTGGGGTCACGAGAAGACTCAAAAAGCAGATGAACGTCATCGCGCTTCCCTGCCCCAAATGGCGGACACCAGTCGAATCTCTCAAGGTCGAATTTGAGGACTTCATTCGTTGCCGGATAACAAAGGCCAACATCGCCATGATACGTCATGGCAGCCGGATTGCGAACACGGCGAAGGACGACTTCCTCCCGCTTTGCTCCCTCTGACCATTTTCGTGTCTTGCAGACAGCGGCCTCGGACAGCGCCCGCACAGATCGACGAGAGAACGAATCATAGTAGCCGTCCTTGCCGACCTCAACGACAGCACGCCCGATGCACGTGGGACATGAGGCGCGGAACGCCCCCATCGCATCCGTAACGCCCTTTTGAATCTCCTCTTTCGTCGGCGCGACGAGAAAGGCGATCGAGATATTGGCGTTCGTCACTGGACTGCCGTCCTCATTCCGCACAATGATTTCGACTTCAGCCAAGGCACCGTCGGCAAAGGGATTGTACGCCGCGAGACACACTCCGACAATCGTTAGCCCACAAAGCAAGAAAACCTTTTTCATCGCAGATTGCCCTCCTTCACAATTCGACTGAAGACCTTATGGAGATAATAATAAGCCACGTCTTTCACGTCTGAATGAAGGACGCAACCGGCAAAGTCGCGATGACGTCCCTGAAGATCATAGCCATTGGGCAGCAGATCCGGATCGTTCATGTCAATCGACGTGATGCCGGCGCGCGACAAGTCAGTAATGCCAGCCGCTGGCGAGAGAGCGGGTATGCCCTGCGCCAAGTGAAAATCTGTTTCAAGGCGAGAACTGTTCGGATTGTTCATCGAAGAAGGACTTAGCCTAAACACCGTATTCGTCCTGAAGACAGACACGTCCGCCTCGGCATTCGCCTTCTCCGCCGACCATTTTCGGAAACCAAGGGCCGTCTTGCCAAATCCCCATCCAGACCAGTCGGTCGTTCCAAACCTGTCGATGAATCCTTTTCTGCCTTTGAATATCTCCTGCTTATGCCACGCCCACCTGCCTTTCGTACTGCTGTCGCCGACACCAGCCAATGTAGGCGGATTGTGCGAATCTGTGTAGATTGCCAGCACCTCATCGCCTGAAGAATAGAAATTGACGGCAACTGGCGCAACCTTGCAGAAGCGATTCTTCCATGTCAGGTTGTGCCGCGCGTCATTCGTGGGGAAGAGTTCATGCCATCGAGACGTCCAACATTCGCTTCGGTATTCCATCCACTCGTCCTGAACAAGGTGATTGGACGGATTCGCGTCTGACAGCGACGCGTCGAACGCCTCAGACGGAATCGCAGAATCAAGCATGATGAACTTGTCGACTTGCATATCATGGTCTTGGATGGCACTCGCGGCCACCATCGTTCCAAGGCTATGTGCAATTACGACGCGACGGCCACTGAAGCCATTGACATAACTGGAAAGGCGCGCGGCAGTCACAAACGCATTTGAAACGTTGATGTGATAATCCCAATCCGCACCGAGATCAGAATCCCATGAAATGGCATGGAATTCCATTCTTGCACCAGCCTGCCACAGTCGCTTGAACATCTCGGATGCCCAGACATGAGCCCCTTCTGCCGTGACATTCGCCCCATGTACCCAAAACACATGAGGCGGATCTGACGCAAGCGTCGACTGCACCAACACAAAAAGGGCAAAGCCGAAGATTCCAGCCTTCATCATTCATCCAACAGGTTTGCGAGCGCCTTCGCCGAGGCACGGGAGACGTCGTTGAAGAGCGAATGGCCGTGGGCGTCCATCGCCACGACGCCGCGAAAGTCCACGACGTCGAAATGCCAGACGGCCTCCGCCGCGCCGAACTCCTTCAGCAGCGAGACGCCCGCGACCTTCTTCACGGCCGCCGCGTAGAGCGCCCCCGCACCGCCCACCGCCTGAACATAGACGCAGCCGTGCTTCTTCATCGCCGCGAGCGTTGCCGCGTCCATGCCGCCCTTGCCGATCACAAGCCGCACGCCCGATGCCACGATGAACGCCGGCTCGTAGGGATTCTCGCGCACGCTCGTCGTCGGCCCCGCCGCGACGACCTTCCATGCGACTTTCGGCTCGTCGAGCCCCGCACTCTCTCGCCTTCTTCCTTCTTCCTTCTTCCTTTTTCCCTCTTCCTTTTTCGCCACGCAGACCGGGCCGCAGTGGTAGAGCGCGCCGTCCGTGAAATCGACCGGCAACGTGCCGCCGTCCGCAAAGAACTTGTGGAACTTGTCGCGCCCCGTGTAGAGCCGCCCGGTGATCGACACGGCCTCGCCTGCCTTCAGCGCACGGACGCTTTTCTCGTCAAATGGATAATGAAGTTGAATCATAGTTCAATCGTTTGTCGGCGACAGGCCCAGCACATATAGGCAACCGTGACGAAGAAGGAGGCCGGCACACGCGTCCGCGCGGCGACCTTCACACCCAGCAGCGTCGTCTTCCCGCCCAGTCCCATCGGCCCGATGCCGAGCGCGTTCACCTCGCGCAGCAGCTCTTTCTCCAGCCGAACGAGGGCCTCGCTTTCCGCACGCTTTCCCTCCTCTTCCCTATTCCTTTTTCCTTTTTCCTTCTTCCTTCTTCCTTCTCCATCGTCCAACGGACGCAGCAGCTGCTCCTTGGCGACCTCAAAACCCGTCGCGCGGTCGCCGCCAATGCAGATGCCGAGAATGCCCGGCGCGCAGCCATAGCCCTGAATCTTCTGAACGGCGTCCAGCACGCACGCGCGGACGCCTGCGAAGTCGCGGCCCGCGCCCAGCGTCGCGTCCGGCAGGGAATACTGGCGCGACATGTTCTCCGACCCGCCGCCCTTCAGGAGCAATGTCACCGCGCCCCGTCCCCTGTTCCCTGTTCCACGTTCCCTCTCCACGTAGTGGACGACGGGCGCGCCCTCGGCGCAGTTGTCGTCGAAGCTCTTGCCCGTCACGGCGTCGATCGTGTTCTTGCGCAGATACCCAAGCGCCGTCGCGCGCGCGACCGCCTTTTTCAGCACGTCAACCGTCACGCGGCGGCGCAGGTTCGCATCGACGAAGAACGTGAGCGTCCCCGTGTCCTGACAGAGCGGCGTGCCGTTCTTCGCCGCGAGCGCGCAGTTGTCGAGGATCGTCTGGAGAACGACCGCCGCCGAACTGCCGCGCACCTCGCGCCGCAGGGCCGTGCGCAACGCCGCGCGGACGTCTTCGGGAAGCGACGAGCTCGTCTCGCGGATGAGCGCGACGAGCCGGTCGAGGGTCGAGAGGCGACTCGCCATCGTCGTCAGGCGTTGATGATGAGCGCCATGAAGACGAGGTCTTCCGTGCCGTCGGCGTTGCTGAGGCCGTGGCCCGAGCCGTCCGGCGTCCACGTGACGTCGCCCGCCTTGACCGCGCGCTTCACGCCGTTGTCGTCGTAGGTGCCCGCACCCGACAGGATGAAGTAGCACTCGCCGTTGCCGTGGTGCTCGTGGTAGCCGAGCACGTCGCCGGGATGCAGGGTGACGCGCGCAAAGAGCCCGCACTTGTCCTTCATCTCCGCTTCGGAGAGAATCTTCTCGAGTTTCATGTTGCCCTTGCCGCCGCAAGGATCCTTTTCGTAGACGATTTCCATGTCTTGAATGCCTCCTTAAGTTGACGCAGATTATACCACAGGTCGTCGGATGTCCGCAAGTCTGCGCGCGCCCGTCAGTAGTAGTTGACCGTGACCTGCTTGCGGTAGTTGTGCTCCAGCGCGGCGGTGAGCCGCTTGACGACCGAGCGCCGCAGCTCCAGGTCCTGCGGGATGTTCGGGTCCTGGTGCGACTCGTTCACCTTCGTGCCGATGACGAACTCGATGCGGTCGTGCGCCATCATCCGCTCGAGGATGGCTTTCGCCGCCGCCGGCTCGTTGCGTGGGTCGCGCATCTCCTCCAGCGCCGTCGCCACGCGCGAGAGCGTGAGGATGCCCTCCGTCACGAGGCCGACGCCCGCGATCTGCCCGACCGGCGGCAGCCCGCCCGCGCGGCGCATGTCCGCGAGGTCGACCTTCACCCGCTTGCCGAGCTCGCGCTCGACGATGTTCGCCGTCGTGCCGCCGCAGATGACCACGTGGTCGAAGCCGAGCTTCGCCTGACGCGCGTACTCGGCGTCATGCTCCCGGTAGAACGGCGGGCCGGAGAGGATGCGCATGACGCGCGGCCGCCGCAGGTAGATGACGACGCAGGTGATGTCGTCCTTGCAGCCGCCCGGCGTCAGCTGGAGCGCGCGGTTGGCGATCGAGGCCGCGAGCTCCTTCGCCGAGATGCCCGGGTCGAAGTGGATGAATTCGCGCGCGTGGCGAAGGACGCCCGAACGCCGCCAGCCGAACTTCATCTCCCTGTTCACGCCGAGCCCCGACTGCGTCACGCCGTCGGAGCAGAGGATGATGCGGTCGCCCACGCGGAAGTCGGCCTCGCACTCGCGCACCTCGCGGTCCGGCCAGTGCACCGAGACGACCTGCTCGTCCCGGAGCGGCAGCACCTCCTCCGCCCCGCGCAGGTGGATGTAGCCGGGGTTCCCCATCTCGGTGATCTTCGCGCGGCCGCCGAGCCGGAAGTCGAAGAGCGAGAACGTCGCGTAGCCGATCTTGCGCACCTCGCAGACGGGCAGCGAGTCCATGATGATCTCCGCCGCCTCCAGCGTCGGGATGTTGGACTCCAGAAAGCGGATCGCCATTGACGTCGTCATCGTCGCGAGGACGTTCGCCTTCACGCCGCTGCCGAGGCCGTCCGAGAGCGCGCAGAGGTGGCGGTTCTCCTTCTCGACCGTCAGGAAGCGCACGTCGTCGCCGCAGGCGGCCTGGCCCGTCTTCGTGTACTGCGCGGCCTCCATCTCGATGAAGAGGTCCCTATCCATTCAGGTAAGCCCCGTTGTCGGATTCCCGCAGACGCCGGCCCTCGGTCTGCGACTCGTAGGCCCCGGCGATCTCGTTGAGCATGATCTCCGTCTCGGCGATGTGCTCGCCAAAGAGCCGCGCGACCTGCTGCACCGTGAAGACGTTCTTCGCGATGACCTCGCGCGCCTTCGCGGCGATCTCCTCGCGGCGGCCCTCGTTCTGCGTGACGTCCTGCACGACCGCGCCGGCGAACTCGCCCTTCGCAATCGGGAAGACGCTCACGGTCACGACCCGCCCCTTCCACGGCTGGCGGTACTTGACGATCTCGCTGCCGTGCTCCAGCGCGCCGGCGAAGAGGTCGGCGAACTCGCCCATCAGCGCCGCGCACGCGATGCCCTCCAGGTTGCCGAGCGTCTCGAACAGCTCCGTCTCGCCGCACATCTCGGCGAAGACGCGGTTGCACTCGATGATCATGCCCTTGCCGTCCACGATGACGACGCCCGCCGGGATGTACTTGATGAGCGCGTTCGACGTCCGCTGGAAGTTCTTCTTGAGGAACGTGTGGCACTGGGCCTCCTCGGCCTTGCCCGCGAGCAGCGCGCGCGCGAACGCGCGGCACGTCTCGTAGCCGCACGCGCCGCAGTTGAGCTCGTCGGCCTTCGAGTACTTGCCGACGCGCGCGAGCGCCTGCGCCATCGCCGTCTCGTCCGGCTCGTCCTCGCGGACCGCCTCCGCCGGATACGCCGCGACGCCGCAGTGCGTGAAGCAGCGTCCGACGCTCGTCTGGAGCGGCGACGCGGCGTCCGTCGCGAAGAGCGTCGCGAGCGACCCGCCGTCCTTCGGCATGACAGGGCCGTTCACGCACCCGCCGGGGCAGGCGAGGACTTCGAGGAAGAGCTTGCGGCCACCCGGCGCGGCTCCGCCGCTGCGCAGCTCGCGCGGCAGGTCGCCGAGGACGCGGCGCAGGTTGTCGAGCCCCGAGACCGAGAGGTAGCGCACGTTCGCCCGGCCGTCGCGGAGCGTGTCGTTCATGCCGCCCTCGACGGAGTAGAACCGCCCCTCCTCCGCCGGGCCGAGCGCGAGGTCGGCCTCCTCGTCCGTGACCGTGACGCCCTTCTCCTTCAGGATCTGCTCCAACGCCGGGAAGACGCACGCGAGCGCGAGCCGGTCGGGATGCGCGTCGGCCTCGTTCTTCTTCGCCGCGCACGGCCCGAAGAAGACGACCTTCGCGTCCGCCCCGTACGCCTCCTTCAGGAGCCCCGCGTGCGCCCGCACGGGCGAGGGCAGCGGCGAGATGAACTTCGCGTAGCCGGGCAGGTACTTGCGGATCATGTCGACGGCGGCCGGACACGCGCTGGAGATGACGAGCGGCGAACCGGTCTGGTCGAGGAGCCGCGAGACGTGCGCGCTCACCGACTCCGCGCCGTGCGCCGTCTCGCTCACGCCCGCGAAGCCGAGCTTCCGGATCGCGGCGGCGAGCCGACCGATCGTCACGCCCTTGAAGTAGCCCGCAAAACTCGGCGCGACCGAGGCGTAGAGTTTCGCGCCGGACGCCAGGAGCTCCTTCAGCCGCGCGAGGTCGCTGCGGATCTTCTTCGCGTGCGCGGGGCAGACCTTCACGCAGGCGCCGCACGCGACGCAGGCCTCCGGGATAACGGACGCCTTGCCGTTGACGATGCGGATCGCCTTGACGGGGCAGTGCCGGACGCACTTGTAGCAGTCCTGGCACTCGTTCTCGATGGTGTAGACGGGCGCGTTCATGAGAAAGGAAAAGGGAAGAAGGGAAAGGGAAGAAGGGCAGGCTTAAGCATTGTCGGTTCTCGGAAAAGTTTTTTCCAGGATGTCCTTCATGACGCCACGGTCGACGTTCGTGTACGTCTTGCCGTCCACGATGACGACGGGCCCTTGGGCGCAGTTGCCCGTGCAGAGCGACGCGCCGAGCTCGACGTCGACGTCGTCCCGGAGGCCGCGCGCGGCAAGGAACTCCTCGCAGAACGCGACGTTCTTCTCGTTCCCGCGCGCGAAGCAGCTGCTCCCCATGCAGATGGTGATTTTCGGTCTGGACATGATCCTCTCCTGTAGTGGTTGAAAGAGAGTATAACAAACCCGCGCCCATCATTCAAGACGGGCAAGGAACATTCAAGCGAATGCGACCAAACGGCATTGCCCACTTCCGCCAACCCTACCACTCGAACCCTACCACTGGGGTCTGACACTCTGCCACCCAAATTTGAATAGTTCAATTTTGAATAAGACAGCGGCTCTGCGCGAGACATCAATCTCTCCAGCACTTCGTTCCTTTTGCCGCAAGGCGCGGCTTCGCCGCTGGCGCAAAGTGGGCGCAGAGAATCCGATTATCCGACAACCCTCGGAAGAGCGGCGGTTGAGATGCCCGACAGCGTGACGCCGCCGCCGGAGGCGTCGTAGAACGGCCTGTCCTCCAGCGCCTTGGCGACGATCGCGTCCAGCGTCCACGGCCTGCCGTAGACCTTGAACGCCCGCGTCGGGCAGGTCGCCTCGTCGCGCGTGCAGCGCGCGCAGTGCCGGCAGAGATGCTGAAAGCGCG
>CAKTZA010000103.1 GCA_934635045.1 uncultured Kiritimatiellota bacterium | reverse complement strand
CCCCCCCCCCCCCCCCCCCCCCCCCCAGACCTCTACGAAGTTGAGCCGTTCAGAATCTACGGCACGAGCTCTGTGCCGCTTTTCAGCCAAACCCTGCCGAAGGATGGGCCCTTTACGACTGCCGTCGCCAGTCTTTCGGATTTCCGCTTTGACGTGAACGGTTCGGCGGACGCCCCGTCGCTTGTCTTCACGGGCGGAACCTACAATTTCCGCGATCCGGCTGACGCGGCATGGTCGTCGGAGACGCATCCGCTTCTCGTCCTTGCCGGCGGCAACGGTGAGGCGACCGGCTCGCCGTCCGTTACATTCACGGGCGGCGCCTCGCTTCGGGCATGGGATGTCGGCCTGCAGGGTGGTGGCCAGGGCGGTGCGCGGCTTGTTTTCGACGGCGGCAGTCATGTCGTTGAGAGCCTGGTCGTTCCGAATGGCACGGTGGCATATGCCAACGCCTTCGCCAACACGACGGAGATGACGCTCACGAATGGTGCGGTTCTTTCGACGACGAAGTTCGTTCTCGGTCTGCGGCCGAACAAGACCGCCCGACTGACGCTTCACGGGAGCGGCACGAGGCTTGAGACGCGCGAGGAGGCGCGCTTCACGAATGGCGCCGGCATTTCGACGGTCGATGTCCTGGACGGCGCCGAACTGCGTCTGCTGGGCGCGTCGCACTTTGTCATGAATAAGGGCACGAACGTGACGCATGTGGTCAACGCCAGGGTTTCCGCACCGTGTGACAGCACCGTCGTCACCATCGGCAGGACGAGCGGTGCCCAGTCGGCTGCCGCGTCGTGCGCCGTCTTCGCGGCGACGAACGCGGCGGTCGATGTTGCGGGGACGCTGGTTCTCGATCATGTCGCGAAGGCCGTGGCGGCCGGTGGGGACACGCGGTGGTGCCTGAACAAGTTGACGTTGGGCTCGAGCCAGATAGACGGCACCTGTCCCGCGCTGACGGTGGCGGGCGGCACGGTGTCGGTGACGAACGCCTCGGTGACGAACGCCGGCGATGGGCTTGTACTTGGCCAGAACGGAGCGGCGGCGGTCGTGGTCGCGGACGGCGTGTTCTCCGTCGCCAAGTATGCCACCGTCGGAAACGGCAGCGCCTCGTCCGGCACCTTGACGGTGGCGGGCGGCATCTACTCGAACGCATTTCCGAATGCCATCACCTATCTGGCCAAGAGCCATGCGAACGCGACGGGCGCCCTGAACGTGTCGGGCGGCGCGGCGCGTCTCAGCAACCTTTACGTCGGCTGGGCCGGCCGAGGCGAAGTCTCGGTGTCGGGCGGTCTTCTCTCCATCCTTGGCGACCTGCGCCTGGGGAACGCCGGACTGGGCGAGACAGGCGAACATTTGCTGACGTTGACGGGTGGCGAGATCAGTTGCGCGAAGGACCTGGAGCGCCTCGGCGTCGGCGCGACGGCGTATGCGCGGCTGCGCCTGAACGGCGGGCGCCTCGTCTGTCCCTCGCTGGCGGCGGGAAACGCCTCTGCGGCGAAGGGCGGCACGGGGCGCGTCGCCCTCGAGGCTGACGGCGGTACGCTGACGGCGGCTTCCGGCAGCGCGAAGGAATACTTCGTCACGGGCTTCGACTCGGCCGACATCAAGGCGGGCGGCCTGACGATCGACACGGCCGGCCTTGCCGTCAACCCGATCGACCAGGACTTTACGGGAACGGGCACATTGACGCTCATGGGCGGCGGTTCGATCTCGTTTGCGCGGGGACGAAGGACGAAGAGCCTGCGGCTGGGGAACGGCCTGACGCTGGGCCTGGCGGAGACGCTGGCCGTCGACGGCGACCTGACGCTGGACGGTTCGCTCTTCCTGACGATCCCGGACGAGGTGGCTGTTGACGCGACGTTTGACGCCTTCGCGGTTTCGGGTGAGGTTCCTGCGGAGACGCGTACGCGCTGGGCGGATGTCATCGTCAAGGGAAAGCCGTGCGAGGCGTCGATTGTCGAGGCGACGGATGGCGTGCGTCTGCGCTTGACCGTGCGCGCGCCGAAGACGTTGGCGATCGGTGTCGGCGAAGGCGTGTCCGAAGTCCACGCGACAAACGTGGCCTGGTCGGCCTACGACACGCTCGCGACGACGGTCGCGGCGGGTGGCGAGCTTCGCTTCAAGGGGCTTCTCGGCCGTGGGTATCTTGTCAAGGACGGGCCGGGCGTGCTGACGCTGGAACGGCCTGAAAGCCTCTTCTACAATGGCGTTCTCCTCAAGGCGGGCACGCTCGCCTTTGACGCGGAGACAGAGGCGGAGGCACCGTGGCGCCTGGCGCTGGACGCTGCCGAGGCGGGTGTTCCGCTTTCCCTGAGGTCGTCGCGCGCGGTGGGCCTCGCCGATTTCGCGGGCGGCACGGGCACGCTCACGACGGCGGGGGAGGTTGGCCTGGCGCTGCCGGACACGGCGAAGCGCACGCTGTCGGGCCATCTGCAGGTGGCGGAGGGCGTTCTTGCGGTGCGTGGCACGGCGGCGGACGTGTCGCAGCTGGAGATCTGCCCCGCATCGGCGGAGAAGGCGGCCGTCAGCGTGGGCCTGTCCGACGCCGCCTCGTCCGGGGCTCGCACGGCTGGGTTGGTCGTCGACCACGCGAGGCTCTCGGGTTCGCTGGCGCTGGCGGCCGGAATCGCGGCGGACGATCCGCTGGAGGAGGTTTCCGTCGTTGTCACGGACGGAGGCGCGCTGGTGTCCAAGGACAGCCTGGTGTCGGGCGTGAAGAAGCCTGCCCTGCGCGTGTCGCTGACGCTTGAGGACAACAGCACATTGACGGGTTCCCTGTGCTACAACTTCTACTGCAAGTTCGTGACGCCGCCGCAGATTACGGCGCGAAACGGGAGCGCCATCTACGGGAACGTCAACTTCAGGGAGGCGTGCGACTTCGCGTTTGACGGTTCGACGCTTGCGGCAGACAGCAAGGGGACGCCGGCCCAGATCGCCTATTACGCGAACAGTCCGTACACGAACAGCTTCACGTTCGTGAACGGTTCGGTCTGCAACGTGGGCATGATCGGCTGCGCCTTCGAATACCTGTACGCCTGTCCGCCGGACATCCGCCTGACGTTTGACGATTCGGAATGGCGGGGCATGACTGACTTCGGCCCGCGCGATCTCCATGCCGGCAAGAGCCGAAACCCGACCGTCTCGGTCCTTGTCTGCGGGCGCGGCCTTGTCCTGGACGTGCCGGAAGGGACGACATACACATGGGCCTATCCGCTTGCCGATGCGCCGGGGAAGACGGGTGGCTTCGTCAAGCGGGGCGTGGGCACGCTCAAGGTCCTGAAGGCCCGCAATCCCGACCTGACGGTTGCTGATGGTTTCGCCTTCGCGCACAAGGGGCAGACGGTGGTCGAGGCGGGCGTGTTGGACCTGGACGGCAACACGTGGACCGGCGGCACGCTTGGCGGCGGTGAAGGCAAGATCGCGAACGGCACGCTGGATCGGGGGACGGTCTCGCTTGACGTCCGCGAAGCGACGGACGGCGCCTGGTCGGCGGTGGCGGTGCCGCGCTTTGCCTCGTCGGTCACGTTCGGCGGGCGCACGAAAGTCGATCTGGGCGAGGCGGATCCGCCGCTCGGCGCGACATTCGTCATTGCGCGCTACGAGGGCGCGGCGCCAGACGTGAGCCGCTGGAAGCTCGTGCGCCGTGGTGACGAGAAACGCGCGATCCTCTGCACGGCGGAGAACGGCGAAGTCGTCGCGCGACTGGCGAAGGAACCTGGATTCATGCTGCTGGTGCGGTAAGGGCCGAGGACGGAAAAGGAAAGGAAATCGGAATGGTCATCAATCTGGGTCTTCTGGCCGTTGCGCTGGTGTCGGGCGGTGAGGCGAAGGCGTCGGTTGTGCTGCCGGCGGACGCTCGGCCGCATGAGCGGACGGCGGCCGAGGAACTGGTCGCGTGGACGCGCGCGCTGACAGGGGCGGAGCTGCCGGTTGCCGAGACGCCACAGGCGGGGCTGACGCCCGTCCGTTTCGCGCGCGCCGACGACGAGGTTCGCTACGACGGGTTTTCCCTGACGGCGTCGGCGTCCGAGGTCGTCATCGCGGCAAACGAGCCGATTGGCGTCCTTTTTGGCGTCTACTACGCGCTCAACCGCTTCGGCGGCATAGTCTGGAGCCATCCCGATGCAGAGGCGGACGTTCCGAAGTCTCCCGATTTCGCCGTGCCAGACGGACGGCTCGTCAAGATCCCAATGGCCGTCCGAGAGGGGCATCGGGCCGGCAATGGCGCGCTCTCGACGTCCGCGCGGCGCGAGCGGGTCGCCTGGTGGAACGTCCGCAACGGCTTTGCAACGCGCGGCTATCGGCGTGGAGGCGATCCGGCGAAGACGCAGCCCGGCAACTCCATCTCAAACGGCCTCATGGAGCGGCTTGGCGACTGGGGCGAGGCGGTGATCGGCGGGCACGTCCTGGGCGAACTCGTCCTGGAGGCGCCGATCGAGGATGCCGCAGAGCTGGAGGCGTCCCTGGCCTGGACGAAGGCGCATGCGGGCGAGATCTTCGTCAAGAGGCCCAGCGGCGAGCAGCTCAGCAAGTACGCGCGCTGGCGGGTTCTCGTGAAGCGGCACCCGGCGTGGTTCGGTCTCGTCGACGGCGCACGCGTGCCAACGGGCATCTCGCTGCGGCAACGTGCCGAGATTAGGGGGCCGAGCTCGATGCCCTGCCTCTCGAACCCGGAAGTGCGCGCGCGCATCTGCCGGGGATTCAGGGCGCGGCAGGCGCAGCTCTATCCCGGACAGCCCGTCACGTTCAGCATCTGCTGTGACGACAACAGCCAGTGGTGCGAGTGCGATTCCTGCCTGAAGCTCCTGAAGGGCAAGGGGGCGGCGGACGACCGCGAGAAGGCGAGCGACTACTGGTGGGATTTCGTCAACGACATCTCGGCGCGGCTGCTGTCCGATCCGCTCGTGAGCCTCAAGGTCTACGTCTACCGCAACTACCAGGCGTATCCGAAGCGCGTCAGGCCCGTCCGACGCCCGCGCCTGAGCATCGTCCTCTGTCCGCACGGGCGCTGCTACCTCCACTCGCTGACGGATTCGCGCTGCAAGTCGAATGTGCCGTATCGTGCGATGTTCGAGGAGTGGGCGAAGACGGGAAACCCCGTCGAGACCTTTGAGTACATGAACCAGGTGCCGGGCAAGTGCAACTATGCGTTCTGGGAGCGTGCGTGGATCGAAGACGTCAAGTGGTACATGGCCAATGGCATCCGCCACGGTTCAGGCGGACTTGTCGGCCCATGGGACGGTTACGCGAGCGCTGACGACTACTTCCGCCGCAACGCCGCGAAGGCGCGCTGGCAGATCGCGTGGCTGACGGGACATTTCGAGTGGGATCCGGACGACGACTTTGACGCCGTCCGCGACAGGCTCTTCACCGTCTACTACCGCGCGGCCGCGACGCCGATGAAGGCGTACCGCGCGCGGCTTGAGCAGGCTCTCTACGCGACGAGCCAGTGCATGTGCTACGGCTCGGGCGGCACGCTCTTCACGGCGGCGGCGTTCCAGCCGGGCGTTCTCGCGGAGGCGAAGCGGCTCCTGGACGAGGCGGCGGCGTGCGCGACGGGCGATGTGGAGCTCGAGCGTCGCGTCGCGGCAGACGCGGCATGGTTCGCGTCGAACTGGGAGTCGTCCGCCGCTTCCGGCGACACGGCTGCCGCAATTGCGCGCACGGATGCCGCACCGACGCTGGACGGTCGTCTTGATGAGCCTTTCTGGCGGCAGGCGGCGGTTGTCGACGATTTCCGCAGGATCGTGTCCATCGGGGATACGCCAAAGCTTGCGGAGGCGCGCTTTGCGCCGGCGACGACGCTGCGCCTCGCGTTCGACGCGACGAACCTCTATCTCTCGTGCGTCTGCGCGAAAGCGAACGGAAAGGTCGCGGACGTGCCGGCGGACGGCTCGACGTTCGAGGCGATGAAGGGCAGCCATCTCCAGTTCTATTTCCTTTCGCCGGGGCATGGGGGGCTCTACCATCACGTGGCCGTCAGCCATAACGGCAAGACATACTCGGCGCTCACGACGAACGGCAAGACACGCGACCTCGGCAGGAAGCTCGATTTCCGGCACGCGATAGCCGACAGCCCGGAGGCGTGGACGCTCGAGATGGCGATTCCGCTCTCCGCGTTCGGAGGGGCGAAGGCCGGCGACGTCTGGAAGATCGACGTCGCGCGCACGGCGGCGGGAGCCGACGGCCGGGTTATCCGCGGCTACGGTTCGCTTTGCGGCTACGGCCAGCACATGCCGGAGTACTGGAAGGCGTTTTCCTTCGGCGCGCCGTCGAACCTGCTGGCGAACGGCTCGTTCGAGGATCTGGTCGCGCCGCCGGTTCTGGGGCCGTCGAACAGGCTCAACGGCAAAGGCTGGCAGTTCCTCTCCGAGAAGATGCCGGCGGCTTGGTTCTACCAGCAGAACGGCGGCATCGGCGAGGCGGTGACGGCGGGGGCGGCCGAGGGGCGCGCGTTCCTGCGCCTGAAGAGCCCGAAGCGCGGGTGCGCGTGCTATCTCTGGCAGGACATCCACGCCTATCCGTCCGACACGAAGACGCTGCGCTTTTCGTTCCGCGCGCGCGGACGGGGAATGGTGACGGCGCGTGTCATTCAGCACCCGAAGGAAACGGTGCGCGTGAAGACGCTGGTCGATTCGTCGGCATGGCGGGACTTTTCCTGCGAAATTCCGCTTGGCGAGCTGCATCCGACGCGCTTCATGGTCAACGTCGTCGCAGAACAGATGGATCTGGACGACTTCCGGCTTGAGGCGGAGGGCGGCATCTCGTCAGCGTCGCACCTGACGGCGGCGAGTGCGAAAGTGGATGCGGAGACGGTTCGGTTTGACGAGGGACGGCTCCTGATGGAGCGCTACCCGTCGAAGCGCCTCGTCGTCGAGGACAACCTCCGCGCGCTCCAGGACGGGCGTGTGCCCGACTACGCCGTCGGCAACGTCATCCGCTGGCTGGAGCTGAACGGCCGCGACATGTCGGAGGCGCGTGCGCGCTTCCGGCCGGTCGAGGCGCCGCTCGGCGAGCCGCCCCTCAGGCGCAAAGGCTTCCGCCTTGGCTACATGCTCGACGTCAGCCGCGACAAGGTGCCGACGATGGCGACCCTGAAGACGATGGTCGACGTCCTCGCCGCCGCCGGCTTCAACGAGTTCCAGCTCTACACGGAGCACACGTTCGCCTATGCGGAGCATGAGACGGCCTGGCGCGGCTGGAGCCCGATGACGGCGGCGGAGGTTCGCGAGCTTGACGCCTACGCCTGGGCGAGGGGCGTCCGGCTCGTCCCGAACCAGAACTCGTTCGGTCACCTCGAGAAGTGGCTGCGCCACCCCGAATACGTTCATCTGGCGGCCGCGCCGGACGGCTACCGTCTCGACCGCCCGAAGGTGAAGAGCGTCCGCCCGTGCGCCGTCAACCCGTGCGACCCGCGCACCTACGCCTTCCTCGACGGCCTTTACGGCGAGCTGCTGCCGAACTTCGCGCACGCGGACGAGATCAACGTCGGCTGCGACGAGGTCTGGGACATCTTCGACGCACACGCGCGCTGTGCGGCGCGGGCGAAGGAGATCGGCGTGCCGCGCCTCTACATGGAGCACCTGCTGAAGGTGCATGACCTCGTCGCGAAGCGCGGCAAGCGCATGGCGTTCTGGGCCGAGATGGTGCTGCGCGACCCGGAGCTGCTGCCGCTCGTGCCGACCGACGTGAACGCCCTGCAGTGGGGCTACGGCAGCGAATGGGGCACGCCCGGCTACTCCTGCGAGTTTGCGGGGCGCTGCCTGGCACTCCGGCGCCGGGGCATCCCGTTCACCGTCTGTCCCTCGACGCGCACGTACGAGCATGGCGCCTACGCCTTTCCGGCGGCGCGCGGCAACGTCGAGATCGCCGTCGATTCGGCGCGCCGCTACGGGGCGGAAGGGCTGCTGCTGACGGAGTGGGGCGATGGCGGGCATCCGCGCCCCTTCCTCGCCTCGCTCCCGGCGATCGCGCTGACGGGGCTCGCGTGCCGTGGCGCGGCGACGGACGACGCGTCGCTCGCGGCGGAGATCGACAGGCTGGCGGGCCTTCCGGTCGGCGAGGCCCTGATCCGGTGGGGGACGATGCGCACACGCCTGCGCGACCGCCCGGATCTTGCGAAGGGCCGCGCGGCGCTCATGTCGATCGAGACGAACGACGCGCCGGCGTGGATCGTCCACGGCGTGAAGACGATGCGGCTCAACCACCGCGTCCTTGAGCTGCGGGAGGCGAAGGAGCCGATTTCATCGGAGCTTAGGGACGAATACCGGCGGCTGTGGCTGGAGGCGAACCGTCCGGGCGGGCTGGAGGACTCCGTCCGGCAGGTCCTGGGTTCGGCGGGTTCGGACATCGTGCTGGAGAACGCGAACTTCCGGCTGACGCTGGGCAACGACGCGCGGGCGAGGTCGCTCGTCGTGAATGCGACGGGCGAGGAGATGCTGGACGCCGCCGCGCGCACGCCGTTCTGCGCGGTCGTGCAGCCGCGCCCGTTCAACAACGAGCTCAAGCTCGCCTACCCGAACAAGCGGACGGTCTTCCCGGCGAACCGCGTGCGCCGCGCGGG
>CAKTZA010000102.1 GCA_934635045.1 uncultured Kiritimatiellota bacterium | reverse complement strand
AGTATGCCATTATCCTTACTGAGTAGATTCCTTTCATTCTACAAGTTCAGCCAAGCTTGCTTGGCGCACCATGGTCTGCTTTCCTTTCTGTGCTTCGAGCTTACGCAAGTCGTTGCCGCGATCACGGCGATTCCAGGACCTCGAACACCGCCGCGTCGCAGGGGCCGGCCGCCAGCGTCCGGCCGTCGCACGCGCCGCGCCAGACGCGGCCGACGCGGCCCGAGACCTCGACCGCGGCCTTCAGCGGCCGGTTCTCGTAGTTGACGGCGACGACGATCGCCGTGCCGTCTCCGGCCGGATGCTCCGTCAGCCCGGCAGACCCGTCCGCCACGCGCACGCGCCGCGTCACGTTGGCCTTCTCGGCGGCGAGCCGGTAGAGCGGCCACCCGGCGAGCGGCGCGTTGCGTTCAAGGTCGGCGTTGACGAACAGGACCCTGCCCTTGCCGCAGGCGCGCTCCGTCATGAGCGGCTGGCCGTCTGCCGTCGCCACGAGCGTCGTGGCCTCGCGGGCGAAGACGACGCGCGTCTGCGGCTCCGTGAAGGCGACCGGCACGCCGCCCACCGTCGCGGCGACCTCGCGCGGCCGCTGGTAGAGGGTCTCGACCTCCACGCCCGCGGCCTCGCGCAGGTTCGAGAGCGTCGCGCCGTTGCCGAGCGTGATGAGGAGCGTCGCGCCGGCACGGGCCCTCTCCAGCGCCCGGAAGTAGGCCGTGCGCGAATACGTGCCGTAGCGCTCGCCGGAGGGCAGGACGTAGAAGCGCGACGCGGGCAGCGGGTCTTCCGCGCGCGCATAGGCGATGTCGAAGCCCGCCTTGCGCGAGAGGAGCCACGCCCCCTGCGCCGTCGGCCACGTCTCCTCCGTCTCGGAGACGAGGACGGTCGCGTCGACCTGGCGCGGCGGCAGCCGGTCAAACGGCAGGGAGTCCTGGAAGTCGGCGAACGCCTTCAGCTCGCGCGCCGTCGGCTTGGGCTGCCCGCCGGACGTGAAAAGCCCGAGCTCGCGCTCCACCGACGTCCATTCGTAGGGCGAGAACGCGAGCCTGTCCTGGTCGAACGCGCACCACCAGAGGTACATCGGGATGCCGCACGCCCAGGAGCCGAAGAGCTGCATGCGCATCGTCCGCGCGGCGCAGGCCTCGGACGCGACGCCCGGGCCCAGGGACCCCGCCTCCTCGACGATGGCGACATGACCGGCGAGGTCGGCGTTCAGCGCCGTCTCGCACGGCGCATGGCAGGCGTTGCGGATCGAGTCGAACGGCTCCAGGTTGCAGTTCGGCGTCCAGAGCGGATACGGATGCGTGCAGGAGACGTCCAGCAGCTCCCCCACCTGGCGGAAGTTGACCTGGCTGTCCGTCTGCATGCGCGTGCCGTGGAAGCCGCTGACGATCTTGCGACTCGGGTCCGCCAGGCGGATCGCGCTCGCGATGGCGTGGATCCAGCTCCACATCTCCGTCGCCGTCGCCGTGCCCATGCAGTTGCACTCGTTGCCAAGGTCCCACGCGAGGATCGCCGGCTCTCCCTTGAGCGCGCCGACGAGATGGCGGACGTAGCGCACCTCCCATTGGATCGCCGTCGGCGACGTCAGCACGTTCTCGTGCTCCAGCGCCGGCGGGAAGAAGCACCGCCCGCTCATCCACCCCGTCAGGAGGCCGACGACGAGCTTGAGATTCCGCCGTTCCGCCGCGCGGCAGAGGAAGCGGAAGCGCTCGACCATCTCGTCGTCGACGGCCGCGACGTTCATGAGCGGCCCGCCGGCCTGGGCGAAGGACCGCGTGCGCCCGGAGAAGGCGCGCTCCCGCGTGAGGGGCTGGAAGTCGGGCCAGAGCGGGAAGACGCGAAGGACCGTCATGCCGCAGGCGGCGAGCGCGTCCAGGTCCCTCTCGACCTGCCGCGGATTCCAGTCGCGCCACATGCGGACGCCCGCGTGACTCGCCCAGTAGTTGCTGCCGACCGCGACGCGTCCGGGGGCAAGGGGATCTCCCGCGCGCCCCGCGAGGGACAGCGCGCAGGCGGCGACGGCAAGGGGCAACCTGGTCATTTCTCGTTTCCTTTCAGGGTCGACGCGCGCGCGGCGAGACCGGCGTTCAGCAGCACCTCGCGCGGCGGCGCGTCGCGGTTCGCGAGCCGGTTCAGCATCAGTCCGACGGCGACCTTGCCGATCTCCTCGCAGGGCTGGACCATCGTCGTGACCGGCGGGTCGCACTCCTCGCCGCAGGGGTCGCCGTTGAAGCCGGCGAGGAGGACGTCCCCGGGCACGCGTCGGCCGATGGCCTTCAGGGTCTTGAGCAGGATCGAGGCCACGTAGTCGTTCACGGCGACGATGGCGTCGGGGCGGTTGCGCCCCGCGAAGAGGCGCCGCGCCGCGCGCGCGTCCGCCGGGTCGGCGAAGAAGACCGAGTCCCGCGTCCAGCGCAGCCCCGCCTCCGACACGGCGAACCCCACGCCGTTGCCGCGGTTCACCGACGTCGGCGCAGGGAGCGGGTTCGAGAAGTACCAGACGCGCCGCGCGCCCTGCGCGATCACGTGCCGCGCGAGTTCGTAGCCCGCCGCCACGTTGTTGATGCCGACGAGGTCGTAGCCGCTCCGCTGCGGCAGCGGCAGGTAGTCGCTGTCCAGGAGGACGACGGGGATCCGCGCCCGGTCGAAGACCCTGAGGACCGCCCGGTTGAAGCGGACGCCGTCCTCCAGGAACTGGAGCGGCTGGAAGAAGACGCCGCTCACCTTCTCGCGCACGCAGACCTCGGCGAACGCGAGCGCCTTCACCGCCCGCTCGCGCATGCCGCCGGAGCCGAGCGAGGCCGACAGCGTCGCCCAGCCGCCGGCCTTCGCCGCCTCGTCGATGCCCCGGCAGATGCGCGCGTAGAACGAGTAGTACGCGTCAGGGACGATGACGGCGAACTTCCGCGCGGCCGTGACGCTCGCGCGCGCCGTCAGGAACGTGCCGTAGCCGGGCTTGCGGTCGACGAGGTCCTTCTCCTGGAGGTCCCGCATCGCCGCCTGCACCGTCGCGCGCGCGACGGCGAAGCGCCGCATCAGCATCCGGTCGCTCGGGAACTTGCCCGTGCCGTCGAACTTGCCGCTCAGTATCTCCCGGCGGAGACGCTCGCTGATCGCCTTGGCTTTGCCTTGTGAGTCCACGCACGGTATTGTACACTTTCGCCTCCCCTGCTTTCAACATGGACTAGTCCACTTTCTTCGCGCGGGGCTCGGCGCCGCGAATCGCCCTTGGCGAAGGGAACGCGAAGGCCCGGCCTTCACCCTCTCGCTTCGCGCAGGTTCCGCTCGCGCCAGGCGCGCGGGGAAAGGCCCGTCACTTTCGTGAAGGCGTAGCGCAGGGAGCGCGGATCGCGGTAGCCGCAGCGGGCGAAGATCGAATCGACGCCGGCCTTGGAGCCGAGCAGCAGCAGCTTCTGCGCCCGGGCGACGCGGACGGCCACGATCTCGTCGCGGATGGAATGTCCGGCCACGGACCGGAAACGGTTTTCCGCCGTGCGCGTCCGCATCCCCATCTCGCGCACGACGTCCGCCGCCGTGAGGCCCGCGCAGGCGTGGACGCGCACGTATTCGACGGCGCGGAAGGCGTCCGGCCCGCCCGCGGTCTTGTAGCCGGTCGTCTCGTTGCCGTCAATGAACTTCGCCGACGGCGGCACGACGTCCAGCATGCCGTTCAGGAACGCGTGCCACAGGTCGCCCTTCATCTCTTCGGCGGCCTGGACGACGTCGCGCGCGCGGACAATCTCGCGCCACTCCGTGAAGAGCCAGAAAGCCAGGAGCCGCGCCTCGGGGAATTCCGAAAAGAATGCGGCGAAGAACTGCCGTCCGCGCCGGCGCGCCAGGCGGCACGCCTCGGCGTAGGCCGGGTCGCCAGGACTCAGGCGGAACTGCGTCTGCTTCGTGTAATCCTCATGGTCAAGGCAGACGCCGCGAAAGCCTGCCTTGCGGGCGGCGCGGGCGAAGACAGCGGCGTTGGAAGCCGCGTTCGCCCACGCCGCGTCGTCCGTCCACGCCAGGCGCCTCTTCGGGATGAGGAAGCCGAACGCCAGCGACTCGCGCAGGCCGGGAAGCGCGAGGCAGTCGCGGAACATCGCGACGCAGCGGTCGAAGTCCGCGTCCTGCCAGCCCTGCGACGCGAGCAGGTCGCGCGCCCGCACGAACGAGCCGTCCGCCTCCTGCCGGTCCATCGGAAGGAGATAGCCGTCATAGCCGACGGCCGCGAGCTTCTCGCGGTTGCGCCACACGTCCTCCGAGCCGACTGCCAGGAACTCCCAGCCGTAGCCCAGGACCGCCTTCTTCCCCGCCGGCGCGGCCGGCACCGCCCCCGACAGGACGGCAAGCGCCAGCAGGACGCCCCCGGCCAGGTTCTTCTCGCGTTTCATGAGAGACAGCATAAACAAAAAGCCGCCCGGACGCAACTGACCCGAATGGGGCAGTCTCAATGGGCCGGTCGGCTGCTCGCACACAGCCCAACTGGCACTCGGGCGCAAGGCGCTTCGGAACTTTGCGGAGGCCGGTCGCTATACGCCGTTCGCCTACGTCCACAAACCGCACGCGCATCGGGCGGTCAACCCTGCGCGAACAGGCCTTCGCGAAGCGGGCGCCGCGCGCGATCCACGCCCTGCCGCCGACCGAGACGGCCGAGGACCGGCAGAAGATCAAAGAATTCATCGATGCCCCTGCGACGCGGAGCATCACGCCACAGGACGTCGCAAGCCACCTCCACGTCTCGCGGCAGCTCCTGGACCTGCGGTTTCACGAATCCGGCACCGGTACGGTCGGCGCGCTCATCACCGCGCGGAAACTTGCCGAAGTCAAGCGGCTGCTCATCCAGACGACGGCCTCCATCGCGCAAATCACGGACCTCTGCGGCTTCGCGAACGAGAACGCCCTGAAGAACCTCTTCAAGCGCACAACCGGCCTGTCCATGCGCGACTGGCGCGCCCGCGCGCGTCTGCCGCACGCGTGAACGCGCGCATCGCGCGGAGGGGCGGCAAGCGCCGCGCGTGAGGGCGGGCGCGCTTACTTTCCTTCGACGAGTTCGGCGACGCGAGCGGCGGCGTCTGGCGTCGCGAGGGCCTTCATCTTCGCCGTCATTGCCGCAAGCGATTCGGGATGCTCGGCCTTGTGGCGGAGATAGCGGCTGATCGACGACGCCGTGAGCTTCGTCTGCACGCCCTCGTCCGCCGCGCCTGCCGCCGCGAACGCCTCCGCGTTGAAGTGCTGGTGGTCGCGCACCGCGCTCGGCAGCGGAATCAGGAGCGCCGGCTTGCCGCAGGCCGCGAGCTCGAAGCACGTCGAGGCCCCCGCGCGGGCGACGACGACGTCCGCCGACGCAAAGGCGTTCGCCATCTCGTCCTCGAACGCATGGACGCGCGCCGGCACCCCCGCCGCCGCGTAGGCGGCCATGACCTCGCCCTCGTCCTTCACGCCCGTCTGGTGGATGACGTAGAGCGGCCGCGACGACGGCGTGGCGGACAGTTCCTTCTTGAGCAGCACGAGCGCCTTGGCCAGCAGCTGGTTGACGGCGTGCGCGCCCTGGCTGCCGCCCGTCACGAACACGACGAACGCATTCGGCGGGATGAACGGGAAGCGCGTCCCCGACGCGATGTCCGCACGCACCGGGAGGCCCGTGACGACCGTCTTCGCCCCCGGCAGGAAGCGCGTCGTCATCGCGAAGCTGATCGCGACCGTCTCGGCGAAGCGCGACAGGAACTCGACGGCCTTGCCCGGCACCGTGTTCGCCTCGTGCAGGTAGACCTTCACGCCGCAGCTGCGCGCCGCGAGGACGGGCGGCAGCGACGAGTAGCTGCCCATCGCCAGAAGCGCATCCGGCCGCGTCCGCCGCATCTCCCGGCGGCAGCGCAGGATCGAGCGCAGAATCGCAAAGGCGTTCTTCGCCGCGAGCGGACGCGCCCCCGTCGAGAAGACCGCGCCCTTCCAGCGCTTCAGCACGCTCGACTCGACGTCGCGGCCCGAGTCCCAGACCGTGACCTCATGCCCGCGCTTCACCAGTTCCTCGGCCACGGCGAGCCCGGGGAACGCATGCCCCCCCGTGCCGCCACACGCCACGACAATCTTCATCTGCTACCAGTCCCTTTCGTTCGGCGGCAACGGCGCCTTGCGCATCCGCGCCTTCTTTTCCGCCTCGTGTTCGTCATTCCGTTCCTGCGCCTTCTTCAAGGTCGCCTCAAGCTCCTGCTCTTCCTTCGACTTCTCCGGCTCCTCCGCATCGGCCTCCGAGGGCTCCGGCTCCTGATCCTTCTGCGGATCCTGATCTTGCTTCTGCTCCTCCGGCGGCTGATTTTGCTGATCGGGATTCGGCTGCTGATCCTGTTGCGGATTGGGCTGTTGGTTGGGTTGCTGATTCGGGTTCTGATTCTGATTTTGCTGCTGGTTCTGTCCGCCGCCCCCGCCGTTCGGATCCTTCGGCAGAAGCGCGCGGATCTGCTCGATGAGCGCGAGCGCCTTCTCCTGATCGGGTGGCAGGGGCTTCTCGACGGAGCCGAGCTGCAGCTTCTCCAGTTCCGTCGCGAGCGCGGCGACTTTCGCCTGATCCTCGGCCGTGAACGGCGGCCTGTTCGTGTCGCTCTGCGCCTGCTGCTCGTAGGCGCGCGCCCACGCGGGGAACTTCGCGCGGAAGCTCCGCGTGTAGTCGAGCGCGTCCTGCTGCCAGCCGCGCCCGTTGAACGCCTCGACGTCCAGCCAGGCGTTGGACTGCGCGACGAGATCCTCGTCCATCGCCGCCGGCGGCAGGATTGTCTGCTTCAGGAAGCGCGTGAAGTCGTGCTCGACGTCCGACAGCGTCGCGTAGGCGTTTTCGTCCAGGTCGCCGAGCTCCGTCGCCGCCTTCTTCGTCTTCGCCTCGGCCTGCTCGACCTGCAGGAGAATTGTCGCGGCCTGCTCCTGGTTGGTGACGGACTGGACGATCGCCTCGCGGACGGGAATCCAGACGTCGGCCAGCTTCTCCGCCTGCGCCGAAAGCCGGTCGGCGCACGCGACAAGCCGCGCCGGCGCGTTCGTGCGGTACGTGCCCGACTCGGTCAAAAGCGCGCGCGCCTCCTTCGTCGCCGCGTGCAGGAGCGAGCCGGGGTCTTTTCCCTGCGCCGCCTTGAGAATCGCGTTGATGCGTTTCGTCTCGCGAATCTCCGGCAGCTTGTCTGTCGCACGCGTGAAGTTGCGGTTCGCCTTTGCGTCGTCCGGCGTCGCGCGGAGCGCGAGCTGCGCCGCCGCCGCCGCCTCTTCGAGGTCGCCCGCGTCAGAAGCCAGCTTCGCGACGACTTCCGCCGCGCGCGGCCCGTGCGTCTGCGAGAGCATGAGCGGCTTCAGGACGCGCAGCGCATTCGTCACGTCGCCGGCGCGGTAGAAATCGACGCCTTGATTCCAGACTTCGCCGTCGGTCAACGCCGGCTCGTCGGCGAAGAGAGCGAGAGAGGCGAGAGAAACGGCAAGCGCGGCAAGAGGGGCAAGAGAGGCGCGAGCTGAAACCTCCCGTCCTATGCGTCCCCTGCGTCCCATGCGTCCCAAAACCTCGCTCATTTCGTCCCTTCGATCTCGGCGAGAATCGCGCGCGCCGCCGCGACGGGATCTTCCGCCGCGAGGATCGGACGCCCGACGACGAGGTGCGTCGCGCCGTCCCGCACGGCGTCCGCCGGCGTCGCGACGCGCTTCTGGTCGCCGACCGCCGCGCCGGCGGGGCGCACGCCCGGCGTGACGAAGAGCGTGCCCGCCGGCAGGGCCTTCGACAGCGCGCCGACTTCCTTCGGCGAGCAGACGAGGCCGTGCGCGCCATGCGCCGTCGCGAAGCGCGCCATCGCCGCGACCTGCTCGGCCGGCGTGCGCCCGGCGATGCCGACGTCCGCGAGGTCGGACTGGTCGAGCGAGGTCAGCACCGTGACGGCGAGGATCTTCGGGCCCTGCGCGCCGAACGCCGCCGCCGCGTCCGCCGCCGCCCGGATCATCGCCTGGCCGCCGACGGAATGGATCGTCATCAGGTCCACGCCGAGCTTGCCGCCCGAACGCACCGCCCGTTCGACCGTGCGCGGAATGTCGTGGAACTTGAGGTCGAGAAAGACCTTCTTGCCGAGGTCCTTCACGGCGCGGACGACGTCCGGCCCTTCCGCCGTGAAGAGCTCAAGCCCGATCTTGTAGAAGCCGACGGGCTCGCCGATCGCCTTTATCTTCGCCACCGCCTCTTCGCGGGTCTGGACGTCGAGTGCAACAATGAGTTCGGCCATGTGAATCGTTCCTTTCAGTAGAGTTTTTCGTACGCGCCCTTGTCGACGCGCTTCAAGGTGTGGAAACCCGCGCGCTTGGCGCGGTAGTGGAGGTCGGTCTTCGAGTGCGTGAGCCCCGGCGCCTGGATGACGCGGATGACCGGCACGCGGCACTTCGGACAATGGTCGAGCTTCGCCTCGCTCAGCGACTGGCGGATCTCGAACCCCTTTTGGCAGAGTTCGCAGCCCCGTTCGGGCTCTTTCGCTTCGTAAACGTAGATTGGCATCTGGTCTTTCCGTCCCCTTTCGTCGCGCCACATTATACCATAAACCGCACCGTTCCACGTCCGTCGGCGTCAGGCGCCGAGAATCACCGTCGCGTTGCTGCCGCCGAAC
>CAKTZA010000101.1 GCA_934635045.1 uncultured Kiritimatiellota bacterium | reverse complement strand
GCCCCGCCGATGCAGAGGGCGAAGAGGACGGCCGTCGCGGCGAAGACGTCGCGGATGAAGCCCTTGACCTTGCCGTAGTCGCCGCGCGTCGCGTAGACGTTCACGTACTTCGCGAAGACGGTCGCGAGAATGGCGAGCGGCACGGTCAGGAACGACGTCAGCTGCTGGAGCGGCAAGACCGCGCCCAGCTCCCCCGGCCCGACGTACTTCGGCACGAGCCACAGGCCGATGAACGCCTGGATCGCGTCGCCTGACCGGCAGGCGACGAAGATCATCAGCGAATACCACCAGAAGTCGCCGACCTTGGCGTGGAACTTGGAAAGGGCCCGTCTCATGTACGGGCGAATTATACCAAATTCAGCCAAGCGCGGGGATGCGCTCGGCGATGTTGCCGATGTGGCGGGAGACGTCCCGGACGCCGGCAAGCACCGTCAGGAACGCCGTGTCGCGCGGCAGGCCGTCCGTCGCGGCGCACAGGGCCTCGGAATACCGCTTCGAGATCGCCTTGGCCGCCCGCTTGATCTCGGCTTCGGCGACGGCCGGCTCTTCGGTCAGCGCGCCGCCCTTGCGCAGGACGTGCACGGTGTCGTGTGCGAAGGTGCGCAGGTGGCCAATCAGGTCTGTCATCTCCTCGATCAGGTCGTCCGTGAGCCCTTGCCGCTGGATGCGCGCCGTCTTGCGGTAGATCTTCACGGCGATGTCCGAAATGCGTTCGGCGTCGTTGACGCAGTGGACGAATTCCGGAAGGGCCTGCGCCTGGCGCTCGGTCAGCTTGCGCTGCGAGAGGGCGACGAGGTAGTCGCGGATGCGCGCCTGCATCTCGTCGATCTCCTTCTCGGCGTTCTGCACGGACTCCTCGTCGACGTTCGCGCGGCCAAGGCAGTTGTTGAGCGCGACGGAGGAGATCGTCCACGCGCGCCGCGTCATGTCGCCCAGCGCAAGCCGCACGGCGTGGAGCGCGAGGGCGGGCGCGGCGAGCAGGTGCGGCTCCAGCGCCTGGACGCGCGCCGTCTTGTCGTCGCCGATCAGGCGCGAGCAGAGCCGCGCGATGAGCGGGATGAACGGCGTCTGGACGATCACGTTCGCGACGTTGAAGATCGTGTGCGCCATCGCGACGTGGCGACCGGGCGTCTCGCCCGCGAAGCCGTTGCCGTCCGTGCAGAGGTCGACGAGGTGGAAGAAGGCCGGCGCGGCCACCTTGTCGGCGTTCGTGAAGACGAAGCCGAAGCTGATTAGCACGAGAACCGTGCCGAAGACGTTGAAGAGCGCGTGCGCGAGGGCCGTCCGCCGCGCGTTCGCGTTGCCGCCGATCGACGCGAGCGCGGCGGTGATCGTCGTGCCGATGTTGTCGCCGAGGACGATCGGGACGGCCGTCCAGAGCGAAATGACGCCCGTCTCGGCGAGCGCGATGGTGATGCCGATCGTGGCGGACGAGCTCTGCACGAGCATCGTGCAGAGCGTGCCGACGGCGACGGCGCCGAGCACGGCGAGCGGCGGCAGGTAGCCGCTCGCGCCCGGCGTGCAGTCGAAGCGCGAGAAGAACGCGACGAAGCCGGGATCCTTCGCGAGCACCTTCAGCTCCTGCGACATCATCGTCATGCCGAAGAAGAGGAGGCCGAAGCCGAGGACCGTGCGCCAGACGCCGCGCGTGACGGTGCGCCTGGCGACCATGAGGCCGATGACGCCAAGCGTGACGGAAGGCAGCGCGAGGTCGTCGAGCTTGAGCGAGACGATCTGGCCCGTCACGGTCGTGCCGATGTTCGCGCCGAAGATGACGCCGATGGCCTGCTGGAGCGTGATGAGGCCGGCGTTCACGAAGCCGACCGTCATGACGCTCGTCGCGGACGAGCTCTGGATGAGCGCCGTCACGGCCGTGCCCGCGAGAATCGCGAAGAAGCGGTTCTTCGTCATGTAGCCGAGCGCGGCCTTCATCTTTTCGCCGGCGGTCTCCTTGAGGCCGTCGCTCATGAGACCCATGCCGTAGACGAAGAGGGCGAGGCCGCCGAGGACGGCGATCGTCAGCTGAATGTAGTCGTTCATCGTGCGCGCTCCGTTACGGCAGGTTCCCCGCCAGCCAGTTCAGCAGATACAGGGCCGCGACCGCCGCGAGCGCGGCGACGACCTCGATTCGGGTCTTGAGTTCCTTGTGCATACGCTTCTTCACCTTCTTCTCGTTCGTTTTCACCGCGCATTATCGCAAATGTCTGTCAGGAACGAATGAGGGTTTTGTTAGGATTCTGTTAGGGCGAGGCGTGGGGAACGGGGCGTGAGACGCGGCGGCGGTCGATTTGCTATAATACGCGGAAAAGTCGAATTTTCCGTTTTGAAAGGGGCAGCATGAGAAATCTGATGGTCGTGTGCGCGGCGGCGTTGCTCGTCGCCGGGTGCGGCAAGGAGGGCGGCGCGCCGTTCGGCGGCGGGCCGAAGGGGCCGAAGTACCGCTTCGCGCCGATCACGCGCACGGATCTCGTGCGCACGGTCGAGGCGACGGGAACCGTCCAGCCGCGCAACACGCCGAGCGGCATTCCCGTCGGCGCGCAGGTGAACGGCAAGGTCATCAAGCTCTTCGTCGACTACAACTCGACCGTGACGAACGGGCAGGTCGTCGCGCTCATCGACCCGCTCGTCTACGAGGCGACGTACCGCAATGCTGTCGGTCAGCTGCACGGCAACCGGGCGAAGGTGAAGCAGTGCGAGGCGGCGCTCACGCTCGCGGAGAAGACGCTCGTGCGCAAGCAGGCGCTTTTCAGGAAGGAGATGTGCTCGGAGGCCGACCTCGACGCGGCGATCGAGGCGCGGGACAGCGCGGCCGCGTCGCTCGACAGCGCGAAGGCGTCCGTCGAGCAGTCCGAGGCGTCCGTCTCGAAGGCGAAGGCCGATCTCGACTACTGCACGATCCGCTCGCCCGTAAACGGCGTCGTCCTCGCGCGCAAGGTCGAGGAGGGCGAGACGGTCGTCTCGTCGATGAACGCGGTGCCCGTGCTGACGATTGCGGAAGACCTGAAGACCGTGTGGGTCGAGGCGACCGTGCCGGAGGCGGACGTTGGCAACATCAAGGTCGGGCAGTCCGTAACCTTCACGGCGGACGCCTATCGGCGCAAGTTCGCGGGCAAGGTGCGGCAGATCCGCCTCGCCGCGACGACGACGAACAACGTCGTCACGTATCCGATCATCATCGAGGCGGAGAATCCGGACGAGATGCTGTTCCCCGGCATGACGGCGACGCTGTCCATCGAGACGGCGCGCGCCGAGGACGCGGTCGTCGTTTCGGCGGCGGCGTTCCGCTTCCGTCCGAAGGAGGAGGACCGCGCGCCGGGCGAGGTGCCGCGCGGCCGCAAGATCTGGCTTGTGGGCGCGGACGGCAAGCTGACGCCGCACCTCGTCACGGAGGGCGTCTCGGACGACTCCTTCACGGAGCTGGTGGGCGGCGATGCGTTCGAGGGGAAGGAGGCGGTCGTCGGCTACCAGACGGCCTCGACGCTCGCCCATCCGACGGACGCGGCGAGCAACCCGTTCATGCCGAAGCGGCCGAAGTTCGGCACGGCGGGCACGGCGCCCGAGCCGAAGAAATGACGGCCTTTCGTATGGTATACTACGCGACTTATGGGCAATTACCAGAATAGACGACATCACAAGGGGCCGCGCGAACTCGTGACGGGCGGCGAATGGATCTACGGGCGCAATCCCGTCGAGGAGGTGCTGGCCGCCGGACGGCGCACCTGCTCGGAGATCATCCTGCCGCCGGCGTCGCCGGACGAGGACGACCAGCTGCGGCGCATCCGCGACGAGGCGCAGAGCCGCCGCCTCGTCATCCGCACGATGGAGCGCGAGGCGCTTGACCGCCTCACGCGCTTCGGCCACCATCAAGGCTGCGCGATCAAGACGACGGGCTATCCCTACGTCGGCTTCGAGGAGATCGTCTCGGCGGCGGAAGACGAGAACGCGCTCGTCGTCGTCCTCGACCATTTGGAGGATCCGCAGAACGTCGGCTCGATTCTGCGCACGGCGTGCGCGGTCGGCGCGACGGGCGTCGTCATCCCGGAGGACCGCGCGTGCGGCATCACGCCGGCGGCGGTGCGCGCCTCGGCGGGCGGCGCCGAGCACCTGAAGGTCGCGCACGTCGTCAACCTGCCGCGCGCGATGGCGGATCTCAAGGAGGCGGGCCTCTGGTTCACGGGGCTTGACTGGGGCAAGGACGCGAAGCCCTACACGCAAATCGACTTCAAGGGGCGCGTCGGGCTCGTCGTCGGCGCGGAGGGCGCGGGGATCTCGCGGCTCGTGCGCGAGACCTGCGACTTCATCGGCGAACTGCCGATGCCGGGCGGCTTCGAGTCGCTGAACGCCGGCGTCGCCGCCGCCGTGACGCTGTACGAGATTCTGAGGCAAAGAGGATGAAAAGACTGACGCTCAATCGCGAGTTCGCCGTGCGGCATCTTGGCGTCGCGCTCCTGATGCTGGGGCTTTCGGGCTGGTTCGGCTACGACGGGTTCGTGCGCTATCCGGCGACGCCGGCGGCGGAACTCTACCGCTCCATCGAGGGCAGCGACGCGCCCGCCGGCTTTGACCTCGATGCGTTCAAGCGTCAGAAGACGCAGACGCAGCATGGCTTCTCGCTCCTCGCGCTGCTTGCGTCCCTCGTCATCGCCGGACACGTCGGCCTGCTCGCGCGGTTCCGCTTCGACTATGACGACACGGGGTTTGTCTTTCGGGGCGTGCGGCGCGCGTTCGCCGACGTGAAGCGCATCGACTGGTCGCAGTGGGAGAAGAAGGGCATTGTGCGCGTGGACGGCATCAAGCTTGACGCCTGGCACCATGCGGGCGTGCGCGACGTGGTGGCGAAACTGAAGAAGGACGAGGCGGCGGCATGAGGAAGTTCTGCGTCTTCGTTGCGAGCGGCTTTGGCCTCGGCCTCGTTGCGCCGTTCGCGCCGGGCACGTTCGGCTCGTTGCCCGGCGTCGCGCTTGCGTATGCGGTGGCGGCGCTGCCGCTCGCGCTGCAGATTCCGGCGTGTCTCGGCTTCACGCTCCTCGCGATACCGTTCTGCGACGTCGCGGAGCAGGCACTCGGCATCAAGGACGACGGACGCATCACGGCGGACGAGTGGATGCTCTATCCGCTGGCGCTCATCGGCATTCCGCTCGCGTCGCTGCCGTGGTGGTCGATGCTCGTCTTCTTCTGCGTCATCCGCGCGGTGGACATCTTGAAGCCGTGGCCGTGCCGGCGGCTCCAGTCCATTCCCGGCGGGCGCGGCATCGTCATCGACGACTTCCTCGCGAACCTCTATTCGCTGGCGCTCAACTGGGCGATCTACCTCTTCGTCTGGGCGCGGTGATCACCCGTTCTGCAGGGGTTCAGCCTGAAAAGATGATCCGCTCTCCGTAAGTCGTCCACATCATTGGCTTGTCGCGCACGTCCCGTCGCTTGCCGACGTGCGGCGTGCTTCGGGGCAACGGTGCTCCCGCTTCCGGGCGGGCGACTTGGGCGTCCTGACGGCCGTGCGTAGCCTATTCCTCGTCCTTGAAACCTTCTCCTCCTTCTGCATCCATCTGACGACCGCAGACCCTCGCGAAGCGGCGGCGCAAGCCGCCTCTGGCCCAGAGGAGCCGACAGTCGCGCGAGAGGAGCGCAGGGATCGCCTGTCGCCTCGGTGTTCTCGCTTGTGGAAGCGCATTCTGCCGAGGGGAATGTCTCGTCACGTTCGATTGACTGACGTGTGGCGACAGGTGCGATTCCCGGAGCGACGGTTCGGGCGATCTGTCGGGCCGATGGGACAATGATGCGAACGGCTGTCCGTCGCGCAGGGAGAGGATCCTTTTTTAGGCTGAAGCCCTGCTCCGTCCGGGGGCGGCTCTTGTGCGGCGGACGGGGAAATGCTATACTGCCGACCATGATTACGACACTTCTTCTGGCGACATTGGTTCAGTGGGAATTTCCGCGCACGGGTTCCTGTCACGAAGGCCTCCCGTTTGCGGACGGCCGCACGGGCGTCCTCGTCTGGGGCGGCGGCGAGACGGTCAATCTCACGGTCGGGCGCGGCGACCTCTGGGACCATCGCGGCGGCTATGCCTGGACGGCCGAGCAGAGCTACGCGAACATCCGCGCGGCGGTGGCGACGCGCGACAACGCGCAGCTCAAGGCCCTCTTCTCGAACGAGCCGCCGCCGAACTGGGGCGGCCGCTACAATCCCTACATGCTGCCGCTGGGGCGCGTCGTCGTGACGGTGCCCGGCAAGACGCTCGCGCGCGGCGCGCTCGACACCGCGACGGGCCTTGGCGAACTCGCGTTCTCGGACGGTTCGCGCGTGGAGCTGGCGATGTCGCGGACGAGCCACGCCTTTGCGCTGCGCGTGCCGGCGGATGTCGCCTATGCGGTTCGCTCGGTGCCGGCGACGGACTTCGCCGTCTGGCAGACGCTGGCGAATCGCGGCTTCGAGAAGGCGCAGGTCATCGACGGTGCGGCGCCGGGCGCGGGCGGCTTTCGCTGGCGGCTCCCGGCGGATGAGCCCGTCTGGCTCGCGTGGCGGACGGCGGGGCGCGAGCTGACGCTCCAGACGGGGCGTGGCGCGTCGGCCGGGGCGGGCGCGGCGCCTGCGTTTGACCGCGTGTCTGACGAGTCGCGGGCGCACTGGGCCGCGTTCTGGCGGGAAGGCGCGCGCGTGAAGGTGCCCGATCCTGTCGTGCAGCAGATCTTCGACCTCGGCATGTACAAGTTCGGTGCGATGACCGATCCGGACGGCTTCGCCGCCGGCCTGCAGGGGCCGTGGCTGGAAGACGACCGCCTCGTGCCGTGGAACGGCGACTACCACTTCAACATCAACGTGCAGGAATGCTATTCGCCCGCCTATCGCGGCGGTCATTTCCGCAACCTGATGCCGCTCTTTCGCATGGTGCTCGCGTGGCGTCCGCTCCTGCGCGACAACGCGCGGAAGTTCGTCGCGATCGACGACGGCTACGTGCTGCCGCATTCGGTCGACGATCGCGGCGTCTGCATCGGCGGATTCTGGACGGGCACGATCGACCACGCCTCGACGGCGTGGATCGCCTCGCTGATGATGCGCTACGTGCGCTATTCGGGCGACGTCGCGTTCCTGCGGTCGGACGCCCTCGACTTCATGAAGGGAGCGATGAACGTCTATCGCGCGATGATGGAGGAGAAGGACGGACGCCTCTCGATTCCGCTCGGTCCCTCGCCGGAGTGGGGCGCGTCGGACGTGCAGAAGGCCGTCGGACGCGATCCGTCGTTCCAGCTCGCGGCCGCGCACCGCCTCGCGCGCGACCTGACGGACGCGGCGCGGCTGCTCGGCGAGGCGCCCGACCCGATGTGGGGCGACGTGCTGCGGCGCCTGCCGGCCTTCACGAACGGGCCGGGCGGCTTCCAGCTGTTCGAGGGCCAGCCCTTCGTCGCCTCGCACCGCCACCACTCGCACATGGCCGGGCTCTATCCGTTCGACACGATCGACTTCGGCGACGCGGCCGCGCGGCAGGCGGCGGGCACGACCTACCGCAACTGGGTGCTGAAGGGGACGGGCGAATGGAGCGGCTGGTGCGTCCCCTGGGCGTCGATCCTGCACACGCGCTTCGGCAGCGCGGAGGCCGCCGTGCAGACGCTCCGCAACTGGAAGACGTTCTACAACAATCCGGGCCACGGGTCGCTGCATGACGCCTTCCGTCCGGGCTTCACGGTCATGATGGGGCGGCCGACAGTCATGCAGATGGACGGCCAGTGCGCGGCGGTGACGGCCGTGCTGGAGCTGATGGCCCACGAGACGAACGGGCGGGTCGCGTTCTTCCGGGGCTGCCCCGACGACTGGAAGGACGTCTCCTTCGAGAACCTCGCGCTGTCGGACGGACGGCGCGTCTCCGGGCGGCGCGTGAACGGAAAGGCTGAAATTCGATATGACGAACTTCGCGCCGCTCATTGACCACACGTTCCTGAAGCCGTCCGGCGACAAGGCGGCGATCACGAAACTCTGCGCGGAGGCGCGGCGCTACGGCTTCGCCTCGGTCTGCGTGAACCCGGCCGAGGTGACGGCGGCGGCGCAGCTCCTGCACGGCAGCGGCGTGAAGGTCTGCACCGTGATCGGCTTTCCGCTCGGCGCGAACACGAACCGCACGAAGTGCTTCGAGGCGGCGGACGCGATCCAGGCGGGCGCGGACGAGCTGGATCTCGTCGTCAACCAGCGGCTGCTCAAGTACGCGCCGGCGGCCTGCGAGGCGGAACTGCTCCAGTGGGTGCGCACGTGCCGCACGTTCCGCTCGGACGTCACGCTGAAGCTGATCCTCGAATGCTGCAACCTGACGAAGGCGGAGATCGTGCGCGGCTGCAAGATTGCGCAGAAGGTCGGCTTCGACTTCGTGAAGACCTCGACGGGCTTCGGCGCGGGCGGCGCGACGGTCGAGGACGTGCGGCTCATGCGGAAGACCGTCGGGCCGGAGATGGGCGTCAAGGCGGCGGGCGGCATCCGCGACCGCGCGACGGCGGAGGCGATGGTCGCGGCGGGCGCGACGCGGCTCGGCTGCTCGGCGGGCGTCGCGATCTGCCATGTGCTATAACCCGAGTTTGCCAGTTGAAAATTCGAAAATCGCGTTTCCGCCCAAGCCCGCGTGCGTTTTTCGCTTGCGGGC
>CAKTZA010000100.1 GCA_934635045.1 uncultured Kiritimatiellota bacterium | reverse complement strand
CAGAACATGGCAAGGACGAACAGGATCAAGGCCGACGGCGACGCGCACTACCACGTCATGTCGCGGACGAACGGCAGGCGGATGCTCTTCGGGGGCGGCAAGGTCAAGACGGCGCTCGTCGACGCGCTTAGGCGGGCGGCGGCGTTCAGCGGCGTGGAGCTCAAGGCGTACGCGGCGATGGGCAACCACTTCCACGCCGTCGTGAAGGTGACGAAGCCCGGCGCGCCGGTGGGCGCGGAGGAGCTCCTCCGGCGCGTGGGCGCGCTGAAGGGCGGGCGGGAGAGGCTCGCGTACGCGAAGCGCTGGGAGCGGCTTGCGCGTGCCGGCGACGGGGCCGCGCTCGCGGCCGAGCAGGAGCGGCTGCGGGTGCGGATGCACGACGTGAGCGGGTTCGTGAAGACGTTCAAGGAGGAGTTCGACCGCGCGTACAAGCGGGACACCCCGCACTGCGGCAGCGTCTGGTCGGGACGCTTCACGTCGACGCTCGTCGAGGACGGGGCGTATCTCGCGCGGTGCAAGCGGTACGTCGTCTACAATCCCGTCCGCGCGGGCCTCGTCACGCAGGCGAAGGACTACCCCTGGTGCTGGTGCGAGGACGACGTGCCGTCCTCCGTGGGGACAGGCCCCGGCGGGTCTTGTGCTGGCGGCGAGCGTGGAGTTCCCGGGGAGGATGGCGTTGCGGGGCCTGTCCCCGCAGGGTGGTGGCTGCGGCGGGTTGCGCAGATCGGGGCCGGGAAGGTGTTCGGGAGCGCGGGGTTCGTGCTGCGGACGGCGGCGGCGCTTGGGCCGCGGTTCCGGTCGCGTGGCGTTGGGGCGCACCCGGTGGGCGAGATCGGCTACTCGACGCACGGCTGGCGGCTCGCGAAGCTCGCGGAGAGAGAGGGTCTCTCGGCGCGCAAGGTCGCCTGACGTGGGCCGGCGTGGCGCGGGGGCATCAAGAAAGGGCGGCGAGAGTGATGGAATCAGGTGAGCGCATGGGCGTGTGCGCATCGCCTTTGTCGGCAGGGCCTGTCTCCAAGGAATGATAAAAGGCTTCAAGGGCGGCGCAAAGGGCTCCATCGGTACTCGGAAAGCTGGGAGGCAGATGGCAAAAGCCAACCGGAACCAGCACCACGGGCCCCTGTCGCCATGGAACCCTGAACGTATGGCATGAGAGGAGCCGAATCAATGTCGCGTGGCTGTGCAGGATTGGCCGATCTCGCGGCGGGGTCTGTCCCCAGGGGGCTTGCCTTGCCGGGGCCTATCCCCATGAGCCACATATTTTCGATGGGGTCTGTCCCCAGGGGTGTGCGGTTGCGCGATTTTGGTTATTTTAAAAAGCGATGATGGTTGCGTCCTGTGACGTGATTTTGATATACTGTCGCTCGTAATCTCTCGCTGGGTTCCTGTTGGTCGGTTGGTTGCCGGGAATCTGGCGAAATCAAATCACCAGAAGAAAGGACAGTTCAACGTGCAAGAAATCATGAACGTGCCGGAAATCATGAACGGAAAACGCGGTTGGCGTCGGCTTGGTGACTTCCTCCGACAGGGGGGGGGGGGGGTATAAGGCTCCTTGACGGCCTTTGCTGCCTCGGTTGCCTCTCCTTTGGCTTGGTAGCCTGTGCCGCTGACATCGTGTGGTGTGGGGCGGACGGTGGCAGTTTCACGAATGCCGTGAACTGGGTTGGCGGCGTGAAGCCCGGCGCGAGCGATGTCTGCGTCTTTTGTCCGTCGGGTTCGCTGTCTGTCGTTGTGCCCAATGGCGCGAACTATGCGACGGGGTTGCGGTTCGAGTCGGGCGAGACGAAGTTCTCGCTGGAAGGGGCCTACGCCTACACGGGCTTCGCGTCGGTGACGGGCACGGTCAAGGTGGCCGAGGGCGCGACCTTCACGATGGACACGGTTCGCATCGAGCAGAAGAACCGCACCTACCGCAAGACGGGCAAGGGCACGTGGGTGCAGAAGGGACAGGTCTGCTGGGATACATCCTCGTCTTCGTCCTGTGAGCTGCTGGTCGAAGAGGGATTGCTGGACTTCGACACGTACCTGAAGGTTGATCGGCTTGTTGTGTCCGAAGATGCGCAGTGCGTGATTCGCGGCTACTACCGCGTGGGCGGTGCCTGTGCCGTCCAGCTGGACGGTTCGCTCGACATCAGCACATCCGACACGCCGATGCTCATTGCCGGCCTCACGGGATCCGGGATCTTCTCGGCGAGCAACCCTTCGCCGCTGAACCTTGCGCCGTCGGAAGACTGCACGTTCAGCGGACGCTTCACGGGATCGCTGAAGTTCATTCTCGACTCTTCGTCGAGCGGGCGCTTCACCGTCGGACGCGCGGACACGTTGGCGGCGGCCCTGTCCGTCGAAGCGGGCGATCACCTTCGCTTCGCGTCTGGCGTCGGCACGTTCGTCGTCCCTCGGCTGACGGTGCCGACGGGCGAGACGGTTCGGCTGGAAGATGCCGCCGGGCAGCCGGTCACGCTTCTCGCGACGCGTGGGATGACGCTGACGGGGCGGGCATTGACGGGCTCCGGACAGTTTGCCGTCTCGAACAAGACGACAGAGGCGACGCTGACGCTGGGCGACGGCACGACCGATGCGGAACTGTCGGACTTCGGCGCGCTCGGCGCCTATGGGAAGGGCAAGCTCGTCTACCAAAACGCGCAGCCGCTTGTGCAGTCGGCGGCGCTGGTCGGAAACGGCGCCGTCTCCGTCGGGTCGCCGAGCGCCGCGACGGCGGGCGTCACGCTGAAGGATTTTCGTCCGAGCGGCGGAACGACGACGCTTTACGCGCCGCTGACGATTGACGGCGGCGATGCGGTGACGGCGTTCCCTGGGTTTAGCCTGAAGGCCGCGACGACCCTGACGATCAACGGCGGGCTGATCGGCTGGTTGCGCGCGTCTGCCGCGGATAAGAACTACCGAACGATTCCCGTTCCGTGCGGCCTGATCTTCGGGAGCGTGGCGGGGGCGGCGGTCGTGCAGAACGGCGGCTGGCTCTACCATGACGGAACGTACAACGCGGCCGCGCGCCGCTATGAACTGCGGGGCGGGCATCTGGCGCTGACCGCGCCGCTTCAGCCCGCGGCGGGCGCGACGACCGAATCCCCATGCGTCTATCTGCTGGACGGCGGCACGTTCGGGCCAAGCCTCAACAATGTCGTTTCCGAGCTCTTCAAGTCGGGGACTGACGAGAACGGCAAGGACTGCTCGGGACGCATTCGCGTGCAGGTCGGCGCGCAGGGCGCGCGGCTGGCGAGCTTCAACGACGCCAACCTGGCGAATTCGACAGCCGCCTTCAACTTGCCGCTCGAGCCGGAGACGGAGGGGGCGGACGGTGGCGTGACGGTCTGCGGGCCCGCGGCCTATTCCTTCAGCCAGCCGATTCGCCTGTCGGGCGACGTGTGCGTGCAGGGCGGCGGCATCTTCCTGCCGGACGCGGCCGACACGGCGACGACGCCGCGCTTCTTCGGCGACGGCAGCTTCCGTCTGCGGAACGCCCCGCTCGTCTTCCAGGCCTGCACGACGGACAAGGGTCTGAAGCTGGCGACGGGCGAAGGGAAGGGCGTCTCCTATGCGGGCGCCAGCGCGATCCGGTTCCGCCGCGCGCCGGCGGACGCCAACCTCGCTTTCGTCGAGAAGGCCGACGGCTATTCGCGGCAGACGCTGGTCTCGGGGCCGCTGACGCGCGCGGGGAAGGGGTCCGTCCTCTTCCTTTGGGACGGGAAGGACGGGCTTGTCGGCCAAGGCAGCGGCGCCTCGTCGTACACGGTCGCGGGCGGTGTCGCCCTTGCCGCGTCGGGCGCGGTCGCGCAGCCGATTCTCGGCGCGACGAGCGCCGCGTTCAAGTTCCTCACCTACGATGAGGCGTACGGCTTCAGGCCGTATGAGGGCGAAGTGGCGTTTGCGGGCGAGACGACGGCGGCTTCCGTTGCGCGGATCGCGGCGGACGCCGCGTTGGAGGGCGGCGCGGCGAAGACCGTGGGCGCGCTGGGCCTGGGCGCGACGCTGACGCTGCGCGCCGGCTCGCGGCTGACGGTCGGCGATGGCACGAATCCCGCGCTGGTGGCGATTGACGACAACCAGTTCGTCTTCGGGCCGGGCACGCTGGACTTCGGCGCGTCCGAGGGTGTCGTCTGCGTGACGCGCATGCGCGCGGACACCTACTGCGCTGACCTTCGCTGCACGCTCGCGGGCACGGGCGGCATCACGTTCGCCTCGGTTCCGGACAGCGACCTCTCCTGGCGGCGCGTCCGCGTGTCGGGCGCGAACGCCTATTCGGGCGGCACGTTCGTCAATGCCGTCCGTCTGGAGGTCGCGCACGCCGAGGCGCTGGGGACGGGCACCGTCCATGTCGGCGGCGGCGCGCGGTTCGGCGGACGTGTCGCGTTCGACACAGCGCTGACGGTCGCGAACGACTTCCGCCTCGCGGGCGCGGGCATCCGCGACACGAAGTGGGACGGCTTCCACAACCAGGGCGCGTGTGAATTCAATGCAGACGTCACGCTGTCGGGCGACGTCGAGCTGGTCGAGCCGGCGCGTGTCGTCATCCCGACGGCCGAGAAGACGGTGACGTTCGCCGGCACGGTCTCGGGCGATGCGCTTGAGGTGCTGAAGACGGGGACGTCCAAGCTGCTCCTGACGGGACACAACACCTATACGGGCGGCACGGAAGTGGTTTCGTCCATCCTCGCGCTCATGCGGGCCGAGGGCGCGGGCACGGGGCGCATCCTCCTGGACGCGGGCACGCTGCGCTTCGAGAACACGGAGGCGATCACGTTCACGAACGCGGTCGAGGGCGTTGGCACGATCGTCCTCGCGGGCACGGCGCCCGTGACGTTCGAGGGCGCGTGGTTCGCGGACCTGCCGTTCGCGACGTTCGCCGCCGGCACGGCGATCGACCTCGCGTCGCCCGCGGACAGCGTGTACGTGCCGTTCTTCATGGGGGATACCGACCTTGGCGGGCGCTCGCTGACGGTTGGCGGCGTCGCGGGCTCGGGCCGGGTCTCGAGCGGCGTGCTGACGGTGACGGGCGAGATCAGCCCGGCGGGCGAGGGCGCGGTCGGCACGCTGGCCTTCGCGGCGGGGACGCTCGTCTCGTCCGGCGCGACGTACGTCTGCGACGTCGCGGACGGGGCGGCCGACCGCCTGGTCGTCGGCGGCGACTTCGACCTCTCGACGCTCAAGTTCCGCGCCGTCCGGTGCGGCCGGGCGCGCGGCGTCTCGCCGACGGTGCTGGAGGCGGAGGGCAGGTCGCTGTCGGGCGCGTTCGCGTCGGTCGCGCTCGCGCGCGACGCCTGGAAGGTCGCCTACGGCGAACGGACGGTGAACCTTGACCTCAACGCGGGACTCCTCTTCCTCGTCAAGTGACGGGGCGGACATCTATTCAAAAGGAAAAGGGACATGAACATGACATGGATGACACACGGCGCGCTCGCGGCCTCGTTCACGCTCGCGGGCGGCGCCTTCGCCGCGAACCTGGTCCCGGACGGGGACTTCACGAACGTGAAGGACGACCTTTCGCCGCTCGTCTACAACGCGAGCGGGCCCGGCGGCAAGCTCTCCCTCTTCCGGGAGCCCTACACCTGGAACGCTTGCGGCAAGCTGGAGGTGATGCCGTCCGAGACGAACCGCAACGGGCACCTGGTCTACAATGCCATTGCGGCGATTGGCGCGACGGGCGGAACGCGCGGGTTCGCGGTCGAGGGCGGCAAGATCTACGACTTCTCGCTGGAGCTCAAGGGGTCGCCGCACAAGGTCGGCGTCGGCGTGCACAGCTGGACGGCCGACTACTGGGCGGACGGCCGGCAGGAGGCGACGTCGCTCAAGGCCGTGTCCGTGCAGAAGGACTGGACGCTCTACAAGGGGTCGTTCAAGGTGCCTGCCGGGAAGACGCGCGCGGCGCTGACGCTGCAGATCTGGGAGTCGTCCCAGTACACGCGCCCGATGACCGTCAAGCCCGGCGACTTCGTCCTGTTCGACAACGTGAAGGTCGAGGAGTCGGAGGACGGCCTCGCGGCGCTCAAGGGGAGCCGGGGCAAGGATCGGCGCGCGGCGGCGGCCGCGCGCGTCAAGACCGTCGCGTTCGGCGAAAAGGCGGCGGACTTCCTGTCCTTCTCGCGCGAGGGCCTGGGCGGCGTCGCGCCCGCGGCGCCGCGCTTCCGCGTCACGTCCGACGGCGCGGCGCTCGTCGTTGACGTCGGGTTCGAGGATGCGGCGGGAATCGTCGCGGGCGATGCGCGTTCGCCGTGGAGCGGCGACGCGCTGGAGCTGTTCGTCGGCGCGCCGGCGGACGCGAGCGACCGCGAGAAGACGCAGTTCGCGTTCAACGCCGCCGGCGCGACGTTCGCGCAGACGGACGGCGGCACGGCCGTGACGGGCTGGAAGGTCGTCCGCAACGAGGTGGCGGACGGCCGCTGGTCGGCGCGCGTGCGCCTCCCGTTCGCGGCGATCGGCCTTGGGCGCGCCGTGCGTCCGGGGGAGACGCTGGCGCTCAACGTGGCGCTGTCGCGCAAGAACGGACAGTGGGCGACGTGGGCGCCCGTGCAGACGGGCTTCGGCGACCTGCCGCGCTTCGGGCGGCTCGTCTGCGGCTCGTACCGGGAGGGGCTGAAGGGGAACTACGACGTCGACGAGGCGTGCGCGGACCGCGCGGCCTACGAGGCGCGAGCGGCCGAGCTCGAGACGGCGGCCCGCCAGCGCGAGCTGGACCGCTTCGCCGACCGCGCCTTCACCGTGGCCGTCCTGCCGGTCGACACGGACTACGCGATTCCGTTCGTGCCGCGCGAGTCGTTCCATCCCGTGACGAACATCCACCTGAAGGGCGCGGTCAACGAGCGAATCGGCCTCCCGGTCGCGATCCTCAACCTGCGCGACCATGACGAGACGTATGTCGTCCGTCTGGAGACGGACACGGCCGATCCGGCGCCCGGGCGCTCGTTCGCCGCGAAGCAGTTCAACGGCACGTGGGGGCTTGCGGGCTTTCCGGAGACGCAGCTCGTCGCCCGCGTGGCCCTGCGGTTCAAGGACATGGACACGCTGCCCGTGACGCGCCGCTACGAGATGCTGCCGAAGATGGACGAGGCGTGCACGGTCACGGTGCCGGCGAACGAGGCCGGCGTCGCCTGGTTCGACTTCGACACGTCCGACGTGGCGCCGGGGACGTACCGCGGGCGGCTGCGCGTCATCCCGCTGGGCGAGAAGTCCGAGTGGAAGCCGTATCGCGGCACGGCCTACCACCACCGCGTCTACGAGGGGCAGATGCAGGACGTCCCCGTCGCGCTCGAGGTGCGGCCGATCGTCCTGGCCCGCGAGCCGAAGCGTCCGTTCGGGTTCTTCCAGGGCGCGACGACGGAAGGGCAGTTCGAGCTCATGCACGAGATCGGCACGCGCGAGTTCCAGGCCACGCCCTGGGACTTCGACTGGGCGCGGACGGCGGACGGCCGCTACGACTACGCGCGGCCCGCCGCGTCCGTCGAGAGGGCCGGCGACGGCATCCGCAAGATGCTCGCCTGGGGGCGGGCGCGCGGCTTCGCGCCGACGTTCTTCATCGGCTTCAGCGCATTTGACGTCTTCCGGGGCAAGTGCGGGTGCAAGGACGACCTCGACCGCGCGCTGGCGCTCTGGCCCGACTACCTGCGCGGCGTCAAGCGCTGCATGAACGCCTGGGGCGTCCCCGACGCGGACTACAACATCGAGGTCTACGACGAGCCCAACCCCCGGCGGTTCGACGAGATCCGCCGCGTGCTGACGGTCGCCAAGGAGACGCTGCCGGACGTGAAGCTGACGGTGACGCTCGGCGCGGAGATCCTGGACGCGGCGGAGATGCGGAAGCTCGACCCGTACGTCGACGGGTGGATCCTGTACAGCCACGGCTACTTCCGGCGGTCCGACCACCTCGCCTACGTGGCCGACGCCCTTGCGCGCGGCAAGACGGTCTGGCACTACACGTGCGGCGAGAGCGGGCGCGCGCCGATCTACGAGACGTATCGCCTGCACCCGTGGTTCGGCGCGCGCCACGGCCTGACGGGCAACCAGTTCTACATCTTCCAGACGATGACGGGAGGCTACGGGCCGGCGGACTTCAAGACGGCGGCCTCGGCGGGCATCGCCTACCGGAGCTTCGAGTCGACGATGCCGTCCCTCCGGTACATGTCGATGCGCCGCGGCGTCGAGGACCTCAAGTACCTCGACCTGCTGGAGCGGGTCGCCGGCGACCGGCCGGAGGTGAAGGCGTTTCTCGCCGAGGCGCCGATCCGGGTCGTCGAGACCGAACGCCACGACAAGACGACACCCGACCGCCTGCGCGAACAGGCCGCCGAGCTGATCCTCCAGTACGCGAAGGAGACGAAATAAGGCGCACCGTTGCGCGCGTTCTCGGACACATCCGACAGCTCATGTCGAGGATGCGGCAGAACGCGGACTGCATCTCCGAGTACGCGATTGCCATTGCGTCGGGTGTATAGGTCGAATGTGTGGCGGGGCGGCGCCTCAATTTCCTTGACGACAACAGCCGATGAGGCCGTTGTGATTGGGCAAGCAGTTGAGCCTTGCAAGAGGTGTGCCGTCTCGTTTACGCTCTTTTGTCCATTGGTTTCAGAACATCCGTTCTTTGCGTCGCGTATCCTGTCGCTTGCGCGCAATAACGACACGAACCTCCCGTTTCTCTCTCGCCGCCGCCCTCATCTTCGCGGTCTTCGCCTTCGCCGGATCGAGAAACACCCGCTCCGGGTCCAGCCTTTGGCGAAGCCCCTCCTCCAAAGATGAGAACGTCATGCGGAAATCTTTGAGGAGTTCTCGGACGACCTCGTGCGGCGTCTCGCTCGCGCC
>CAKTZA010000099.1 GCA_934635045.1 uncultured Kiritimatiellota bacterium | reverse complement strand
ACATCGCGTCCCCACCCAATCCACAAATTTCGTGGACATTCACATGTTTTGCGGAAGAAGAGAATGTTGTCGGGTATTCGACAGCGAACATCAAAGGCGGGATATTCTACATGATTGCCGCGCCGTTCGATGGAGTGGACGGTGACGGGGCGGGCATTGCCATCAAGGATCTCGTCACCGGTGACATCCCCGATGGCGCGGAAATGCAGGTGCGCCTCAAGGCCGGAGGCTATGACATCTATCACTACACAGCGGAGGCCTACGACGCGAGCATTGACGACTTCGTGCCCGGCTGGGCTGATGGCGGCGGCAACCTCGCCATCGCAAAGGTCGTCCCAGGTGCCGCATTCTGGTTCAAGACGGATACGGCCTGCAACGCGACGCTCGCGGGGCAGATCCTGTCCGAAGCCTCGAAGACGGTCGATGTCAATGCCGGAATCTACTCCATGATTGGCAACGCCTATCCGGCGGACGTCAACCCCAACGACGTGGTTTGGGAAGGCTTGACGGAAGGAGACGAACTTCAGGTTCGTCTCGATGCCGGTGGCTACGACATCTACCACTACACGGCGGAGGCCTACGACGAGGTTGCCGACGACTTCGTGTCGGGTTGGTCCGACGGCGGCGGCAACCTTGTCACAGCGCCTATCCTGAATGCCGGACGCGGCGCCTGGATCAAGCCAACGGCGGTCGTCTCCGTCACATGGGAAAGCCCCGTCAAGTAATCGGTTTCGTGCGGTGCGTAGTGTGCCGCGCAGACAAGGAACAAGGAAAAATCACATGAAAAAGATACTGATTGGCTGCTGCGCCGCCGTCCTGGCGGTTGCTGCAAACGCTGCTTCGGTCAACTGGAGCATGGCGAATGGTGTGCTCAGCCCGTCTCCCGACGGTTCGGCAATGACAGGGCGCGCGTCGTACTACACAATGCTCGTGTTCAACAACGATGACGCGGCAGCTGTGCTGTCCGCGCTGTCGGGTTCGACGATTGACTACTCGGCGCTGTCCTCGATGGCCGTGAGTAGCTATCAGGCGGGCAAGCCTGGTTTGTTCAGCGGCGTTGTCAATGACCTGACGGGGGCTTCTGCCACGCTGTTCGCCGTCATCTTCGACACGGCGAGCGGGGAGACCATCGACAAGGCCGGGTATTACTACAAGACCGGGACGGTCACGCAGAACACGTACGACCCCACGGGTTCGGATCCCGCAACCACGGCATCGTTCACGTCCGATCAGATGACCGGTGCGTGGCAGCCACTGGGCAACATTCCGGAACCGACGAGCGGCCTTTTGCTTCTCCTCGGCGTGGCGGGGCTCGCCCTCCGGCGCAAGCAGAAGTAACAACACCACAAACGCAAGTCGATGCAGAAGTCCGTCCGCGTGCGCGGGCGGGCTTTTCCGTCAAGCGCGGAATCGGTGGTGGGGGCGCAAAGGACGGACAGGACGCAGAGGACTTCTCAAGCCATGTCATGGAACGGATCAGACGGAACGGCGGCCGGCGGCCCGCCAATCGCGCGGCGGGGCCTGTCTCCGGCTAACGCGCGGCGCACCGCCGACGCACGGCGCGTGGGCGCGCGGCTCGCCATCGCCCTTGCCGCCGCATTGGCGGGGGCGGGCGCGTGGTGGTGGGCCACGCATGGGCGCGGCGATTCGGCGGTCGCCCCGCAGGCGTCTCGTCCATCCTCCGCGTCTCGTCCAAAGGCATCCTCCTCCGCCGCCGCGGCGAATGTGTCGGCGGCTGACAGGGCCGAGTGTCTCGCTCTCCCATCATCGGCAGACGACTCCCTGCCACCGCACAAGAGGATTGTGGAGATGGTTTCTGTCGTCACGAACGCAGACGGTTCTGTTCTTGAGCGCTTCAGGACGGCGGACGGCAAGCTGAGGTCTCGTCAGTCTGCGCCAAGGCCCGTGTTCGACAATGCAAGCGACCAGATTCTTGCCATGGCTGTCAGCGGGGCCTCGTCGGGCGGATCGATGCCGCCAATGCCCCTGATGACCGATGCTGATGAGGCATTCACCAAGTCTCTTGACAAAGACATTGTGATAAACGACAACGATTCGGATGCCGTCAAGGCACTCAAGCGGGACGTCATGACAATCCGCGAAGAAGTGCGCCAGATTATGGCTGACGGATATTCGTTTGCCGATGTCATGAAAAGCCACCGGGACATGGTGAACCGTAGCGTCGAGATGCGCAAGGAGGCGGGGCGCATCGTGAGCGAGCTCGTCGCGAGCGGTGACATGGATTTCGCACAGGAATGCAGGGTGAAACTAAACGCCGCACTGGCCGAGGCCGGAATAGAAGGCATAGAAATGCCGATAAGTCGCGAGGAACGCCGGGCGACTATCCGCAAACGGAATGCGGGCGATAAATAGAAAAGGATCATTGAAATGAAGAATCCGATTGTCTTGTTCGTAATTGTTCTTGTCGCCCCTGTCCTCTTGGGGGCGAATGGCAAGGCAAAACTGACACCGACGCAGCAGGAAGAGCGTAAGTACAGGTATTTTGGCGGATATGTCTACCAACCCCAGAAGACCAAGGTCGTCTCAATCGTCGACGAACAGGCTCGCGTTGGCGAGGACACGTTTTCGCGCATTGCTGTTGAAATGGAAACCGTACTGATGATTCCCGTTAGGGTCAATGCGGACAGGGATGTCGCCGTCACGCTAAAGGTGTGCGAGATGGACAATGCGTGGCCGCTTGCCGTCATGCCTGACAATGCGACGGCGATTGTCAACGTTAAAGCCCTTTCTGCTGACAGCCCTACGCAAAAGGCTCTTGAAGGACGCGTAGGCAAGGAACTTTGGCGAGGCTTGGTCTACACGCTCGGAGGAGGGAACACCTACGCCCGGCAATGCGTCATGAAACAAGTCACCTCCTTAAGGAACTTGGATGAATTGGATGCAACGACGGCTTGCCCTGACGCTTATGCGAGAATTGGAGAAAGTGCCAAGATGCTGGGCATCAGGCCCACTCGCCGTGTCACCTACCGTCAAGCCTGTCGCGAGGGGTGGGCGCCGGCGCCGACGAACGAGGTGCAGCGGGCGATCTGGGAGAAGGTGCACGCCGTCCCGAAGAGCCCGATGAGGATCGAGTTCGACCCGAAGAAGGGCCGATGAGATACGACTACGCCTACAAGACGAGCGACGGGACGCGGCACGAGGCGTCGGTCGAGGCCGGCTCGCGCGAGGCCGCGTTCGCGGCACTGCGCAAGCGCGGCATCCGCCCGATCAAGGTCGTCGCGGCGGACGGCTCGAAGGCCAACGGCGAGGTTCGCGGCGGGCGGGGGCGCGCCGCCGTGGCGGCGGCCCTCTCGGTCGTGGCGGCCGTCGGCGGGCTGGCCTACTGGGGAGGGACGCGCTCTGCCGCGTCCGGGACGGACGGGGGGCGGGCGCGACAGGATGCGTCCCTCCCGTTCCTGACCGACCGGACGCGGCGGCAGGTGATCGGCGACGCGGCCGTCGTCGAGAGGGGCATCCGCACGGGGTGGAGCGACGTGTTCGCGTCCGAGGGTGACCGCTTCCTCGCCTCGTTCGCGATCCCCGGCGTAAAGGCGGGCGTGCGGAACACGACCGAAGAGGCGCTCAAGCGTGCCCTGGACGAGCCCGCCGCGCCGTCCGGGGGCGACGCGCTGGAGGCGCGGCAGATCCGGGCGATGGTCGAGGGGATGAAGCGCGAGGCGCGCGCGTACCTCGCCGCCGGCGGCACGCTCGTCGGGTACGGACGCCGGCTCGCGGAGCGGCAGGACGCCGAGATCGCCGTCCTCCGCCGCGCCGAGGAGGAGATCCGGGAGGCGCGGCGGTCGCTGGACGAGGCCGCCTTTCTCCGGCTGTACGAGCAACGCAACGACGAGCTGCGAAACCTCGGAATCCGCCCCGTCACCCTCGACGAGTGACGGGGCGCCCCGACAACGACAGGTGCATTCGACCGCTCGGACTGCAATTTTGCTATAATACCGATGCTTGGCATGACAAATCATTCGGTACTAGTCTTTGTGGTCTTCATGATCCACGCGCTTTCGGAGGCATGGCATATGTCCCCGCCAAAGGTCTACGCCATTCTCAACCGCACAAGGGTCTTGGACGACTATCTAATTGCCCACTACGATGTCTTGCACACGCTTGGCAAGGAGTATCTCGTCGAAGACGTCACGGGGTGCGTAAGGGATTGGGGGGGTGAGATCAAGTGACCGTCTACCACGGCAGCATCTGCGAGATCAGGGTTCCTGATGTCGCCCTGGCGAAAGCCAGACTCGACTTCGGGCGAGCGTTCTATCTGACATCCTACAGGCGCCAAGCGGAGAGATGGGCCAGGCGGAAAGCCGCCCGCGTGCGAGGAACGCCCATTGTCACAGTCTACAGCCTATCGGACGACCTGACGGATTTCCGCGTTAAAGACTTTGGCGAAGCCGACGGGATGTGGCTTGATTTCGTCTGCGCATGTCGGGCCGGGCGAGCCGTGTGGCGTTCGTTCGACATCATTCGGGGACGAGTCGCAAACGATGATGTCTTCAAGACGATTGACGCTTATCTTAAGGGTGACAAGACGCGAGAAGAAGCCTTGAGCGAACTTCGATACGCGGGGCCAAACGACCAAATCGCCATTACGACGCCTTTGGCAATCAAGGCCCTCTTGGCTTTTAAGCGTTCGTATGTCGTTCGGGATACTGGCAAATGACAAAGTCGGCAATAGATTCCTATCGGCAAGATCTTTCCGTCCGCATAATCGGCGAATTGGCCAAGGCCAAGAGGATTTCCCTTCGGAAAGCGGCAGATGCGTACTACAGCAGCCGCCTAAGCGAGCAAATCGCCAGGGGCCTTTACGGCATCGACAATCTCGACTACAAGTATCTGGCGAACGATCTGGTCGAGAACGAGCCTGAATTGTTTCGCTAACGCACGCAACAGACTGGGCTTCGCGAGTCCGCGGCATCGGGGATGGCCCTACTCCGCCTCGTGTGGGTTGGGGATGGTGCGCAGGCCGAGCGCGCGCAGGGCCTCGTTCCTCCGCTCCCACACGGCGAGGTCGGGCTCGCCCTCCAGCTCGCGGCGGGTGCGCGCGTAGATCTGAGCCTCGCGCTCCGTGCGCTCGACGAGCCGCCGCCAGAACGAGCGCACCGTGCCGTTCCCGTTGGCGAGGTACGCGCGCATCTCGGCGCGGATGCCGTTGACGACCTGCACGAGCTCGCGGACCTCGCGCGGGGCGTCCGTGGAGACCGGGACGTCGGACCGCGCGGCCTCGCATAGCGCGGCGGCGTCCCCGTCGGAGAGCCGCCGCAGCCGGGCGGGCGAGACGCCCTTCGGGCACGTCAGCCGTCCGGGCTGGGCGAACCAGGCGAGGAGCCGGTCGCCGGGGCGCGGCAGGACGTCCTCGAAGCGCCCGCGCTCGAAGCCGCCGACGATCGCCGGGTCGCCGTAGATCTGGTGGCGCGGCGTGGCGACGGGGAGGGGCGCGCCCTGCCGCGTCCGGGCTCCGCCCGCCTCCCGTCCCCCCATCCAGAGCGCCACGCCGCCGGCAAGCAGGGCCGCTGCGGCCGCGAGGGCAGCGGCGCGCCCCCGCCCGCCGCGAACCTCGCCGTTGGCCTTCGAGCCGTCCGCCGCGACGACCTTGATCGGGCGGATGCCGCGCTTGCGCAGCGCCGCGAACGCGGCCTCGCGGGACGGCGCGTCCACCGCCTCCTCGTGCCGCGTCCCGTCGCTCGTCTTGTAGGCGTACGTGTAGCGCATGGGAAGCCGTCTGCTTATGGTCTGCGGGATCTCCGCCGTCGCCTCACTCCGCGACCTTCCTCGTCTCGGGCCGGATCCGGATCGGTTCCGTCGGCAGCGCGTGCACCTTCTCCCAGATCGCCCGCTGCACCTCGTTCGTCGGAGCCGGCGCCCATCCCTCCTCGCACGCCGTGCGGTAGGTCGCGAGCGTGACGAACCCGAACCCCCGCATGCGTGCCGCGTCGACGAGCGCGTTGTGCGCCGCAGGCCCCGGTTCGGACGGAAGCGCGTCAAGCTCCGCAAGCGATGAGAACGGTGCGGGGACGCCCGCGCCGAGCGCGAGGGACGTCGCGCTCCAGACGAGCTTCGAGAGCCTGGCCTGCACACGCGCCGAATCTTCCAGAAGCGCGGCGACGTTGAGGACAGACCACCGGCCGTCAGGCGAGGCCACGAGGAACGGGGCATCGGCATCGTCCACGACGAGAACGACCGCGCCGACATCCGCTCTTGACGCAAGGCCCTGCGCCATCTTCCAGGCGGCCGCATTCCCCGCCGCCACCGACCGCGAGACGACAAGCGGCAGTCTCGACAGCCAACGCACGGACTCGGCCGCCGACGCGACCTGTTCCGGCGCAAGCCCTGACTGGGCATCGACGACGTGCAGAGCCTTTCCCGCATACGGCTTCTCGACAAGACCGCCCGAAGGCTTCGTGAGCCGCGCCGGGCGGCGTGTCGGGTTCGCGTTCGCCGTTGCCGCGCACGCCACGAGGGCGCACGTCAGGGCGGCAACGGCCGTTTTCAGTTCTCTCATTCGATTTCTCCTTCTCCTTCCGCCTGTCTCGCGGTTTCCTCATTGTGGACGGGGATCTCCGGCACGCCGCCCGCGCGGAGCGACTCGTTCGCCCGCGCGGCGAATGCGCGCGCCGCCGCCTCGCCCGCCGTCGCGCGAATCTCCTGCGTCTCGCGCGCGGCCATCAGGCGGCATTCGGTCATGTGCTCCTGCTCGCGCTGGTGTTCCTCAAGGACCTGTCGGACGCTCTTGCCGGCGCGGACCTCTTCGGCAATCGCCTCGCGCGCCGCCCGGACACGCCGCTTCAGCTCCCTGATCTCGTCCGTATCCGATGCGAGCGTCTCGATCGGCTCGTCCAGCGACGCGAGGAAGTCCCGCTCCACGTCCGGGCCGAGCGGCAGGGGCGGCGCCGCCTCGCCCGGTTTCGCCGAGAGAGCCATCGCGATGAGCTGGTCGCTCGGATGCCGGAAGACAGGGGGCGGCAGCGTCACGGCCCTGACGCGCCGCCCATCCGCGAGGACGAGCCGCTCGACTACCGCGCCGTCGCGGTTCGTCTCCGCGCCGAGCGTCGCGACGACCTCGACGCCCGCCACGCGCCGCCTCTCGGCCTTGGGCGCGGCAGACGCGGGGGCGGTGGGCGCGGGAACCGGCCCCGCAGGGGACGGGCTGGACTCAGGGGACAGCACTTTAGGGGGCCGGGGGAGCGTGGCGGACGGCGGCGGGACGGCGGCGAGTCGGGTGCGCGTGGCCCACCACCACACGCCCGTCCCCGCCAATGCGGCGGCAAGGGCGATGGCGAGCCGCGCGCCCACGCGCCGTGCGTCGGCGGTGCGCCGCGCGTTAGCCGGAGACAGGCCCCGCCGCGCGATTGGCGGGCCGCCGGCCGCCGTTCCGTCTGATCCGTTCCATGACATGGCTTGAGAAGTCCTCTGCGTCCTGTCCGTCCTTTGCGCCCCCACCACCGATTCGCCAAACGGGAAAGCCCGCCCGCGCACGCGGACGGGCTTCTGCATCGGCTTTCGCTTTGTCGCTTACTTCTGCTTGCGCTGGAGGGCGAGCCCCGCCACGCCGAGGAGGACGAGCATCGCGCCCGTCGGCTCAGGGATCGACTGGAACGAGCCCTGCGTCCCCGCGAGGAGGGCGTCAGCCGTCGTCAGGTACTTGCTCGGAGGTGTTTCGACTCCTTCGTAGACAAGTGCCGAGAGGTCGGCCTTGACGTAGTAGTATTCCGAGGCGTCGTCGCCCGAGACAATCACGAAGAACACGTCCGCCGATGTCTTGCTGATCGAGTCGATGCTGGCGGAAGCGTTAACGTAATACGTGCGCCCGTTCTTCGCAATCGTGCCCGACGTCCCCGCGCCGTATTTCGCCGCGTCTACGGCGAGGTCGGCGACAGATGTCCAAGTGTCGGAGATAGCACCAACGAGATAAATCTTGTAGTCAACTGTCGCAGCAGACCCCGAGATTTGCCAGTCCACCGAGGCGGCGTTCGCGAACAGCGTCGCGCACACCACAGAGGCGAGTATCATGAGTTTCTTCATTGCTTTTACTTCTTTTGTTTTTGTTCTTCGCGGCGGTGCGCCGCACCCTGTGCGCGGCACACGCCAAGAAATCTGTTCGTCAAGCAGGCTTTAGCGGCTGAACTGAAGCGTAACCGTGTCCGCCGCCTTCACCCAAAAGCCCGCGCCCGCCTTGACCTGCGCCTCGGCGTAGTTGCCGCCCGCGTCCGCCCAGCCCGGCTTCGTGCTGTCGGTCGCCTCGACGTAGGCATCATTCAGATAGTAGTAGGTGTCGTAGCCCGTCGCCGACTGGACCAGGACCTGCGGTGCCGTCTGCTGGAAAGCGAACGCCTCGTCGAAGTCCGCGCCCTTGATGCCCTCGCACGTCATCTGCGAGCCATTGAGCGTGACGGCGATAGGAAAGGCGTTGCCGACGAGCGTGAACCTGCCCGCCGTGGCCGTGACGGGCACGAGATCGTCCGACGCGACCGCGCCCGCCGCCGTGGTGGCCGTCTCGACGCCCGGAACCTTCACCCAGACGGCCGTGCCCGGCGTCAGCGCGAGGTCGGCGTAGTTGCCGCCCGCGTCCGCCCAGCCCGGTTTCGTGCTGTCTGTCGCCTCGACGTAGGCGTCGTTCAAATAGTAGTAGGTGTCGTAGCCCGTCGCCGACTGGACCAGGATCTGCGGCGCCGTCAACTGGAACGCGAACGCCTCGTCGAAGTCCACGCCCTTGAATCCGGTGAAGACGGTGTTGACGTCAACCTTGCCGGACGTGACATCCTCGAACTGAATCGCCTTGATGACGAACTTGTTCTGTGCAATCGTATCAGTCTGATACCCGACAACGGGGACATGGCGATTCGCACCCGTAAAGACGGAGAATCACACTTCCGCTCCGTGAAGCGGACGTG
>CAKTZA010000098.1 GCA_934635045.1 uncultured Kiritimatiellota bacterium | reverse complement strand
TCAGGGCGCATTTGTCAACCGGGGGAGGTTTCGCCGGTAAACATTAACCCGACCTCACCTATCTAAAATCCCCCTGAGGTCGGCTATATCTTCAGGTTCGGCGGCAGGCGCATCGTCTTGCGGCAGGCGCTCTTGAGGAGATCCTTCACCGCCGCGCGCATCTGCCGCTTCGCGGAACCCATCGTCGCCTTGATCGTGCAGCCCGCCGCCTTGCGGTGGCCGCCGCCGCCGAACTTCGCCGCCAGCACCGTCGCGTCCCAGTCGCCGCGCGTACGAATCGAGCAGCGCGTCTCCTTCGTGCGGTCGGGGATCTGGTAGAAGAACAGCGCGATCTCGTTCTTCGCCACGGAACGCGGAATCTCGATCACGTCCTCGACGTCCGCCTTGTTGCCGCGCACGGCGCGGAAGTCGTCGCGCGAGAGCGAGACCTCGGCGACCTTGCGGTTCTTCCAGATGTGCAGCGACCGCCAGGCGAGCCGCTTGAGGCCGATCGTCTTGCGCGAGAAGCTGCCGTAGAGGATGTCGTTGATGAGCGCCGTGCGCACGCCGTGCTTCAGGAGGTCGCCCGCTGCGCGCATCGTCCCCGGCCGCGTCGCGTCGTAGGCGAAGCGCCCCGTGTCCGTCACGAGCGCGACCCAGAGGGCCTCGGCGATCGGACGGTCGAGCGGCCACTCGTTCCACTTCGCGAACCGCCAGACGAGCTCGCCGGCGGACGACGCCGTCGGGTCGACGATCTGCACGTCGCCGAACGTGCCGTCGTTCGTGACGTGGTGGTCGATGCAGATCGCCGGCAGCTTCTCCGCAACGGCCTTCACCTCCGGCGGCATGCGCGCGAACGAGCTGTTGTCGAGGGCGATCAGCAGGTCGAACTTCTTCGCGCGACGCAGCTTGCGCACGGGGATGAGGTCTTCGACCCCTTCGAGGAAACCCGGCTTGCCGAGGGCGTTGACGTCGGCCGTCGCAAACGCCTCGTGCCCCGCGTTCTTCAGCAGTCGCGCAAGGGCGATCATCGAGCCGAGCGAATCCCCGTCCGGGCTCAGGTGGCCGGAGATGAGAATGCGTTTCGACGCGGCAATCAGCTTCGCCGCCGCCACATAGTTTTCGCGTGCGGCCATCTACTGTCTGAACGTGTTGTAGGGGATGAACGGGCGTCGCGCGCGGACGCTCTCGGACGGGAACCAGACGTCCGCCGCCGTGAGCCCGCAGGCGTCCACCATGTCGAGCGCGTATTCGAGGCGACCGAAGTCGGCGTTCTCGTTGTTCGTGCCGAACGTGAACTTGACGCCGCGCGCCTTGGCGCGGGAGATGATCTTCGCGCTCGGAATCCGGTAGCGCGCGCTGATCTCCAGCGCGACGTGGTTCTTGACGAGCGTGTCGAGAAGGCGGCTGATGCGCGCGTCCGTCCAGAGGGCGTCGTAGTCCGCGTCGAGCGGCGGCGGCAGGTACGTCGCGTTCGCGTAGATGTCGACGGGCTCGTTCGTGAGGATCAGCTCGATCTGCGAGACGAGGAAGTCCATCCATTCCTCGCGCGTGCGCCCGTTCAGCCTGAACTCGGCGGGACGGTAGATGCGCAGCGGCACGCCGTCGTCGACGATCGTCATCGCGTCGGTGAAGAGGTAGTCGAACATCCCCAGCGCCCGGCGCGAGAACTCGTAGGGCCACTTGCGCCCCTCGCCCTGCGCGCCGCGCAGGAACGGCAGGCCCTTCACCTCGGCATAGTAGTCGTCCGCCTCGGCGTCGGAGCGCAGCATCCGGCCGACGCCGCCCTCGCCGACGTTCGGCGCAATGCCGTAGTTGATGCCGTAGTTGAGGCTCATCGCGTGCGCCTGCTCCTTCGTGAGGCCGCCCTTGAGATGCACGTGGAAGTCGATGACGGGGAAGTCGACCTGCTGATGGCGAATCGCGCGGTCGGTCTGCTCGTCCACGGGCGGCAGCGTGTCGTCCGGGTTGCGCACGCCGTCCGCCAACGGCTTCAGCGCGAGGTCGGCGAACGCGACGCGGCCCGCCTCGCCGGTGAAGACGAAGTCGCCGCGTCCGAAGCGTTGGCGCGCGTGCTCCGCCGTGCGCCACGGGCGCTCCGGCTCCGTGTAGCGCACGACCGTGACGCCGCCGACCTTCACCTCGACGTTCCTCTCGCGCACGGTCACGTCGAACGCGCACCACTGGCCGTCCTCGGCGAGCGAGCGGTAGAGGTTGCGCACATGGGAGAGCGAGCCCGTCTTGCGTGTGCCGTCGATCGGCCCGTTGCGGAACAGGATCTCGTAGCCGCCGCCCGCGCCGTCCGCATGGAACGCGAGGCGCGCCGCCGCGCCCGCGTCCGCGCGGAACCGCCCCGTCAGCGCGAAGTTGCGCACGTTCTCGCCGCAGGCGCGGGCGAACCCGGCCTCCGTCGTCACCTCCGTCGGCAGTGCCGCGCCGACCACGCACGGGAGCAGACCCGCCACCAGCAACAAGTTTTTCATGGCGGACATTATACCACAACGGCGGCCGCGCGGTCGCAGACGCGGTCGATCGCCGGGTCGGACGACAGCTGGTGCAGGAAGTCGCGGCGGAACGCAAGGTGCCCCCGCGCGGCGCAGAGACGGCGCGCCGTCGCGAAATGAAGCCCCGAAATCATCCAGCCGACCTGGATCAGCACGAAGTCGGACAGCGACCGGATGTTCTGGTAGTCGACCGCCTCGCCGCGCTCGATGTTCGCGACGACGGCCGGGTTCGGCGGCGCGGACACCGCGAGGTTCCAGAACGCGCGGGAGTCCGCCCGCCAGTCGGTGTGCGCAACCTGGTCTTCCAGCACACGGAAGATGTCGAGCTTGTCCGCGTCGCGCACGGTGTGCGCGGCAATCGCCGTCAGCGGCGCCATCTGCGCGGGCAGGTCGCGGCGGTTGTGCCAGAACACCGCGTCAAGCACCGCCGGGCTGTCCGTCCAGCCCTTTTCCTGGACGATCTCGTGCGAGAGGACGGCGTGATCCACGGACTCCGAATCCCGGAAGGTGTTGTACCGGCGCAGCTGCTCGTAGCGGCCCGTGTCGTGCAGGAGCGCCGCCGCAAGCGCGGCCTCGCGCGCATCCGGCGCGAAGCCCTCGCCATCCGCGATCAACGCCGCGTTCCGCACGACGCACGCCGTGTGCGTCCGCTTGAGCTGCATCATTTCCGGCAGTCGCCCGTCCGCATCGCGGAACGTGTCGACATAGCCGTCGTAGAGCCTCGTCAGGTCAGGAAGCGGCATGGATCTTCTCGTTCGCCGCCGCGACCTTGGCCCGCAGTTCCTCCTTGTGCGCATGGAACTTCGCGCGCAGGCCCGCGTCGGCCGTGCCGAGGATCTGGACGGCCAGGAGCGCCGCGTTCGTCGGGCCCGCACTGCCGCAGGCGACCGTCGCGACGGGCACGCCCGAGGGCATCTGCACCGTCGCGTAGAGCGCATCAAGCCCGTTCAGGGCCCCGCCCGCGACAGGGATGCCGATGACCGGCAGCACCGTCGCCGCCGCGAGGACGCCGCCGAGGTGCGCCGCACCGCCCGCCGCCGCGATGATGACCTTGAGGCCGCGCGCCTCCGCCGTCTTCGAATACTCAAGCGCGACGTCGGGCGTGCGGTGCGCGCTGATGACGCGCGTCTCGTACGCGACGCCGAACTTCTCCAGCGTGGCGCACGCCTTCTGGACGAGCGGCCAGTCCGAATCCGAACCCATGACAATGCCGACAACAGGATTTTCCATCTTTTGTCCTTTCTTTAAAAGCGCGAAGATTATACCAAATCCGCGCACACGCCGTTCCACGGGCCTGCACCGCACGGGATGCCGCGCAGTCCGGCACCAAGGGCTTCACGTCTCGGCCAGGTTGCCGGTCAGTTCGGCGACGGACGCGAAGCCGTGACGTTCGCAGTAGGCGACGAGCCCGTCGTAGACCGCCGCGACGACGCCCGGATCGGTGAACGTCGCCGTGCCGACGGCGACAGCCGTCGCGCCCGCGAGCAGGAACTCAATCGCGTCCTTCGCCTCGTAGACGCCGCCCATCGCGAGAATCGGCAGCTTCGTCGCCCGGTGCGCGTCATAGACGAGCTTAACGGCGGCCGGGTGGACGCCGCGCCCCGACAGGCCGCCCGTCCGGTTCGCGAGGACAGGCACACGCCGCTCGATGTCGATCACCATCGCGGGAATCGTGTTGATCATCGACAGGCCGTCCGCCCCCGCGTCCTCGCACGCCTTCACGTACGGCACGATGGACGGCACGTTCGGCGCGAGCTTCACGAGCAGCGGCAGACGCGTCGCCTTCCGTACGGCCGCAACGACCGCGAAGAGAACCTTCGGATCCTGCCCAAACGTGTGCCCGCCCGCCTTGACGTTCGGACACGAGACGTTCATCTCCAGCGCATCGACCGCATCGCCCAGCCGTTCGGCGACGGCCGCGTATTCCTCGACCGAGCCGCCCCAGATGTTCGCGATGAGCGGCACGTTCGTCGCCCGCCGGTAGGCGGGCACCGTCTCGGCGAGAAAATGCGCCACGCCCGTGCCCTGAAGGCCGATCGCGTTGACGAGCCCGCCGAAGACTTCGGCATGGCGCGGCATCGGGTTCCCCGGCCACGGGTCGACGCGGATGCCCTTCGCCGTCACGGCGCCGAGCTTCGCGTAATCGACCGCGCCGAGGTATTCCGTGCCGTAGCCGAACGTGCCGCTCGCCGTCACGACCGGCGTCGGCAGCTGAAGCCCGCCCAAGTTGACCGACATCTTCACCATACGAGTTCCTCCGCCTTGAACACCGGGCCGTCCACGCAGCAGCGCGCGTTGCCCTTCACCGTCCGCTGGATGCAGGCGTAGCACGCGCCGACGCCGCAGACCATGTGACGGTCAACCGAGATCCAGCCCGGCGCGCCGAGCGCGCACGCGCGTTCCGAAACGGCCTTCAGGAGCCCGTCCGGCCCGCACGTGAACAGCGCGAAACGTTCGCCCGCCGTGCGCAGGCGGTTCAGCTCCGCGTCCAGCGGCACGACCGCAAAGCCCTTCGTGCCGAACGAGCCGTCATTCGTCGCGGCGAAGACCTCGACGCCGAGCGCGGCGAAGCGGTCGAGCGCCAGCAGGTCGTCCTTCGTGCGCCCGCCGACGAAGAGCTTGGGGGCAATAATCGAATGGTCGAATTGCCGAACAGTCGAATTGTCTGCCCCCCTCGCCATTCGACGATTCGATAATTCGATTATTCGATTATTCTCCACGAGCCGCCGCGCAAGGAAGTAGAGCGGCGCGACGCCATAGCCGCCGCCGACGAGCAGCGGCGTGCCGGCGCACGTCGTCGGGAAGCCCCGTCCGAGCGGCCCCAGCACCTCGACCGTCTCGCCGGGCTTCACGGCGTTCAGCGCCGCCGTGCCGCGCCCCACCGTCTTGTAGAGAAGCTCCAGCCGTCCGTCTTCGGCGTTGAAGATCGAGAACGGCCGCCGCAGGGCGCTCGCCTCCAGCGCGGGCACCTTCACGTGCACGAACTGCCCCGGCTGGGCGTCCGCCGCGACCTGCGGCGCGTCCAGCACGAGCAGCCGATAGCCCGGCCCGCAGTCCGCATGGAGAATCACCTTTGTCTGTTCGTTTCGCATGATCGTCACATTCCCAGCTGCGCGCGCTGGCGTACCGTCTTCAGCGCGAGCCACATTTCCTGTTTCATCTTCTTGAGGGCCGGCGTCACCGTCGTGAAGCGCACGATCTCCTCCGGCGACTTCACGAGAAGGACGTCCTTGCCCTTCGGCGACTTGAGCCAGCGGTTCTCCTCGCCGCGCAGCCCCGGCATGTACTTCGCAAGCGCGGCGCGTCCGAGAAAGACGAAAAACCGCGCGTTCGGGATCGGCGGCGAGACGACGACTGGCGCAGTCTCGGGCGTCTGGCCCATCGCCGGAATGATCTTCGCCATCATCTCCACCGCGCGCGGCGACAGCGGCTTGTCGGCGATGAAGATGAAGTCAAACGGCCCCTTCGCCCCCGGCGCCGTTGCGGCCGTTGGCGGCGGCTCTGAAACGGCCTTTGGAGCCGGCTTCTCCGTCCTGTGCGTCGTCTGCGTCCCATGCGTCCTGTCCGCCGCCCCCCTCGCGACTGACAGTTTCGCCGCGCCTTCCGTCACTGTCGGCGCGCCCGGCGCGAGCAGCGCGCGATCGACCTCAATCGCCCGAACGCCCAGTTCGCGTTCGAGCGCGAGGTAGTCCGCGAGCCCGTCGAGCACGAACGCGAGAATGTCAGCGGACGCCATCAGGCCGTTCCGTCAGTTCGCCTTCTTCTCGTAGCCGTAGGGGTTCTGCTCCTGCCAGCGCCAGGCGTCGGCGCACATCTCGTCGATGCCGCGCTCGGCCTTCCAGCCGAGTTCCTTGAGCGCGAGCGACGGATCGGCCCAGCACTCGGCGATGTCGCCGGGGCGGCGCGGGCAGATCTTGTACGGCACGGGACGGCCCGAGGCCTTCTCGAACGCCTTGACGATCTGGAGAACCGAATAGCCGTGCCCCGTGCCGAGGTTGTAGACCTTGAGGCCGAGCGTCGGCTCCTTCGCCAGCTTCTCGATCGCCTTCAGGTGGCCGATCGCGAGATCGACGACGTGGATGTAGTCGCGCACGCCCGTGCCGTCCGGCGTCGGGTAGTCGTTGCCGAAGACGTTGAGTTCGGGACGGCGCCCGATCGCGACCTGCGCGACGTACGGCAGGAGGTTGTTCGGGATGCCCGCCGGATCCTCGCCGATGAGGCCCGACTTGTGCGCGCCAATCGGGTTGAAGTAGCGCAGGAGGATGACGTTCCACGCGGGATCGGCCTTCTGGACGTCCTTGAAGACCTGCTCCATCATGAGCTTCGTCCACCCGTACGGGTTCGTGCAGCCCGGCGTCGGGAAGTCCTCGCGGATCGGCACGGACTTCGGCTCGCCGTAGACGGTCGCCGACGACGAGAAGACGATGTTCTTGCAGTCGTGGTCGGCGAGGCACTTCAGGAGCGTGAACGTGCCGCCGAGGTTGTTGGCGTAGTACTTGAGCGGAATCTTCGTCGACTCGCCGACGGCCTTCAGCGCGGCGAAGTGGATCGTCGCCTGGAACGGCGCCTCCGCGTCGAGGATGGCGTTGAGCTTCTTCTCGTCGCGGATGTCGGCCTTGTAGAAGGTCGGCTCCTTGCCCGTGATGCGCTTCACGCGCGCAAGCGACTTGCGCGAGCTGTTGCAGAGGTTGTCGACGACGACGACCTCGTGCCCCGCGTTCAGGAGCTCCACGACCGTATGGCTGCCGATGTACCCGGCCCCGCCCGTAACCAGAATCTTCATGATTGACCCTTTCCTTGTTCGTTCAACCCGTTGATTATACCATTTTTCACATTCCCCCGCCTGGGGCCGGCCTCACTCGTAGCGCAGGCAGTCGATCGGGTTGAGCTTCGACGCGCGGTAGGCCGGGTAGAACCCGAAGAACATCCCGACGAACGCCGAGAAGAGGAAGGAGTAGACCGCCGACGAGACCTCGATGACGATCGGCCAGTGGTTGATCTCGCCGATCGCCTGCGCGACGCCGACCCCGACGCCGACGCCAATCGCGCCGCCGACCGTCGAGAGGACGACCGCCTCCAGGATGAACTGCCAGAGGATGCACGCCGGCGTCGCGCCGATCGCCATGCGCAGCCCGATCTCCTTGATGCGCTCCGTGACCGAGACGAGCATGATGTTCATGATGCCGATGCCGCCCACGAGGAGGGAAATCGCCGCGACGGCCGTGAGAAGCACCGTCATGAGCCCCGTCACCGAGCCGATCGTGTTCATGATCTCCGTCGTGTCGCGCGTCTCGAAGTCGTCGTCCTCGTAGTCCGCGAGCTTGTGCCGCTGGCGCAGGAGCGCCGTCACCTCGCGCTTCGCCTCGGCCACGTCGTCCATCGAGTTGAGCGAGACGTTCATCATGTTGATCGAGCGGAACTTCGAGCGCTGGAGGACGCGCCCGACCGTCGTGTAGGGCGCCATCACCGTGTCGTCCTGGTCCTGGCCCCAGCCGTTCGCGCCCTTCGACGCGAGGACGCCCACGACCTTGAACGGCATCGCGCCGATGCGGATCGTCTGGCCGACGGCGTCCTCGTCCTCGGCGAAGAGGTTGCTCTTCACGGTCGTGCCGATCACGCAGACGCGCCGCGAGGCCCGCTGCTCGGACTCCTCGAAGAACCGGCCCTCCGCGACCTGCCAGTTGCGGATCTCCGGCATGTCGCAGCTCACGCCCGAGACGCGCGCGTTCCAGTTGCGGTTCTCGCGGATGAGCTGGCAGCTGACGTTCACCGTCGGCGAGACGGCCGCGACGAGGTGGCCGAGCTCCCGGCGGATCGCCTCCGCGTCGCCCGCCGTCATGGTCTGGCCCGCGCCCATGCCGCTCTTGACCTGCCCCTTGCGGTGGCGGTCGGGAAAGACCATCATGAGGTTGTTGCCCATCGACGAGATCTCCCGGACCATCATCGTCGAGGCGCCCTTGCCGATCGCGAGGACGGCGATCACCGCCGCGATGCCGACGATGATGCCGATGCACGTGAGGAGCGCGCGCGTCTTGTTGCGGAGAATCGCGAGAACCGCGACCTTGAAGATCATTCCGAGGTTCATCGGCGGTCGTCCTTCACGAGCTTGCCGTCCTTCATGAGGAGATGCCGCGTCGCGTAGGCGGCGATGTCGTCCTCGTGCGTGACCATGATGATCGTGATGCCCTCCTGCGAGAGTTCGGTGAAGAGCTGCATGATCTCGACGGAGCTCTTCGTGTCGAGGTTGCCCGTCGGCTCGTCGGCGAACAGGACGGGCGGCTCGTTCATGAGCGCACGGGCGATCGCGACGCGCTGCTGCTGGCCGCCGGAGAGCTGCGCGGGCGTGTGGCCGACGCGGCCGCCGAGCCCGACGCGGTTCAGCAGCTCGGTCGCGCGGCGGCGGCGCTCGGCGCGATTGAGCCGCCCCATGTAGAGGTCGGGCAGCTCGACCTGCTCCAGCGCGCTCGTGCGCGGCAGCAGGTTGAAGTTCTGGAAGACGAAGCCGAGCTTGCAGTTGCGGATGATCGCGAGCTCCCGGCGGCTGCGCCGCGCGACCTCCAGCCCGTCCAGCAGGTACGAGCCGGACGTCGGGGTGTCAAGGCAACCGAGGATGTTGAGCATCGTCGACTTGCCCGAGCCGGACGCGCCCATGATCGCGACGAACTCCCCGCTGTCGATCGACGCGGACACGCCGTCAAGCGCATGCACCGGCTCGTCGCCGACCGCATACGTCTTGCGCAGATCCTTGACCTCGATCAGATGGGACATGACGCGAATTATACCAAAAACCGACTTCAGCGCGTCACGCGGTCAGCAGACGGTCCTCGAACGGCTTCAGCGGACGCCCCCGCAGGAACGCGCCGCCGTCCATTGCGGACGAGCCCTCCCCGAGTTTGCCAGTTGAATAGCTGACTGCACTACATCGTTTTCCTTCATAATCCGCCGGACTGTTGCGTCCGACG
>CAKTZA010000097.1 GCA_934635045.1 uncultured Kiritimatiellota bacterium | reverse complement strand
TCAAGGCCGTCGCGACCTTCACCGAGGAGGAAAGCGGCGAGGAGATCACGTCCGAGGCGACGCTGACGGCGGTCAAGGTCGTCATTACGCCTGTTGTTGCGCGAGAGGGATTCCCAAACCGACACAAGATGGGGGTGCGGGAGAACTTCAGGGTTGATGCCTATCCGCAGGGGTTGGTGTCAATTCGCCTTTCGCCGAATTGGATTCAAACGCCCGATGACGCATATGTCTGTCCGGTTCGCGCCGACGGCAATGGCCTTGAAATCAAAGTCTCGGACGTTTCATACGTTCCAAACTTGACAGTCGTCGAGCCGACGGGAATCCTCTGCACATCGGGCTTCAATCGTTGCACGGACGGATTGATTGCCATGGAACTCGAACCCTACATCACGCCGTTGGACGTCAGTTTCTTCGGCATCAAGGTCATGGAAGTCCCGACGACGGGAAGTGTGCCGATTGGATACTTCGCGAATCCGCTTTTTGAGCCAATTTGGAATCATACAAAGGAACGCAAGGCGGGTGTTTGGTATCGACCTCGACAAGACAACTATTTTTTTGCGGACGCGCCGAGCTTTGGCGAATACTGTCCGCCTCCGCTCCGCAGAGGCGTCATTGACTGGGCGATTCCCTTGGCCTGGGGAGATGACGATGCCGAGGATGTGCCTGATGCCGTTGGCGGAGTGGAGACGGTCTATCATCAGGTCTTTACGCTTGACGACGAGGGAGGTTTGAGAATCGACAAGTTCACCCAATGGATTCATTGTTCGGCAGATGGCGTTGTCACTCATTCACCGGGCATACGTTGAAAGGATCAAAATGGAAAAATCTGCAAAAATCGTCTTCGCCATGGCAAGCGTCCTGCTGTTTGGAGGATGTGAACAGGAAAATCGAACGGTTCGCCCCCCTGCATCCGTCGTTCAACGGGTAGAGACAATTCACGCGGCTTTGACGCAACGAGGAAGTCATTTCAAGCATCTTGCCGAATTCGAGGCGACAGACCGCCTTTTCGATGGAATTGCAGACAGCGAGGAACGCAAGGCGGCCGCAGAGGCATTCGGTCGCATGATTCTTTCCGTTGATCTTCAATCGCTTCCCTTGCCTTTCAGGGAAATCGCGACGTCAAAGTATGTGCTGTATGTCTGCCAATGCTTCAAGATCATGAGGCGGTGCGGCATTCCGACTCGTGAAGCGATGGCGTTCTTCTTTCGGGGACTTGCCAATTACCGAGACTCATGCGAAGACCTCTCTTTGGCGAAGCCCCCAAAAGAGGGGAAGAATCCAGACGATGCCAGGTTGAGGCTGTCCGCTGCGCGCATTCTCAAGGAGGAGTATTCTGCCCGAATGTCAGTCTTTGAACATGTCTGGCTTCCCAATCTCTCGCGCTATCTCCCGCCCGAACTCCATGACGAGTTCAGGCGACGCCTAAGGGCTTTCTCGACTTTGCCGGCTCAGCCGGAGGGGTGGCCACGCGCGAGCGAGTCCTCCGTGCGTTGAATTTGCTATAATTCCCCCCCCATGACGACGACAGACGAGAATCGGAGGCGCGCGGCGAAGGCGTTCGCCGAGCGCTGGACGTACCGGCGCGGCAGCGAGAAAGGCGAAGACCAGCAGTTCTGGAACGACCTGCTGCGGAGCGTCCTTGGCGTGGAGGACGTCGAGAGCCGCATCCGCTACCAGGTGCCCGTCCCCATGGGCGGGTCGCCGTCCCCGGCGACCGCGCGGACGACCAAGTTCCTCGACGCCTGGATCCCGGAGACGCGCGTCCTGATCGAGCACAAGTCGCGCGGCGTCGACCTCTCCGCGCCCCAGTCGGGCCACGGCGGCCTCACGCCCTACGAACAGGCCTGCGAGTACGACAACGCCCGCACCTTCGACGAGAGGGCCCGCTGGATCGTGACGTGCAACTTCGACCGCTTCGAGATCCACGACCGCGCGAAGCCCCTCGCGCCGCCGCTCGTTCTGCGCCTCCGCGACCTGCCGAAGGAGGCCCACCGCCTCGCGTTCCTCGTCGATCCGAAGGAGAGGGCCGTCGACCGCGAGCTAGAGATCTCCGTCCGGGCCGGCCGCATCGTCGGCGAGCTCTACGACGCCCTGCTGGCGCGGTATGCGGGCAAGGCCAACTCCGATGAGTCCGATGGCTCCGCTACCGCTTCGCCCGTCCGGCATGCCGGAGCGGCAGCGGAGGCGTCGGACAAGTCGGAGTTCCCTCCCGATGCGCTGGCCGCGCTGAACCGCCTCTGCGTGCGGCTCGTCTTCTGCCTCTACGCCGAAGACGCCGGCGTCTTCCCGAAGGACTGCCTCCGCCGCCTCGTCGAGGCGACGCCCGCCGAGTTCCTGCGCACGCGCCTCGCACAGCTCTTCCGCGTCCTCGACACGCCGCCGGAAAGGCGCGACCCGTACCTGGAGCCGGAGCTTGCCGCGTTCCCCTACACGAACGGCGGGCTCTTCCGCGACGCGGCGGAGGGCGACATCCCGCCCCTGACCGAGGAGATCCGCCAGCTCCTCCTCGGCGCGTCGCAGTTCGACTGGCGCGAGATCACGCCCACCGTCTTCGGCGCGCTCTTCGAGTCGACCCTGAACCCCGAGACGCGCCGCGCGGGCGGCATGGTCTACACGTCCGTCGAGAACATCCACAAGGTCATCGGCCCGCTCTTCCTCGACGGCCTCGCGGCGGAACTCGACGCGATCCTCGCCTCCGCGTCCCCGCGCGAACGGGACCGGCGGCTGGCGGCGTTCCAGGACAGGCTCGTCTCCCTCACCTTCCTCGACCCGGCGTGCGGGTCGGGCAACTTCCTCACGGAGACCTACATCTGCCTGCGTCGTCTCGAGAACCGCCTCATCGCCGCGCGCCAGCGCGGGCAGGGCGAGCTCGACCTCGGCCTGACCGTCAAGGTCTCGCTCGCGCAGTTCCGGGGCATCGAGATCAACGACTTCGCCGTCGCCGTCGCGAAGACGGCGCTCTGGATCGCCGAGGCGCAGATGCGCCGCGAGACGGCCGAGATCCTCCACCGCGAGCCGGACTACCTGCCGCTGAAGGACGCGGGCGGCATCGTCGAGGGCAACGCCCTGCGCACGGACTGGCCGCGCGCCGACTACATCATGGGCAACCCGCCGTTCGTCGGCGCGTCGATGATGACGGCGGAGCAGAAGGCCGAGGCCGTCGCGCTCTTCGGGAAAGGCCGCCGCACGAACAGCGTCGACTACGTGGGCGCGTGGTACCACCGGGCCGCCGCGCGGATGGCGGGCACGGCGGCGCGCGCGGCGTTCGTCTCGACGAACTCGATCACCCAGGGCGAGCAGGTCGCGCCGCTCTGGCGCCCGCTCTTCGAGAAGTACGGCCTCGTCATCGACTTCGCCTGGCGCACGTTCCGCTGGGACAGCGAGGCGAGCGAGAAGGCGCACGTCCACTGCGTCATCGTGGGCTTCCACGCCGAGGGCGGCGGTCGCGGGGCGACCGCCCTACCGGTGACGGCCTCGGCTGGGCGGGCATCCCTACCTGTGGCGGCCTCGGTAGGGCGGGCAGCCCTCTGCCCGCCGCAGAAGACCATCTTCACGCCCGCGCCCCGCGCCGCCGCGAACATCTGCCCCTACCTCATCGACGCGCCGACGGTCTTCGTCGAGGCGCGCGGCGCGCCGCTCTGCGACGTGCCCGCGATGACCTACGGTTGCAAGCCCTCCGACGGCGGCAACCTCATCCTCTCCGAGGCCGAGCGCGCCGCGCTCCTCGCGGACGAGGGAGGCCCGCTTTTTATAAAAAGCGGGCCGACGCTCGCGGACTGCATCCGCCGCTACGTCGGTGCGCGCGACTTCATCAACCGCGACGAGGTGCGCTACTGCCTCTGGCTGAAGGACGTCTCGCCCGCCGTCTACCGGCGCTCGAAGGAGGTTATGCGGCGGCTCGCGGCCGTCCGCGAGATGCGCCTCAAAAGCACCGCCGCCGCGACGCGGAAGATGGCGGAGAAGCCGTACCTCTTCTTCTCCACGCCGCCCCTCGGCGGGAACTACCTGCTCCTGCCGGAGGTGTCGAGCGAGCGGCGGCAGTACGTGCCGATCGGCTTCATGGCGCCGGACGTCATCGCGGCGAACACGACGCTCGTCGTGCCCGGGGCGACGGCGTACCACTTCGGCGTGCTGACGTCGTCCGTCCACATGGCGTGGATGCGCGCCGTCGCGGGGCGGCTTGAGATGCGCTACCGCTACTCGGCGGCCGTCGTCTACAACAACTTCCCCTGGCCGGAGGGGGCGGGCGAGGCCGATGGGACGCAGGGGACGGGTAGGACGCAGGGGACGGGAGCGGCAGGCGAAGGGGCGGCGACCGAAACGGCCCCCGGCGCGGCCTCGTCCGGCGGCGCGGCGGGCGACGGTCGTGCGCGTCCTGTCTGTCTCATGCGTCCTTCTTCGTTCCAGGCGATCTCCTCCACGGCGCGGGGAATCCTCGACGCGCGGGCGCGCGACCCCGACGCCTCGCTCGCGGACCTCTACGACCCGCTGACGATGCCGACGGATCTGCGCGCGGCGCACGCGGCGAACGACCGCGCCGTCCTCGCGGCCTACGGCCTCGCCGCTGACACGCCCGAATCCGAAATCGTCGCCCACCTCTTCCGCCTCTACGCCGAGAAGGTGAAATCAGGCGATTGACGCCTTTGGCACGGCGGGTGTGCGCAAGCTGCGCCATGAGGCCGTCCGCGAGGTGTTGGGATCCGTTTATCTTGATGGAGTGAAGCTATGGTAAGACTTGTCTTCTTTTGCATTCTGTTGGCACTGGCGACTGTGGGCTGCGATCGGCAGAAAGACCCTTCCTTGCGTGAAGTCGAGAAAGAGGCTGACAGGGCCATTCGGCGGTTGGGTGAACCGAATGTGCGAGACCCACTCAACCGGGTGGGCGATCTGATCCAATCGAAAACGAACCGAGCCGTTCGTGCGGCCTGTTATCGGATCCTACAAGACAAATTGTATGGCATCAAACTTCAGGGCGATGACTACGAACGCCAATGTCGTGTGTTCTTGACCGTCTGGAGTTGGCTGCTGCCCTATCGGTGGAGCGAGACCGGACGATGGACGATTGAGGACGAGAGCCGATCGAATGTTCAGCAGTTTAAGTGGATGAGACGGTTACTTGACCGATGGAAACTGATGACATCCAATGGCGAATCCGCCCGATTGAGGAAGGACAACCCTGTGAAATTCGAGTCGTGGCGTCGGGACTACCGATACTGTCTGGAGCGATACGAGTCGCTTGTGTCGGCGTTTGAGCAGAAATTTGATGGCTTTTGCAAGTCCTACAATGCCACCGACGAGGAGCGAACGAAGGCAAAGGCTTTAGTGGAAGCGTTCTTGGGTCGTCCGATGCGAACAAGGGACGAAGTGATACGAGACAGGCGAGAGCGAAAGATGTCAGACGAGATGCGGGCCATTCAATGATTGGGCAGGTGCTGGATGACAGGTGTACCTTCTTCCTGTGCACATTATGATATAATTCTCGGCAAGTAACATGGCAGAGAGACTACGACAGAACATGGTGCGACTCGTATCGTCGCGCGCAGCGAAAATGGCAACGCCGAACGTCAGGGCAGACAGTGGGACGTCGAACGAGGCGACGAAGGATGTCTCGGCGTCAATGCAGTCTGCGAAAAACGGCGTTCAGATCGAGTTTGGCGACAGCCTGAGGCTTTGCGAAAGATGGGAACGCCCGACCGTGATTGTTTCGGACGGCCCATATGGACTCGCGAGCTATCCGGGAGATCCGGCGACGCCAGAAGGATTGGCGGACTTCTATCACCCGTTTTTGAAGATGTGGCATGACCGTGCCTTGCCGTCGGCGACCCTTTGGTTCTGGAACTCCGAGCAGGGATGGGCCAATTGCCATCGGGTGATCGAGGAGTCTGGGTGGGAGTTCAGGAACTGCCACATCTGGAACAAGGGAATGTCTCATGTGGCGGGGAACTGCAACACGCGGACGATCCGCAAATATCCTGTCGTGACGGAAGTGTGCGCACAGTACGTGCGAAAGAACGTGTTGCCGTCGAATGGCACGGAACTGCCGCTCAAGGACTGGATGCGTGAGGAGTGGCGGCGCACGGGATTGCCGTTCCGTCTTGCGAATACCGCATGTGGCGTCAAGGATGCTGCAACGCGGAAATATTTTGCTTCTGACCATCTTTGGTATTTTCCGCCGTCCGATGCTTTTGTCCGCATCGCGGCTTATGCGAACGAGTTCGGTCGTGCAGATGGGCGTCCTTATTTCGCGAAGGCGGACGGAAAGCCGTTTGCGGCGGAGGAGTGGGAATTGATGCGCGCAAAGTTCCATTGCGAGGTGGGCGTCTCGAACGTTTGGGAACTTCCGGCCGTCCGTGGAGCCGAGCGCATCAAGGAGGGTGGAGCCTGTTTGCACATGAACCAGAAGCCATTGCAGCTGCTCATGCGAATCATCCGATCTTCGTCCGATCCTGGAGATGTCGTCTGGGAGCCGTTCGGCGGATTATGCTCGACGGCAATTGCGGCGGCCCGCACAGGGCGAAAGGCGTTTGCCGCAGAAGTGAATCCCCGATTCTTCAACGTCGCAAAGGAGAGACTGTCCCATGAAGCCTGAATCAAAAAAGCAGATGCCCACGAACATCAAGCGCATTGAGCCATCCGACACGTGGCCGCACAAAAAGCTGTGGCGTGGTGTCCTTGACGCTCTCAAGGTGCTTCCTGCGCATTTTCACAGCGACACGTTCATCGAGGGCGTGAATGCGACGGACGTGTTCACGTTGAATTCGGCGCTGGGCGCGACGATCGAGAACCAAGTCGTCGAGACGCTGAACACCATACGGAGCGTCTGGGATCCCGACAATGCCTATGGCACGTACCTGTTCGTGCGCCAGCCTCAGTCCTTCCCGGATGTCGTCCTGAAGAACCTTTCGGACGAGACGGCGAAGCCGATCATGGGGATTGAGCTGAAAGGCTGGTATCTGCTGGCGAAGGAGGCCGAGCCAAGCCTGCGATTCCAGCAGACAAGCGCGGCGTGTGCCGAGGCGGACGTAATCATGGTCGTGCCGTGGGTCTTGAACAGCGTAATCTCCGGGCGGCCGCGAATCTATTCGCCTTACATCGAGTCGGCGAAGTATGCCGCCGCCTACCGCAATTGGCATTGGAAGCAGATGCGAGGCGATGGCGGTGCGTCCGAAATCCGCATTCCGTCCATTGCCGAGCCGTATCCGCGCAAGGCCGATGCGACAAATGATCAGCCGCAGTCGGACAAGGGCAAGAATTTCGGGCGAATCGCCCGCACGGGGCTGATGGACGACTATCTGTCCAAGATGCAGCTTCAGCCGGTCTGCGGCATACGCGCCGCCTACTGGCTTGAGTTCTTCAAGATATTCCATCAAGACGCGACGGACGAACAAATCGAGAAAGCCCTTGATCGTCTTCGCGCCAAAGTAGATGGCATCCCCGAATCGGCGCAAAAGCGGAGCTTCTTGGAGGTTCTGTCCGTTCTTGAGGCACATTATCGCGAATTGATTTGAGCCCTGTGGATGCGTCTGCGCTTTCTCCGTGTTCCCCGCTTCTCCGACACCTCGCGCCCGCTTGCGCGCCCTTCGGGTTCGCCTTCGGCGAAGGTTCCCTCCGAAACGCCTTGCGTTTCTTCGGCGCATGTGTTTATCGAAAGCAACATATGCGGCAACGGCGGCACGCGCGGCGGGCACGTCCGCATCGAGATCCGGGGCGCGGACGGCCTCGTGCAATACGGCGGAAGCCCCCTGCCGTTCGAGTGCGACCTTGAGCCGGGCGAAGAGGTCACGTTCAAGAACACCTACCGCGCCGTCAGGCCGAGCGGCGGCGAGGACGACATCGTCGTCACGGCGACGTTCTCGGAAAACGAGACAGACTGGTCGCAGACGACCATCGACAAGGCGACGTCGGTCAAGGTGTCTGTTCAGCCAAGGATCCATGCTCCTGAAAACGACAAAGATTTCCGACACAAATTTGGCATTGGCGAAATCGTGGACTGCACATATCAACCCGCCGCATCTTCTGTTGCTTCACTCAAAATTGGCAGAGGCACAATCATTGGGAAATCTGGCTCGTTTGAGTACAATTGCCCGCTTCAAACGGAATCAAATGGTTTTGGACTCACAGGGGGTGGTGCAGAATATATTCCCCATACATCTGTCGTGGAGCCTCATGCGGTGCTTGCGGAAGATGTGTGGTATGATGTCAGGGATGTGACCGCTGGCCAGGCAGGGGGCCTCCTCTTGACGATGGGATTGTACGTGTTGCCATTGGATGTTTCGTTCTCAAGGATTCGGATTGAAGAAGTGCCAAACGTGGGTGGAAGCCACAGCGGCTATTTTGCCGACACTTTCTTCATGTCTGAATGGCTTCACGGCGAAGATCAGGGGGCTGGCGATTGGCTTACGGTATTTGGAGATAATAGGTTTCTAAACGATGAAGCTGGCTTCAAGAGGGCGTTGCCTCAATTGGATTCAACAGGCTTTGTCTCGACAATCGGAACTAATGGATGGTCTGTCGGAAACTTGACATGGGAGGTCCCTTGCGGTTGGGCCTCCCTTAGGGTCGAGGAAGGCGACGATCCCGTCGGCATTTTCGCGAAAGAAGCCCGGCAAGTCATGATAATTGACGCGCAGGGGAATGTCGAAGTCAAGAAACACGGCAATACCGTCCAACGAGAGATCGACGGCGGCATCATCCTCAACGGAGTACGGGTACAATGAAACGAATCTTGATGGCAACTCTCATTCTTTGCGGGCAATCGGGGTGCGAGAAGCGTCCACCAACACGAGAGGAGAACGCCATCGCGGCGGCGCGCGTCCTGATCGGAGCGTTGGCGACTAACGCGTCCGTCCGCGCAATCATGGAGAGCGATGAGGTGCGGGAGAAACTAAAGGACGTAAAGGAGAAAGCCAAACGGGACGCCTTGATAACGGAATGGCGAGAAGCCTTGATGCGCATCCCCGTCGAGGGGCTGCGCCCATCCCGCAGATACGCGGCTGTTCGCGAGGCTTGCCATATGCTTAATTGGGATTTGATTGGGGCAATGTACGAAACTGGGTCTGATTATGTGGCAAGGTGGAATGTGCGCCTTGATACAATCAGATGGCTGGATCGTCAAATACTCTCGATGAAACCTGAAAAGGCAATGGAGATTATTTCTTGGCGAGAAGAAAATGAGAAATGGAACAATTATCAGGCTCTTGCGGAATACCGCGAGAGCGTGATTGAAAATTTTGAGATTGACGAATTCAACGAAGCACGCTATCCAAATGACGTCGAGAAAATGGACGCGATTCGAGCAAAATTCGAGAAACTGATCGGTCGCCCTGTCCGCAAGCGCGAAGACATCACCCGCCTTGGCTTTTACGCGAAACAGGCGCGTGCGCGCATACAGAAGGAAAGGGACGCGGCGTTGAAGAAAGCGGCTTCGCGCGAGTGAGTCATTCCCTGTGTTGCGAAAAGGAACTGCTGGAGGCATCAAAAGGGAG
>CAKTZA010000096.1 GCA_934635045.1 uncultured Kiritimatiellota bacterium | reverse complement strand
CCAGGATGGCCTTCTTCTCGCTCCAGCGCGCGAGGTCTTTCGAGGTGCGCACCGCGACGCCGCGTCCGCCCGACCAGAGCTTTGACTCGTAGCGGAAGCGCGTGCAGTCCTTCGCCAGTTTCGGCAAATCGCGGAACGTCTTGCCCAGCTGATTCGTCGCCGCCGCGCAGAACGGCGGCTGGGGATTCTGCCCGATTCAGCGGGCACCGGCGAACGGCGAGGCCGTCGCACTCGTCGGCGTATCCGCCGCGACGCCGACACCGGGCAGCTTGACGTCGAGCCGTCCGAGCGTCGGCCGCTGTGCGGCCACGCGCCCGTCGACCGTGACGGTCAGGCCTTCGCCGCGCTGCCAGCGCACCGACACGGCATGCCCCCGGTAGCGAACGTCCTCCAGGACGAACCAGTCCCACGCCTGCGGGCAGAGCGGATCGACCGCAAACCCGCGCGCGCCGTCCGGCACGAGGCCGACAAGCCCGGAGATCACGAGGTCGCAGAACGTCGAATGGTTGTAGTCCTTGCCGCGCTCCTTCGGGAAGCGGTCGCGCATCGCCGGCGTGTCGAGGATGATCTTGCGCGCGATCCATTCCGACTTGTCGGGATGCAGGTTCTCGTCGATCCACGGCACGACGCGGAAATCGCCCTCCGTCCGCCAGTCCTGCGTCCGCTTTTGCTGCGCGGCGTACTGCCACAGGAGAAAGCCGAAGCGTTCACGTTCCGCCGCTGAACCTCCGCCGCGCGTATGCAGGTCGTTCGCAAACGCCGTCAGCGCGACAGACGTCGCATACGGCCAGCTCGGCCCATTCCACTTGCATTCGTGACCCTTGTAGTCAATGACGAAACCAGGCGCACGGCGTTCGGGGAACGTCAGCCCGAAACGCGCGGCGAAGCCCTGCGGATCGGCGAGCTGCCCCCAGTCCGGAGCGCGTCCGTCCGTCGGCACGCCGAAATACCACGGCGCGTAGCCGTGCAGTTCGCGCACCGTGCCGCGCGCGCCGTCCTTCGGGCGCGTGGTGAAGAAGCCGACGTCGGGATTCCAGCAGTTCGCCAGAAGCGACTGGCGGACGCCCTCCGCCTTGGCGTCAAAGCGTTCGGCGAGATCCGTGCGTCCGCTCCGGCGCGCCACGGCGGCGATGGTACGCGCCTCGCGCCACATCGCGGACAGGAACAGCGGCTTGTAGCCGTGGCCGCCGAGCGAGTACTCGGTTCCCTCGCGGTTGTCGATGGAGAGGAAACCGCCCTTTCCATCACCGCCCATCGGCCGGCCGCCGTCGCGCGTAAAGCCTTTCTCCCATCGCTCCCAGTACCGCACCGCGTCATCCAGAAGCTCCACCGGCAAGGTGTCGCGCCCCGTCACCTCGGCCAGCAGTTCCGTTCCCGTGAAGAGCCAGCTCGCGTAGTCCCAGCGGTGCGTCGCCGACGGGTCAGCGAGCCAAAAGCGCGCGTTGTCCGCCAGGATCTGCGCATCATGCAGCCACCGGCCCTCGCGCAGGTGATGCCCCGCCGGACAGACGATCGTGTTGTCCGCGCCGCTCCAGGACACTTTCGGCAGGAACTCCGTCACGCGCCAGTCGCCGTTACCGCCCTTGCGCAGATGCTTGCGGAACGTCCACCAGCGGAAGTAGTAGGTGCGCTCGATGTCCTTGTCGGGGCAGGCGAAGCGCGGCACGTTCTTGAGCAGGAACGCCTCCGCCGCCGCGTTCGGGATCGCGTTCGTGTAGAGTTCCACATCATCCGCGTTGAAACGGCGCACGTAGTCCGACAGTCGGCTGACCGTCTCGTCCGGCGCCCGGGCGGGAGCTTCCAGATCCAGTCCCTCGTGCAGGGCGAGACCGACATATTCGGGTGCGCCGTTGCGGCCGTTGTACCAGAGCATCCAGCGGTTGTTCTTTTCGTCGCGGACGACGGACGGCTTGTAGCACGCGCTCGCGTTCCACGTGCCGAGGTCGGGCGCGACGATCGGGTTCTGCGGCAGGCGCTTCCAGCCCGTCAGGCCGTCCGCCGAAATCGCGCAACCGATGCGCGCCGTGTCGATGTCGGAATAGCCGATGTAGAACATCGCCCAGCGGCCGTCCGGCAGCGGATGCACCTCGCACGCGCCGACGCGGTCGCGATCCCACGACTCTTCGGGGCCTTTCGTGAAGAACGGGTTCTTCTCCCATTTCCTCCACGTCAGGCCGTCTTCGGATTCGGCGTAGCAGAGAACGTTCGGCTCGTGCTGTTCGCCGCCCGCATACCACATGCGCCACACGCCGCGCGCGGCATCCCAGCGCACATAGGGATTCATCGTCGAGGGCGTCTCGTGCGGATGCTCCGGCACGAGAACCGGCTCGCGGCGCACGCGCGTAAAGTGGACGCCGTCCGTCGACGTCGCGTAGCCGATGCGCGACCAGCCCTTCGACTGGCCCGTGTACCACATGTGCCAGATGCCGTCCTTGTAGACGGTGCAGCTGCGGTTGAGGTCGTCCTCCCAGCCGCTCGCCGGATTCGCCTTCAGGCAGATTTCCGGCTCCTGCGTCCACGAAAGGCCGTCCTCGCTCCGCACGAGCGCAATCGCCTTCTTCGGACGCCACGAGAAATACATCGTGTAGGGCGCGGGGCCGTTCGTGACGACGTTCACGTCGAAGCACGTGCCGAGTCTCCTGTTGCCGAGGACGGGATTGCCCGCAAACGGTTCCCAGTTGCCGGCGACAGCCAGCCCTGCGGCGGCCAGCGCCGCCGCGCAGATCAGTCTCTTCATTTGGTCTCCTTGTCACATTTCTTGCCGAACGCGAACGCAAGCGGCGTGGTCTTCTTTCCGTTGAACGTCCCGACGAGCGCAAACTTCGTCGGCGCGTCCGCGCCGACCTGCTCGCAGCGCACCATGCCCGTAAACGTGAGCTTGCCGCGCGGCGGAATCACCAGCGGCTTCTCCAGGCCGTCACAGGCCAGCGGACCTTCCACGACGCGCACCGTGCCCGTCTGGACGACGTCGGAGAGATTCCAGCACTCGAACGAGAGGCGTCCGACGGCGTTCGTGAGCGTGAGCGGCACGTCACACCGGTCGCCGCGCGTCTGGTGCCAGAAGTCATCACGATTGGCATCGACGCGCATCACGATGGAGAGATCCGCATCGTCCGCACGCCACGGGACATCTGAACGTCCAGGATCGACGGCCGGATACACCGTCTTGTCCTCCAGCGTCTCGTAGCGAAGTCCCGAAACGTACTGCGGATACCGCTGTGCCGTCAGGCGCAGACGGCCTTTCGTCGCCGCGAGGGAGGAGACGGAGCCGCACATGTCGACGTTGCGGTAGGTTCCGTCTGCCGCCGGGATGGACGTCGTGCGCTCCTCCAATGTCGGTTCGCGGAACCCGTTCTGCCCATGGTATTCGCTGTCAACCTCGGTGCAGCTCCAGTAGGCGAGCGTGTACGTGCCGTCGGGCATTCGATAGAGGTAGGTCAGCACACCCGTCACCTCGCGCGGCACGTTGAAGCTGCCGACACACGTCCCCGTGCCGAGTTCCCGCGCCATCGTCGCGAACGCGGCATAGCCCGGCTTGACCAGGCCGTCCCGCCGCAGTCCGAACGACCAATCCTTCGCCCCATTGTACTCGTTGAACGGCGAAAGCGTCCACGAGAACGTGTGCTTGACGCCGAGCATCCGGTTCAGCAGCTGGTTCTTGACGAGATACTCGGCGACGGCCAGTTCCTGTCCCTCCGAATGCCGCGAAAACCGCGCCCAGCGTCCGACGCCCGGCTCCCGTCCGAATCCCTCGGTGTAGGCCCCCTGCTCGGTGATCCACAGTTCGCGCTCCCACAACCCGTGGCGTCCGTCGCGCTGGCGCATGTAGGCCAGTGACGCGGGGAACTGCGCCGACGAGCCGTAGTAGTGGTAGTTGACGAAGTCCGTGTACCGCGCGACGCCGTTGTCCCAAAGCCCGTTCACGTAGAAGTCGCGGCGCATACCCGTGATGGCCGGATTCCCCAGCCGGACGGTTGAATTGCCCAGCCGAAGGCCGTACAGCGCCGCCTTGAGTTCGGACGCCACGCCCCACGGCGGTGCGCCCCGCGCGTCGCACTCGTTCTGGAATTCGACGGCCGCGATGCCCGTGCCGATCTGCTCGCCCATCAGCCGCCAGCAGCGGCTCACTTCGGCGAGGTCGCGGCTGCCGGGCGCCGACAGCGGATGCCCCGTGATGACGGCGCACACGCGAATGCCGCGCTTCGTCAGAGTCTGCGCGATCTCCAGACGGCGGCTCTCTTCGCAGTTGAAGTCGATGGAACCATCCTTCTTCAGCATGTGATCCATCCACGCCCCGTGCCGCACCCAGGCGGCCCCCATCCACGTCAGCAAGTCCGTTGCGAACGCCACGGTGTCGCCGCCGTACCACGGACAGTCCAGCTCGGCATCGACCAGTGGCCCACCGCACGTCGCGAACCCCCTTTCAGGATCGACGACGCGCGTCGCCGGATCGTCCAGCACGGCAAAGGAAACCTTGTGGCCGTTGTCGAAGCGCAACCAGTAGTAGCCGCGCGGCAATGCGGCAAGCGTCAGGGCCTCCCCCTTCGGCCATGCGCCCTTCGAGAGCTCACGCCCGTACCAGTCGGTCAGCGCGTAGGCCGTGCCGTCCGCCACGGCCTGTTCGCACGCGCGGACGAATCGCGGCTTTGCGCCGACGAAGAACACGCCGCCGGGTCCTTCGGGGAGGATGCGCGCCGTCAGCTGTCCGCCCGTCACCCGCACGCCGCTCGGTGCGCGCACACGCCCCGCCACCGTCACGTTTCCAACGGCGTCCAGGGCGTCCGCAAAGACATTTTCGCGCCCCGTGAAGGTGAACGTCACGCCTTTCCCTTCGGCACGGAACGTGAAGTCGTTCGCGCGGCACGTGACGCCGCCCGCAAACGTGAGGTGCGCGCGGGCGCGGATCAGCCCGTCGTTCGCGCCGCGTCCGGCGGACACGACCTTGCCCCACAGCACGACGGGACGCGTCGCCGTCGTCTCCAGCCACGCGACATCGGCCGGACGGTCGCCCTGCAGCAGGGCAATCTTTCCATGGACGTTCGCCGACTGGAGCGAGCCGTTGAAACAGTAGGGCGCGATCAGGATGCGCGCGTTCGTGCCCTTCGAATTGTCCACGACGATTCGCGTCGCCGCGCCGCCCATCGGATTGCACGGCGCCATGCCCCCGTGCCAGAGAGGCTGGCGGAAGGCGAGCTGACCCGCCTCGACCCGGAACGTCCCCGCAAACGCGCCGTTCGCGCCGCTCAGCGTGAAGGAGTCTTTCGCGCACACACGGAGCGTGCCCGTGCCGACGAGCGGATAGGCGAGTTCGGCCTCGCCCTCGGTCCGAACGGCGACATCGCCCGCGACGTCCACGGGATTGCCGCGATGAACCTGCCGCGCCGTACCGGAGAACTTCAGTCCGCCCAGCTTGAAGCTCACCAGGTCGTTGACGAACGTGCAGGGCTGCGTTCCGTCTGTCGTGAAGGACAGGCAGTCGCCGTCCTGCGGAAGCGTTCCGCCCCAGTTTGCCGCGTTCGCGTAGCGGCCATCGCCACCGCCGCCCGTCCAGACGAGCGTCCGCGCGACGACGGAATTCGTCCAAAGAGCCGAAAGCAGCCCCGCCACCATCAGCCGACCGAAAATCGAGATCCTTTCCATGATTAAACCTCCTTACCGAATAATGAGCATGAGGGGCGCGTAGACGTCCAGCACGACGGCATTGCCCTCAACCGACACGCGCGCCCGAAACGGCTTCTGTGGCTTCGGGTCAGCCACGGCGGCGGCCACGACCGCCTCGCTGCCCGCGCCCAGCGAGCCAAAGGTGAAGAGCGTGTGCCGGCCATATTCCATCCCCGACGCATCGACGACCAGCCTTCCGTCCAGCGTCAGCGCGCCCGAAACGTCGAGCCGTCCAGCCCAGCGTCCGCCCGTCAGGCGCACGGTGTAGTCGCCCTCGGCCGTCGCCGCGCCCCGGAACGTGCCGTCCGTCCATGTCAGCGTGCCGCCGCCCGTGAACGCGCCGCCGAAGCCCGATTCGACAGGCTCTGCCAAGGTCAGGGCGCCGCCGCCCAGATCGACCGTCCCCGTGCCCGCGAGTCCGCCGATCGTCTCACGCGCCTGCCGCAGCGCGAGCCGTCCGTATTCGCCGACGGACACCACCGCCGTGTTGTCCAGCGTATCCGTATCCATCACATCTGTCGCTTCAGCGTTCCCGACGGTCAGCGTGCCGTTGACGGCCAGCGTCGAGCCGCCACCGACGAAACTCGTCGCGTCCACCGTCAGCGCGCCCGTGAAGTCAGCGGCGTTCGCCACGAAGAGGCGAGAGCCGTTCAGCGAGAGTGCGCCATCGCCCGACAGCGACGCCACCGATTCCAAGTGGTCCGTCAGCGCAAACGAGCCGGGCGCGTTGACGGCGAGCGCAAAGTCCGCGTTCTGGAACTGCGGCCCCTGCCACGTCTTCACGCCCTCGGACACATTCAGCGGCAGGATGCAGTCCTCGAAATAGCGTCCGACGGACTCGTACATCTGCATGTAGTAGTTTCGGTTCGAGGGGCTGGCCTCGCCGATCTTCTCGTCCGGCCACGCGCCCGTCACCTGTTCCCAGACGATTTCGTCGCCGACCCGGCGGCCGACTTCGAGCGTCCAGCCGGACGGACAGGAAGACTTCACGGTGCCGCCCGCCGCCATCTGGTAGCCGTTGAACGCGACCTCGCGCGTCATGTCGATGACATTCGTCGCCGGATGATTGCCGACGACAAAGTCCGCCGGACGCCAGAACGAATCCATGTCGCCATCGATCATCGCCTGTGCGCCGCGGTCGAAACCTTCGTCCTCGGTCGCTTTCGGCCCCGGCAGGCTGTTCGGCGACGAAGCCGTCGTCCCGGCGGGCCAGGCCACCGGATGACCGCCCATCGTCAGCCGGAACTCCGCGATGCGCAAAAGCCCCATGTACTGCGACGAACCAACCGTGCTGTTCGTGACAACGAGACGCAGGTAACGACCGGAAACGGCCGGCGCCGTCTTCCACAACGGACGGTTGAAGTCCGCCGTGCGGGCAGACGAAGCGAACGTCCCGTGGCTGATCGTCAGCGCGCGGTTCTGGAAGAGCGCGTCGCTCAAGTCGTCGCCCGCGCCCTCTGCCGCGTCGTAGCACATCGCCAAGGCGCCATTCTCGCCATCTCGCGCCACGTAGCGCGGACGCTTTCCGCCGCCCTTGGTCATCGTCAGCGTCGCATCCGCCGAAGCCGAATTCGTGACGACGACATCCATCGGCTTCCCGACCGCGTCATGCGCGTAAAGCGCCTTGATCTTCGTCGCGCCGCCCGCCACGTCCACCCGGCCTTGCTGGATGATGCTGACGTCGCCGATCAGGCTGGACGGAGAGGATACCCCCCCCCCCCCCTTGCAGCATCAGGCCGCCCAGGCCAGCCATGTAAATGGTCTGGAAGTAGTCAAAGCCGTTCAGTTCCGAGGCGAGAAGCGCCGCGCCCGAACGCGCGGCCACGTAATGGTAGGTCGTCTCCGAATCCATCGGCACCTGACCGTCGAACTTGACGATGGACGCCAGCGAATCGCCGAACACCGCCACCTGGCCCTTCATCCGCGAACAGTTCTTGACGACCACGTTCGTGCCGACGCCCTCCGCATAGAATCGCAGCGGCGAGCCCGTCACCTCCGTCGAGGCCGGAATGACGATCGCCGTGCCGACCACGTTGCCGAAATAACCGCCGTTGCCGACAAGCGTCGCGCCACCGGCCGCCGCGAAGTCCCTGAAGCGGAAACGCCCGCCGGTCGCCTTGAGCGTGGAGTCCGCCGTCAGGGCCTCGCCGCCCGTGAACGTCAGATACCCGTCGCCCGTCTTCTCGACCGTGCCCTGCCCCGTGATCGTGCCGGCATACTCGGCTTCGACGCCGCGCGCGATGTCGAACTCAAGCGTGCCGCCCGACAGGTTGAAATCCGTCGCAAGCGTATGATCTGAGATCTTGACCGTCGTGCCCTGCGGAACCTCCACCGGCACGGCAAACACCACGCCTCCCGTCACGACAGACAGAGCGACAAGACAACGTTTGAGCATCATGGCTTTACTCCTCGTTCATTATGGGTTTCGTTTGCAGCGGCACCAAGGCCACAATTCAATGATATTATATCACATCATATCCATCCGAACGAACGAATTCGGAACTCTCTTTTCAAACAATTCAGGAACCACAGACGGCACGGCGATACGCCGTCAGCGACAGGCCGACGCGGCTCCTGAAGACGCGGCGAAGGTCTTCCAACGAGCGATAGCCGCAGAAATCGGGAAGTGCCGACAGGCAGAGCGTCCGTTTCCGCAGGAGGTCCTTGACCCGCTCGATGCGGACATTCTGGATCTCGTCCAGAATTGACATGCCGGTGATTTCGCGGAACCGTCGGTCCGCATAGCGACGGCTGCAGCCCATCTGCTGGGCGACCGCTGACGCCCGCACGCCCTCGCAGGCGTGACGGCGGATGTATTCCAGAAGCTGCGCCACGCGCGCATCGCGCTTCTTCAAGACGCGCGTGGACGCCCGCCGCACCAGCCGACAGCCCTCGTACGAAATCTGCGACGGACGTTTCCGGGGGCTGGAGAGCCGTTCGTCCAAAAGGCGGGCGGCGGCAACGCCCAGCCCAATGAGATCGATTCCGATGCTTGACAAGGTGACGGCGGCGTTCTCGCAGATATTCTCGTTGTTGTCGACGCCGATCACGGCCACGTCCGACGGCACGGACAGGCCGAGACGGGTACAGGCCGAAACGGCAAGGCTCGCCATGTGGTCGTTCACCGCGAACACGCCGCAGGGCTTCGGCAGCCGCGCGAGCCAGTCGGCGATCGTCCGGCTGCACCCGACGACATCGCCGCCGTCCAACGTTCCGTCAAACAGGTGAATCGTCCTCCCGTTGGCGCGGACGACGCGCGCGAACGCCTCGCCGCGGCGGACGCTCCAGGTCTTCTCGTCCATCCACGGAAGGTACGCATAGTCGCCGAAGCCGATCGACAGCAGCTCGCGCGCGGCCACGTGCACGATCGCCTCCGCATCCGTGCTGATCGCATCCGCTTTCGCGGGCGGCTCGGCCGACGCGTCGAGAAAGACTGTCGGAATCCGTCCGAACGCCGTCTGGTCAGGCAGGTCACGTCCGCTGCAGTCGACGATGCAGGCATCCGGCTTCCAGTACGAGACGAGATCCCGAATCTCCTCCGGGGTGGCCTGGCTCTCATATCCCGGACGAGCCTCCGGCGCATCCTTCGCGACCACCTGCAGCCGCCACCCGGCCTTTCGGGCATAGTCCGAGAGTCCGTCCAGGATCTGCCGCCGTATCGGACAGAACCCGCGCTGGAAAACGAGAACAACCTGAGTCTTCATGCGACTATTATAGCAAAAACCTCCCCGCCCCATCCTCCCCCTGGGGACAGACCCCACAAATAATCCCTGGGGACAGACCCCGCCGCGAGATCAGCTCATGGGGACAGGCCCCGTCGCAAGATCGGCCAATCCGACACAGCCGTGCGACATCGCTCCGGCCCCTCTCATGCCATACGTTCAGGGGCTCATGGCGACAGAGGCTCGTGGGGCTGGTTCCGGTTGGCTTTTGCCGTCTGCCTCCCGGCTTTCCGAGTACCGACGGAGCCCTTTGCGCCGCCCTTGAAGCCTTTTACCATCC
>CAKTZA010000095.1 GCA_934635045.1 uncultured Kiritimatiellota bacterium | reverse complement strand
ACAAAAACACGACCGCACCCCTGATTCTATTGGGTGCGGTCGATTTTAGGGGTCAAAAACCGGGGATAATCCAGCCAATGGGACACTTGCATTGCACATTTGCTTAACAGCATCCATTTTTCCCACACCCTTTTCCCCTATCATTAAACTCGTCATCGTGATCACGGAAAAACTCATACCCTTTATGTTGAAGCAAACCTCTTCTCCAGCCTTCTACCGATCATTTTTTTATCATGCGGTCAAATAGTGAACGAGTTGTGTCAATCCAGCCATTCAAGAGAGACGGCTTCGGACACGCCGCCCTCGGCGACGAAGAGCCGCGCAACGGTCTTTGAATAGTCCTTTGCAAACGGCAGGTTCGCCGCCTTGGCCTTCAGCTCGGCGAGCGTCCGCTCGGCTTCGCGGGCGGACAGCGAAAGCTTCGCCTCCCCGACGAGCAACGTCTGTCCGTCCAGCGACTCGGCGACGACATCGAGTTCCATCGGTCGGCGGTCAATCCCGTTCCCCCACCAGCGGGCGACCTTGCGCCAACGGCCGGGCACGCCAGGAATCGCCCGCCGTCTCAGCGTCTCGCGCACCAGCATCTCCCAGGCCTGTCCGAGAAAGACGCGGAACAGCCCGCGAATCGCCTCGACCTCTTCAGGCGACGAGAGGTAGTAGGAATCCGAGTAGTTCGGCAGGGCAAACGCGTACCAGAACCTCAGGAACGGATCGGTCACGCGGTAGAGCGTCCGCTTGTTGCTCTTCTCGTCACAGCCAAAGGGGATGTCCCGGCAGACGAGGCCCAGTTCCATCAGGCGGCGCAACGGACGCCCCAACGACGTCATCGGCACCTGCAGGCGCGCGGCAATCTCGGACGGACGCTCCGCCCCTTGCCCGACGAGGGCGAGGACGCTGGTCGCCTGAACGGCATCCCTCAAGTCTTCGTGCAGAATGAAGTCCGGTTCGTCGCGAAAAAGTCCCTGCGGAGAGAAGACCTGTCGACGAAGCGTCTCCCAGAGGCCGGACTCGCCTTGGCACACTTCCCAGTATCTCGGAACGCCACCCCAAACGGCATAGTGCTCAAACCGTTTCCAAAGCGAAAGCCCTGGAAATGCGAACTTCGTCCACTCGAACGAAATCGGCCCCAAGTTGACGAGCTCACGTGCGCGCCCGTAAAGCGGTTCGTCCGAACGGAGCAGGAGGCCCTGCATCATCTTTTGGGAGGAGCCGCAGAGGAACAGCTTCTGACCGGACGTGCGCAAGCCGTCGGCCACGCGCTGTAGCACGCTGGGGAGTTCGGGCGCACGTTCGACCAAATAGGGCAGCTCGTCGATGACAAGGACGCTTCCGACGGGGGCCTCCCGCCGCCATCGGTCAAAGAGCGTCCCCCAGTCCGAATACGTGACGTCGCCAAAGCCCGGTAGAATCGCCGACAGGTCCTTGGCCAGACGAACGCGCTGCAGAGGCGCCTCGCTTCGATCCGCCTGATGCAGCATCACGTCCGTTCGCCCCTTCAGAACCTCCTCCAACAGACGGCTCTTGCCGATCCGGCGGCGACCGTAAAGACACGCCAAAGCCCCTTCCTTGAGCGAAAGGAAGCGTCTGAGCCGATCAGACTCGTCAACTCTATCGAAAAAGTCCATTTCTCTGCGCGTTATTATTATGCTATTAAGGCATTATGCCTAACGCGCATAATTATATCATACGCCTAACTTTCCCGTCAATCCCAGCCCCCAAACGGGGGCCTGTCCCCAGAAATCTGTCACCGCCCCTCCTCTTCCGTGACCGCGAATTGCAAGACGTATCGGCCGGCGCCCGGCAGATAGGGCTCGTGCGGACGCGCACCCCAGCTGTCGTCGCCGCCGACGCCCATCTGCACCGCGTCAATGGTGACCGTAATCACGCCCTCGTCCGTCAGATCCCACTGGTGCTTCGCCTGTTCGAGCGCACCCTGCGCATAGGGCCAGGCGCTGAACCCAAACGGCGCGTTGAGCGCCGTGACGGTGACCGTACGTCCCGCCGCATTCGCGAACGTCACACGGCGGCAATCCGAGCGGTGGCCCTGCTCGCCCGGTTCAATGTAGTTGTCCGGATTGAGCCGGTCGGCCGGATAGTCGATCGTCCCCCGTGCCCCGACGATTCCGGAGACAAGCCCGACCGTCGCCGAATAGGTTCCGAAGTCTGCCGCGACACAGCGGTCGGCGTAGTTTTCGTGCGGCCCGCGCCCTTCCCACGTCACGCGGGAGAAGTCTCTCGGAATCGTGAAGCTGACGCCGGCCCGTGGCAACGGCGGCAGGTTCGTCGGAACGTCCAGCGTCAACGTGACCAGCGTACGTCCCCCCGGCAACGCCACGGCTTCGAGCCCGCCCGTCACGCCCGCCGGCAGCGTCTGTGTCTCCGTCGCCGTCTTCCAGACGGCACAGACGTCCGCCATCTTCCAGCCACGGTCATTGTCCGTCGGTGCACGCCAGAGGTTGATCGTGAAGTCCCGCCCGGACGGCACCCCCTCGGCGCTGTCCGGCGCCGACTGCGGCACGAAGTCCGGCGCGGGGACAGTCCCCACCCGACCGCTGTAGACCGCGCGCACCTCATACGCGCCGGGGTGGTAGTTCCGGAGCGCGTCCACGAGTCCGTTGCAGTTGAAGTTGTCGTCGTTCGGCCTGTCCCCGAAGTCGCCGCCGTAGGCGAGCCAGCGGCCGCGCGCGTCCGTCTTCCAGAGGGCCTGATCGGCGAAATCCCAGATGAACCCGCCCTGAAAGGACGGATATTTCTCGGCCAGCCGCCAGTAGGCGGACAAGTCGCCGGTCGAGTTGCCCATCGCGTGGGCGTATTCGCACAGGATGAACGGCTTCTTCGGACGGTCAGCGACATACCGTTCCGCCTTTTCCGCCGGCCAGTACATCGGACACATGATGTCGCTATGCGCCCTGAACTGCGCGCCCTCATACTGAATCGGGCGCGTCGCGTCGAGCTTCCGGATCGCGGCATACGCATCCGACAGGGCCGGCCCGTCGCCGCTTTCGTTGCCGAGCGACCAGAAGATGATCGAGGGATGGTTGCGGAAGGTCTTCGCCATGTTCACGCCACGGCTCACGAGGACGTCATGATAGAGCGGATTCGCCGGCAGCCACTTGCCGTCCGCAGAATAGAAGTCGTCCACGCCGTGCGCCTCGACGTTCGCCTCGCAGCAGACGAAGACGCCCGCCCTGTCGCAGAGCTCGTACCAGAGCGGGTCATTGGGATAGTGGCACGTGCGCACGGCGTTCACGTTGAGATCCCTGAAGATTTCGAGGTCCCGCCGCATCTCCTCTTCCGTCACCGTGTAGCCGCCCGTCGGACTCATCTCGTGGCGGTTGACGCCCTTGACCAAGATGCGCGTGCCGTTGACGTAGACGACCGCGTCCCTGATCTCGACCTTTCGGAAGCCAAACGCCACGGCCCGGTAGTCCGTACGCGGGAACAGCCAGGCGTCTTCCCTCAAGGGGATGACCTCGTAATACAGGTTCGGCTCACCCGCATTCCAGAGCCGTGGATGCGCGTATGTCTTTTCAAGAAGCGTCGCGCCCTTCTCGTCGCGCACGACGAGACGTCCTTCGCGGTAATCGTCCGAGAGCGTCGCCTCGACAATCAAGTCCCGCGCCGCGCCGGGCAGTTCCGACACGAGCCAGACATCGCGGAAGATCCCCGAAAGCCGCCAGAAGTCCTGGTCTTCAAGATAAGTCCCGTCGCTGTGCTTGAAGACCTCGACCTCCAGCCTGTTTTCGCCGCGCACGAGGTAAGGCGTCAGGTCGAATTCCGCCGGCAGCCGGCTGTCCTCCGAATAGCCGACGTCCCGCCCGTTGAGCCGCACGTACATCGCGGACGACACGCCGCCGAAGTGAATGACCGTGCGCCGCCCCTCCCAGTCCGCCGGCAGCGCAAACGTGCGCGAATAGAGCCCGACCGGATTGCGGTAGTAATGACTCGTGAAATCGCGCGGCGGTTCGGCGAGCGGATCGCCCGTCTCGTATCCGGCGATGGGATACCGGCTGTTCGTGTAGTTCGGCGGATCGTAGGCCCCCTGCAGCTGCCAGCACCCCGGCACCGTGACCGGGCCCTCTTTCTCCCAGACCTCCACCTCGACCGAGTGCTTCCACTTGAAGCTCCACGTTCCGTTCAGCGACACGACCCACTTGGACGCGGTGCGCGGCTTCTCGCCGCGCGCGATGGCCAACGCCAGCTCCTCGCTCTCGCACGGCACCGCCACGGCGCGCGCCGGCAGCCGGTTGACCGCGAACACGCGCGGATCACGCCACGGCGGACGCTCGCCGACGGAGGAATCCGCGCCACAGGCACAGAGGACGGGAACGGCCGCGACCAGCATCCGAACAAATCTCTTTTCCGTTTTCATCTCGTTTTTCAGAGAAACAGGATCTCCCGTCCGTGGAACATGAAATTCCCGCCGACGACATACTGCATCGCCGTCGGCGAAAAGCGGTCTTCCGCCGTGAAGTGCAGATGGCCCGCGAGAATCGCCTTGAGCAGCGGCTCGGCCTTGAGCGCCGCGATGAAGTCCCGCGTCACCGGGTCTTCGCGCTGGCGCCTGAAGTCGGCGAGAAACCACCCGTCGGCGGGAACGTCCGCGCGCCTGAATTTCGGGTTGCGCCAGTCCCAGTAGTGCGCCTGCGCCCGGCAAATCGCGTCCGTGAAGAACGGGACATGCATGCAGAGCACGATCGGCAGCCCCTTCTCCACCTCCCGTGCAAAGCGCGCGACCTGCCCGGCCGTGACGGTGCCGTAGACGTCATCGAGCGTCACGAAGTTGACGCCGTGCACGACCGTGGACTGGAGCGAGACGTCGAAGGGGAAAACCTCCGAAAGGACGCCGCGCGTCTTTTCCTTGTAGGCTTCCGTCGGCGTCTCCTTGGGCTCGCTCAGCCACATGTCGGTCGAGAATTCGTGATTGCCAAGGCAGCCCGTCAGGCCGTCGCCGAAATATTTTCGCACGAGCGCGAAGTTCGCCTCGCTCTGCCAGTCGATCAGGTCGCCCGTGTGGACAAGGCAGTCGCAATGCCGCTTCGCCCACGCGATGGAATCGCGCAGGGCCTCCTCCTGCCGCCCGCCGAAGCCGCGTGTGCGCTTGCAGCACAGCGCCTGCTTCTTCATGTTCTCGTCCTCGCCCGCCGCCGTCAGGTGCGTGTCGGAAATGTGCAGGACGGAGAACGGCTTCTCGAGCCCGATCTCGACCGCGCCAAACGCAATCGACAGCTGCTCCCAAGCGCCGCGTCGCGCGAAGAGGGAAAGGTCGTCCCGCGTCTCCGCCGCCGGGAGCCGCGACGTCGCGAACACCGCCCCGGCACCGAACGCGCCCGTGAGAAATCCCCGCCTGTCCATCGTCACTCCTCCGTCCACTTGAACACGCGGCGCGTGAAGCAGCCCGACCCGCCGACGGTGGCCCACAGCCGCCCCCGGTCGGCGAACAGCGTCGGCTCGGCGTCGCAGGGATAGTCGAACCCGCCGGGCAGGACGGCGAAATGCGCGCCATAGTCGCGGGAAACGTAGACGGCGTCCGTCCCTGCGGCATAGAGCAGGCCGGGGACGAACGGGTCGCACGCGACGCGCTGGAACTCGCCGCTCATCAGCCACTGCCGCTCGAACGTGCGTCCGCCGTCGCGCGAGAGGAACAGCGCCGCCTCGTCGTTCCCCTTGTCCGCGACGAACCAGCCCGGCTTCCCCGGCACGGCCGTCACCGCCGGCGTGCCGCGCCCGGCCTTCTGCGTCATCGTGAAGTCGATCTTCGTCCACCGGTCGTCCGACGGCCCCCGGCGGTAGACCTTCTTCCCGTCCATGCCCCAGCAGACGAGATCGCCCGATTCGGACACGGCGAGCGCGTTGCCGTTGCCGAACTCCATCATCTTGAAGAAGAGGCGGTCGGGCTCCAGCCCCTCGCCGAACCATTCCCACGTCTCACCCGCGTCCGTCGAGCGGTAAACGCCGCCCTTGCCCGCGCCGACCCAGCCGCCGGCCGCCGCATAGAAGACGTCGGCATTCGGATGCGCAACCACGGAATAGACGGGGTGGAAGCCATCGCCGACCGACCACGCCAGATCCGGCTTCTGCACGGGTAGCCCCTTCTGGGCGCATATCTCCCACGTCCGCCCGTTGTCGCGCGTGCGGCGGACGCACGGCGCGAACTTGCCGCCGCAGACGAGGGCGAGCCCCTCCGTCACGCGCGAAAACGCAACCGCGTTGACGCTTTCCGCAAGCGGCCCTTCGCGGTGAAGATGCCGGAAGGACTTGCCGCCGTCCTGCGAGACGTAGAGCGGATTGTCCGCCGCGCCGTAGAACAGCGTCTGCGCGTCGAACGGACTCGCCGCGAGGACAAACGGGCAGATCTGCTGGATGCCCCGGATGCGCGTGTGCCAGTTCTCTCCCGCGTCCGTCGTCTCCCAGATGGTGTACCAGTCGGACGACAGCCAGTGTCTCGGATCGCGCGGATCGACGACGACCGCAGTCGTCTGCGGCATGAACGCGCGCACGTTGGGCTCGCAGACCGGATCGGAGGCGACGGCCGTCCTCATGGGCGCGGCCTTCCACGCCGCGTCATTCACGCCGCGCGTAAAGCAGTTGCCGCGCGTGTCGGCGACGATCCAGAAGCCGTCCCCGGCGGAAATCGCCTGGTAATTGCCCTTCTGCGTGTTCCAGTTGTCCCAGACCTGCGTGCCGGGCGGCAGTTCGGGAAGCCCCTCGTGAAAATCCTCCCAGTGCGCACCGTCCCTGGAACGCTTGACGCGGCACTCGTCAAAGATGCCGACGAGCCACGGGTCGCCCTTGACCTGCGTGAACTCCGTCGGGATGCGCCCGATCTCCAGTCGCGCCCAGTTCGCGCCGCCGTCGTCCGACCGGTAGAACCCGCGCTCGCGCTCCGCGCGCGGCACGGGGTGGGGGATGCGCCCGCTCGCCATCCAGCGGGCCTCGCCGGGAATGTCCTCGTATCCCGGCGCGGCGGCCCAGATGCGGCCCTCGACGTTCTCGTCGTAGCGGATGCAGGTGAAATACCGTCCGTCAAGACCGAGCGGCTTCCACACGTTGCCGTTCGTGCGCGACCGCAGCAGCCCCGAACCGTCGGCGCCCGCGACCAGCTCGTCCGGGTTGAACGGATTCCGAGCAATCGTGCGTCCCGTCGTCTTGCGGAACGGCGCGTTGGCGCGGAAGTTCGCGATGGCCGCTTCCTTCCACGTCTTCCCGCCGTCGCGCGTCACGAGAATGCCGCCCGGATGCTTCGGGTCGTCGCCGCATCCGGCAATGACGCTGTTCTCGTCACGCGGATCGACATTCAGCGTATACGCCTTGTTCATCTGCCGCACGCGCCAGGCGTACGGATAGCCGACGTGGAGCGGACGCCACGAGAGCCCGCCGTCGTCCGTGCGGTAGGGGCCGCCCACGTCGCTCACCGCATACAGGACCTGCGGGTTGCGCGTGAAGAACACGTCGAGGATGCGCCCGCCGCCGTAGATGGGCAGAACCTCCCACCCGGCGCCCGCGAAGACGCCCGGCGAGAGGAGGATGCCGCCCGCGAAAACAACTTGCCGAAAGAGTCTCATGTCCGTTGCCGCCTTGCGTCGTTAGCGAATCGTGAACAGGAGACCGCGCGCGACCTTGGCGATGAACCGGTTGCCCTTGCGGACGACCTTCCAGTTGCCCGTCGGGGGCGTCCGGCCGTTCACCGTGAACGTCCAGCCGCTGAAATCGGCCGGCGCCTCGACTTCCGCCCCGTCCGCAACGGAGAGGAATGTCACCTTCAGGCTTTCGGCGTCCGTCTCGTCCTCAGCCGCGATGTCGACGAGGCCCTTCTGCGGCAGCACGAGTTTGCCGGTCACGCGCAGCACACCGCCGTCACCCGGCGCGACGCGGAAGCCGCCGCCGGCGGCAACCGTCAGGCTCCGCATCTCAAACGGCTTCTCGCGCGCTTCCGCACAGGGCTGGAGATAGGCCCCGGCCGCAACCGCAAAGTCCATCTGCCGCAGGTCGCAGGCGTACTGGAGCGCGCCCTCGTCAATGGCGAGCGTCCCGTTCAGGCTGGCCATGCCCGCCGCGCCGAGACCCGACACGTCGAACGCAAGGCAGAGCGTCCCCGCGCCCTTCTTGCGGAAGCCGACGACCTTCCCGGCTTCCGCCTGAGCCCTCGTCAGCCCGATCGGCAGACGGAAGAGGACGTCCGCCGCGCCGTCGCCCGTGATGTCGGCCACGTCGAACGTCGTCCCCGAACTGCTGTTGAGCGACATCAGGTCGCTCTGGTGGCTGTTCGCCGCCACCGTCACGGGGGTCGTCCCGGCAAAGGCGAACGTGCCGAGAACCGTGACGGCGCCCTTGCTCCAGTAGCCGTTGCCGTTCACCACGAGCTTGCCGCCGCCTTCGAGCCGCAGGTTGGGGAACACGGCGCATCCGGTGTAGTCGCCCGTCGTGCCGGGCGTGTCGATGTGGATCTCGCCGTTGTCGCGCGCGACGAACGTCACCGCATCCGGCGTCACGTCCTCCGCCGTCGGTTCGCCGCCGAACATGTACAGCTGCGGCAGAACGAGCTTGCCCGTGCCGCTCGCGACGATTTCGCGCCCCTCGACCTGCAGGTTGCCGGCGTAGGTCGCGCGCGTGTCGGACGGGACGTATTTCCCGCGTTCCGCGCCCAGCCAGAGTTCGCCGCCCGAGACCTCCAGGTCGCCTTCCATCGCGTTCGCGGCGTTCGCGAGAACCAGTTTCCCTTCCGCAACCGTGATCTTGCCGTTGAGGCCGAGCCAGCCGGCCCAGTCGCCTCGGTCGTAGCTGTTGTGAATCTTCGCGTTCCACAGCAGCGTGCCGGGGCCCGTCTTCTTCACGCCGACAACGGACGCTTCCGCCATCCGTCCGATGTTCTCCGTCTCAATCGTCAGGTCGGCGGCCTCGTCGCCCGTGATGTCCGCGACGTCGATCTCCGTCTGCCGCGACGCCGCGAACGCAATCTTGCCGAGATTGCCGTTCGGACGGTTCAGCACATACGGTTCGGTGCCGCCGAACGCCAGCGTGCGCGTCACCTTGAGAAGCCCCTTCCCCCAAGAACCCTGTCTCGTGAAGTCGAACGAGCCGCCGTCGAACACGAGATCCTTGACCGCCGAGAACGCATAGTCGTATGACCCCGTCTTGCCGGGGCGAAACATTCCGCCCGCATGGACGGTGACATTCACGGCATGGTCTTCGGCTGCCGGCGTGTCGTCGCTGTAGCCGAGCGCCTTGCTGCCGGGATTCTCCAGCGTCGCGCCGTCGTGGACGTGAATCGTCACGTCCTCGTCCATGTTCCCGAACGTGTTGTTGTCACCGCACCAGGCGTCTTCGGTCGTCAGCAGCCCGCCATAGACATGCCAGTCGCAGGTGTTGAAGTTCCACATCGGCTTCAGGCGCAACGTGCCGCTTCCGCGCTTCGTGATCGACTTCGTCGTGGCGCTGAAGCCGAACCTGTTCTCCGTCGTCGACAGCACGATTTCCTGCGTGTTGTCGAACACGACATCGCCCGGCGACAGCCAGGCGTTCAGCATCAGCGCATCGCCCGTAAACTCGCTGCCGACGGTCACATTGTCGCCGTCGGCGTATTTCACGGCCGCGCCACCGGCGTCAAGCCAGTTCGCCGTGTCGAAATCCCACGACTCGGAACCCGTGCCCGAGAACCGGAGATCCGCCGCCGACAGGCTCAAGGTCGAGAGCGTCGACACGCCTGCCACCAATCTGGTCAGTTTGTTGTAGAGTAGAGACCCACGCCTCGGCTTCGCCGATGCGACTTCCCCCTCATCAAACCGGACGTGCGGATTTCCC
>CAKTZA010000094.1 GCA_934635045.1 uncultured Kiritimatiellota bacterium | reverse complement strand
GGGAAATCCGCACGTCCGGTTTGATGAGGGGGAAGTCGCATCGGCGAAGCCGAGGCGTGGGTCTCTACTCTACAAAAGACGGGCGATGATGATGGCGGCGGCTTTTGCCTGCGGCGTGTGCGGTGCGGCCGAGCCGAAGATCCTGTGGGTCAGCGCCCCGGTGAAGCCGGGCGAGCACGTGATGCTGCAAGGAGGCGACTGGACGCGCGACGCGCACGTCGAAGTCGAGGCGAAGGGGCGGACGTTCCGCGTCAAGCCGGTCCGCGTGACGGATGACGGCCTCGTCTTCGCCTATCCGAAGGAACTCGACCTGATGGACGTCGCGCGCGGACAGGTGGTGAATCCGTCCGGCGAACGGAGCGCGGCTTTTCGGCTCAACGCGGCGGATCCGTGGTGGGTTCAGCCGGGCGAACTGGGCGTGCATGCGCCGGGCGCGGAGGTTCGGATCTTCGGCAACGCGCTGGACTTCGGCGGACGCGCGCGCGTCCGCTTGGTCGGCGGCGCGGAACTGGCGGTGACGCGGCGCGACACGTATCAGCTCGCGGCGCGACTGCCGAAGGCCCTGCCGTCGGGGACATACGGCCTTGAAGTCGCGAACGGCATGGACGACGGCTGGGCAAAGGCGGGCGAGATTGCCGTCGGCGTGGCGCGCTGGCCGTGGGAGGGAAAGCGCGTGTTCAACCCCGTCGATTTTGGCGCCGTCGGCAACGACGGGTTTGACGACACGGCCGCGATCCAGGCCGCGCTGGACGCCGCCGGGGCGGCCGGAGGCGGCATCGTCGAACTGCCGCGCGGACGCTTCATCGCGAACGACGAGCTGCGCATTCCGCCGAAGACGCTGTTGCGCGGCGTGTCGCGCGCCCTGACCATGATCTACTGGATCGACACGGAGGATCCGCCGGAGGCCCTCGTCTCGGGCACGACCGAGTTCGGCGTCTCGGACATCTTCCTGTCGGCCGGCAAGTACCGTTCGGGCCTCGTCGCGCGGAACAGCTTCCTGGGCGAGGGGCCCTTCGCCAACAAGCCCGGCTCGGCGGACTGCCCGTCGCGGAACATCCTCGTGCGGAACGTGAGCCTGCGGCTGCTGATCGACCAGTGGGTACGTTCGGACATGGATGCCTGGGCGGATCGGCTCAAGACGAAGGGGAATGGCGTCGAACTGCGCTACGTGGAGAACCTCGTCTTCGAGAACAACGACATCACGACGACGAAGCTGGACACCTGGACCTACAACCTGTCTGGACGCAACGTGCGCATCCGCAACAACAAGTTCGACGGCGCAGGCCGCAGCTGGGCGCCCTGCACGGGCGAGATGCTGCTTTACGAGGGGAACGTCGCCTACGGCATGACCTACGGCCTCGCCCCGGCGGCGCGGCACGTCTACTTCGGCGGCAACACGGGACTGCGCATGCAGGGCGGCGACCGCGAGGGCATGACGCAGGACGGCGGACGCACGGCCTTCCGCGACGCGATGGGCAAGGGGTACGTCCGACCCGCCGTCTGCGAGGGGCGGCGGATCGCGTTCGATCTCGGGCCACTGAAGAACTGCTGGTTTGGCAAGGACTTCTGGAAGGGGTATCAGGTCCAGATCGTCGAGGGGCGCGGTGCGGGGCAGTCGCGTGACATCGTGGAGATGACGGACGATTCGCACGCCGTGATCGACGCGCCCTGGACGATTGCGCCGGACGAGACGAGCCGCTTCACCATCGTCGGCGAGCGGCGGTGGGAGCTGTTCGTGGACAACCGCTTCGAGGAGACGACCTGTGCCCTCCAGCTCTACGGCGGCAGCTCGGATGCCATCATGGCCCGCAACACGTCCGTCCGGGCGGGCGGATTCCTCGCCCACGGGATGCAGTACGCCGCCGCCCTCACGATGTGGCGCGTCCAGATGCTCGACAACGTGATCGCGGAGGGCAACGGGCTGCGCGGCCCGGCGAACCAGATCCCAAGCACCGATTCAATCCTCCAGATCGCCAACAATCCGGGCATGAAGCTCGTCCGCTGGGGCGTCGTGCGCAACAACGTCATCCGCAACAACGGATATCTCGAAGTCGATTGCGTCAACGGGCTTGTCGAGGGCAACCGCGTCGCCGACGCCGACCTCGGCGTCTCGGGCGGACGCGCCTGCGACCTGGACACGGTCGTCTTCGCCGGGAATGCGTTCGAGAATGTCGAAGCCGCCTACGCGCCGGTCTTTGCGAAGAAGGGGACATTCCCCGAAGGGCGTCCGGCGGTGGCACCGCACGCGTCGGCGGATCCGACGGCGCCGCGCGCCGTGGCGGACTGGTCGGTGTGTCGAGCGGACGGAACGACGGTGGCGGTGACGGGGCGCGAGATCCCCTTCGAGACGCTGTTCCCGGCCGGGGTCACGTCGGCGGTCGCGACCGCCCGTCTCGTCGTCACGGGCGACGTCGCGGCGAACTTGCGTTTCTGGCCGCAGAAGGCGCGGTGCTTCCTCGACGGGCGGCGCGTCGGCACGCCTCTCTCCAAGCGGACCAATCTCTGGATCGGGACGCTGACGAACGGCGTGCACGAGCTGCGGATAGAGATTCGTCCCGAGGACTTCAAGGGCTACTGGAAACGCACGGCGTCCGTGGACGGCGTTCTGCGTCCGGGACGGAAATGAGTCGCGCCGATTCGTTGCCTTAAGAAATCTTAAGGTGATTCTTAAGGTAAAATTAAGGTTTCTTTTCCCGCGATGTGCTATGATATGCGCACATCGAAGGGAAAGGGACCGTGACGACATCCAACAAGCTGCTGCTCGCCTGCGCCGCGCTGGCGGGTGGTGAATTCGCCGCCGCGCACGCGCCGATGCTGGCCGAGGCCTGGCCGGTCGCCGCCGTGTGCGCGCTGCTGGTGGCGGTCTTCGGCTTTGCCGGGGCCGTCCGCGCCTGGCCGCTCGCCGCGCTGGCGCTGGCGGGGGCGGCGCTCTTCTGGGCCGTGACGGGCGACCGCGCGCGGACCTATCGCGAAAGCCCGTGGCTGCGCGAGGCGGCGCGGACGCAGCGGTCGCCGTCCGCCGTGCCGTCGGCCTTGCGGGAGACGCGGCGCGACTTCGTCCGTCGCGTCTCCCTTGGGATCGCGTCCGACCGCGAGCTCGTCTCGCTCAACCGGGCGATCCTGCTCGGCGAGCGCGCGAACCTGCCGCGTCCGCTTCGCCAGACGTTCGTCGGGGCGGGGACGATTCACGTGTTCGCGATTTCGGGCCTTCACGTGATGGCGATTGCGCGCGTCCTCGTCTTTCTCCTGCGGCTGATCTGGCTGCCGCGCCGCCTTGCGGCGGCGGCGACGGTTCCGGTTCTCTGGGCGTACCTGGCGCTCATCGGCTTTCCGCCGAGCGCCGTGCGGGCCGGCGCGATGGCGAGCCTCGCCTGTCTCGCGCCACTGTTCGGCCGCCGCCCGGACGGCGTCGCCGCGTGGGCGCTGACGTTTCTCGCCGTCTACGCCGTGCGGCCGACGCTGATCGAGGACGTCGGCTGCGGGCTGTCGTTCGCCGTCATGCTGGCGATTCTCGTCGTCGGCGACCGCCTGCGCGACCGTCCCGAGGGGATTGGCAAGACGCTGGCCGTGGCCGTCGCCGCATGGGCGGCGGGCGTGCCGATCGCCGCCCACGTGTTCGGGCGCGTGACGCCCGGGGGGATTCTCGCGAACCTCGCGCTCGTGCCGGCGGCGGGCGTCACGGTCTACGCCGGCGCGGTCGGGCTTCTGGCGAGCTTCGTGTCGGAGACGCTGGCGGCGCATCTCAACGGCCTCTCGGCGCTGTTCACGCGCGCGATGGTCGTCCTCTCCGACGGTGTCTCGCGCCTGCCGGGCGCGAATGCCGAAGTCCCGAAGTGGTCCGTCGCGGTCTGCCTCGCCTGGTATGTCGCGCTGGGGCTTGCCCTGCTGCTCAGGCGATCGCGGCCCTGAGCTTCGCGGCGAGCGCGTCGGGGTCGCCGGCGTCGAGGCGGCGGAGCGCGCAGGCCCAGCGGTAGGCGCCGGAGCCGTTCGTGTCGTAAGGCCGGTCGGAGAAGAGGTTGTCGAACGCGCGGCGGCGCGCGCGGTAGGCGGCCTGCGTCTCGGCGAGATGCCGGCGGAAGCCCTCCACGTAGGCGGCGACGAACGTCGGATACTCCGTCACGAATTTTGCGCGCCGCGTCGCGAAGGCGGCGTACTCGGCGACGGCGTCCGCAAGCGGCCGCTCGTAGTCGACGAAGCTGCCGGCGTGGTCGGTGATGCGGATTTCGGCGGGCATCCCGTCCTCGCCCGTCGTCACGACCTCGTAGTTCTGGTCGAAGAGCAGCTCCTTCGTGATCGAGTTGCGGCGGCCGACGACGAGGTCGAGCGCGGCGGCGCGGCCCATCAGGTACGCGAACTTCTGCGCCCACGCGGGGTTGCGGTACTTCGCGAGCGGAACCTTGTCCGACGCGACGCCGTGCACGTAGCTGCGCACGAAGTAGGCCGAGCGCAGCGAGACGCCGTTGTACTGGTTGTTGCCGCGGTACTTCTCGGAGAAGTGCCCGTAGCCGATGTGGCGCGGCAGGTTCATGCCGAGCTGGCGGCACATGAGCCGGCGGTCGAGGATGAAGTCGGAATACTCGTCGGCCTCGAGAATCGACTGGAGCAGGCTCTTGCCCTCGTCGAGGTGCTCGGCGACGCCCCACTTCTGGAGGCGGATCATCATCACCTTCGGCTCCGTCTCGCCCTCCTCCGCGTACTGCATGATGTAGAGGTGGCCGCGGCGGTCGCCGACGATGGGCCGGCGCGCGAGCGAGGCGGCGATGCGCCCGATGTTGATGTACGTGAGGCGGCCGAAGAGGCGCGTCGTGTTGAAGAGGAAGCTCTTGACGCGGTTGTCGCAGAGCGCGAGGAGCTCCGGGTCCTGCGTGCGCGCGGCCTCGTCGTAGATCGGGTCGAAGATGACCTCGCCGTCCGCGATGCGCGCGCCGGGCAGCCACTCGACCTGGCGGTAGAACTCGGGCGAGATGCCGGCGACGAGCTCCTGCTCCTCCACGGCCGTCTCGTTGGGCCCGGCCGTGAGCGCGTGGCACATCGCGTTGCGCCAGTCGAAGTTGGCGACGGACTCCTCGCGCAGCTCCGGCGGCAGGGCCATGCGCCAGTCGAGGGCGATCCGGTCGCAGGCGGACTTCAGCTCCTCGTCGTCCAGCTCGGCGACCTTGAGGTCGCGGAACGCGCGCTTGACCTCGATCGGCGTCGCGGCGGGGAAGAGGTCGATCTCGGGATGGCCCGTGCGGTTGCGCTTGTTGAGCCCGGCGACGACCTCGACGACCTGCCGGCGGAAGTCGGCCGGGGGCAGGGCCTTGACCTCGGCGTAGGCGCCGACGGTGACGAAGCGCGTGCCGGTCGCGTGGTTGTAGTAGTAGATCGGACGCTCGCCGATGGCGACCTTCGCGTGTTCGATCAGGGCGGCCATGTCGTCCTGCGAGATCGGCTGGCGCGCCATGCGCCAGTTCTCGCCGCGCGCGCGCAGCGCCGTGCGCACCTTGGCGGACGACGTGTTGAGGAAGCGGATCGCCCGCTTGGAGACCATCGTCTGAAGGACCTCGTCCGCCCGGAACGCGAGATCCATGCGGTCGGGGTTCGGGCGGATCAGCACCTGGTCCTCCGTGAAGATGAGGTCGACGGACTCGGCGATCTCCGCCTCCTCCTCGGACGGCGTCAGCGGATTCTCCTTCGAGATCTCCTCCAGCCACATGACGCGCTGCATCGCGTGGATGCCCTTTTTCGTGACGAGTCCGGGCGTGCGGAAGAAGAGCGTGCCGATGCGGCTCAGCAGCCGCCCCTCGGCGTCCTTGGCGAAGATTTTGTCCCCGATGATTTTCATGGTCGTTGCATTCCTTTTCACAAGAAAGTGGAATTATACGATTTTCCATGCCCTGCGGTCAAATCGGGTATGCGGCCCCGGTGCGGACGCCGCTCGGCCCGCTCCTCACGCAACGTCCTGTTCTGTGAGGCGACGCAAGTCGCCCTCGGCCCGGAGGCGCGCGTCTGACGCGCGGGCAGGATTTTTGGTATACTTCCGTCAAATGGTAGTCTTAGGAACAGTTGACCTGCGGAAGCGCTTCAGGCTTCCCGGGCAGAAGCCGATCGAGGTGCTGAAGGGCGTGAACTTCTCCGTCCGTCCCGGCGAGAAGGTCGCGATTGTCGGGCGTTCGGGCGCGGGCAAGTCGACGCTCCTGAACATTCTGGGCGGACTGGAGAGGCAGACGTCCGGAACGGTGACGCGCCCGGCGAACGTCGGCTTCGTCTTCCAGCAGTATCACCTCATGCCGGAGCTGACGGTTCTCGAAAACGTCGTCCTGCCGACGCTGGCGGCGCGGTGGCGGGGCGAGGTCGGCGGGCGGAAGCGCGCGGCGGACCTGCTGGCGCGCGTCGGTCTGGGCGACCGGCTCGACCACCTGCCGTCCGAACTGTCCGGCGGCGAGATGCAGCGCGTGGCCCTCGCCCGTGCGCTCGTGACGGATCCGGAGCTCGTGCTGGCCGACGAGCCGACGGGCAACCTTGACGCCTGGACGGGCGCGGGCATCCTGAAGATCCTGACCGAGCTGACGGCCGACGACGCGAAATTCGCGCTTGTCATGGTCACGCACTCGCCCGAAGCCGCCGCGATCTGCGATCGCGTCCTCACGCTTGAGGACGGCGTCCTGCGCAGCTGAAACGGCCTGCGCGCGCGAGGGGTCGGCGGCGACTTGCGGCCAGACGCGCGGTTTTGGTATAATATGCGCTTCCGTGCCCAAAAACGGGGCGGACGCGGCAGAAAACCGCGATCTCAAACGAATCAAAGAAAAGAAGTTAATGGCGATTAGAAAGCCTACGCCTCCTGCGGCGAAGTCCGCGGCGATGGCCGACATCCTCTCCCAGGCGGGGCAGGAGTCGAAGTTCAAGGGCGGCAGCCTCATTGAGGGCACCGTCAGCGCAATCAAGGGTGACGACGTGTTCGTCGACATCGGCTACAAGTCGGTCGGCACGGTCGGCCTCAACGAGTTCGGCGAGGGCGCCGACGTCAAGGTCGGCGACAAGGTCACCGTCATGCTCGTCAAGCTCGAAGACGACAAGACCGGCATGGTCGAGATCTCGAAGCGCCGTGCGGACGACAAGATCCGCTGGGAGAAGATCCTCGAGCGCTACGTCGAGGGCTGCGTCGTGACCGGCACGGTCAAGTCGGCCGTCCGCGGCGGCCTGCTCGTCCAGATCGACGACGTCGAGGCGTTCCTGCCCGGCTCGCAGGTCGACGTCACGCCCGTGCGCGATCTCGAGCCCTACGTCGGCCAGACGTACGAGTTCAAGGTCATCAAGATTTCCAACGAGCGCCGCAACCTCATCGTCTCGCGCCGCGAGCTCATCGAGGGCACGATGGCCGAGAAGAAGGCCGAGCTGCTCGAAAGCCTCCAGAAGGGCGAGATCCGCAAGGGCCACGTGAAGAACATCACGGACTTCGGCGCGTTCATCGACCTCGACGGCATCGACGGACTCCTCCACATCACGGACATGAGCTGGGGCCGCGTCAAGCACCCGAGCGAAATCCTCAAGGTCGGCCAGGAGCTCGACGTCATGGTCCTCGACGTGGACCGCGAGCGCGAGCGCATCTCGCTCGGCCTCAAGCAGACGACGCCGAATCCGTGGGACTCGATCCTGGAGCAGTTCCCGGTCGGCTCGCGCGTTTCGGGCAAGGTCGTCAACCTCGCCGCGTACGGCGCGTTCGTCGAGATCGCCCCCGGCATCGAGGGGCTCGTCCACATCTCCGAGTTCAGCTGGACGAAGCGCGTCGCGCGCGCGTCCGACATGCTCTCGGTCGGTGACGAGGTTCAGGTCGTCGTCCTCTCGGTCGACGTCGAGAACCAGAAGATCGCCCTCGGCATCCGCCAGACCCAGGCCAACCCGTGGGACACGGTGCAGGAGCGCTTCCCGGTCGGCTCGAAGGTCAAGGGCAAGGTGCGCAACTTCACGGCGTACGGCGCGTTCGTCGAGCTCGAGGAGGGCATCGACGGCATGATCCACGTCAGCGACATGAGCTGGACGCGCAAGATCAACCACCCGTCGGAGTGCCTGCAGAAGGGCCAGGAGGTCGAGGCGGTCGTCCTCGACGTCAACGCCAAGGAGCAGCGCATTTCGCTCAGCCTCAAGGCGGCGATGCAGGATCCGTGGGACGAGATCGCGCAGAAGTTCCCGGTCGGCTCGGTCGTCAAGGGCAAGGTCTCGAAGATCGCCTCGTTCGGCGCGTTCGTCGAGCTCGAGGACGGCGTGGACGGGCTCGTGCACATCTCCCAGATCTCCGACCAGCGCGTCGAGAAGGTCAAGGATGCGCTTGAGGTCGGCCAGGAGGTCGAGGCCCGCGTGGTCAAGGTTGATCGCGGCGAGCGTCGCATCGGCCTGTCGATCCGCGCGATGGGCATGACGGACGACGAGATCAAGGCGCTTGAGGCGGAAGCCGCAGGCGAGGAGAAGACGCCCGTCTCCACGACGAGCGCGGGCAGCGAGAACCTCGGCGGCCTGTCCGCCGCGTTCGAGAACGCCTTCGCGAACGTCGAGTGGCAGCCCGGCAACTAATCACATTCAAACGAAAGGAACAGGAAAATGTCCAGAGTTTGTGAAATCTGCGGAAAGGGCCCCTCGGTCGGCAACGTCGTCGTCCGCAAGGGTTCGCCGAAGTACAAGGGCGGCATCGGTCTCCACACGACCGGCATCACGAAGCGCCGCTTCCTGCCGAACCTCCAGACCGTCCGCACGACGGACGGCAAGGGCAACACGAAGCGCATGCGCGTCTGCACGCGCTGCCTGAAGACCGGCAAGGTGACGAAGGCCTAAGCGGCCTCGTCCAGCAAAGGCAGCGGCTCCGGGGTCTCTCCGGGGCCGCTGCCTTTTTAGGCGTTCGCCTCGCGCAGTTCGCCGGGCGTGACGCTGAAGCGGGCCTTGAACGTGCGCGTGAGGTAGGACATGTCGGAGAAGCCGCAGGCGTTCGCCACGGCGCGGGCGGGCAGCTTCGAGACGAGCAGCTGGCTTCGGTAGTGGTCGAGCCGACGGTTCACGATGGTCGCGTTCACGCTGCTTTGCAGGATTTCCCGAAAGCGGATTTCGAGCAGTCGGCGCGAGACGTGGAGGTGGGCGACGAGTTCGCCCACGCGGATCGGGCGGTTGATGTGCCGGTCGATGTAGGCAAGGGCCTTTTCGATGATGTGGGCGGACGAGGTGCGGATGGCGGTCGATTCGCGTTCGACGACCTGATGCTCCTTCGGACGGATCAGCGCCGGGTGCGGCTTCTGCGGGCTGCGCAGCATGTTGAGCAGGCACTCGATTGCCAGACGCCCCTCATGCTCGTGGTCGACGCCGATGCTGGTGAGACTGGGCGAGACGCCGTTGCACAGGACTTCATTGTCGTTGACGCCAATCAGCGACAGCTGTCGGGGAATGTCAATGCCCTGTCGACGACAGGCGTTGACGACGTCGAGCGCGCGCAGGTCGTTGGCCGCCATGACCGCCGCCGGCTTTTCGAGCGCGACGAGGAAAGCGTCGAGTTCGGCGTCCGTGGCGTCTCGGCAGACCTGGACGGGACGGCGCTTGCGCTCGAGGAAGGAAAGGAAGCCGCGTTCCTCCTTGTCGCTCCAGCCCTCGCCCGGCGTTGCGGCGAAGGCGAACGAGCGAAAGCCGCCGATCGCGAAGAGATGCCGTGCGCCCGCGATGCCGATGCCGGTGTCGTCGCTCATGACGTAGCAGAGCCCCTGGCGGCGCGTGCGTGACTTCGGCGAACCGAAGACCACGATGGGGATCCGGCAGACGTTGACGACGGCCCGGATGTCCGGGATGCCGGTTTCGCAGATGATGGCGGCCGCAATGCCGCTGTCGAGATGGCGTCGGAAGCGCGCAACGGTCAGCTCGCCCGGCTTCGTGTCGATGACGACGGACAGCGAACCGTCGAGCCGCGTCACGGACAGGATGCCCGCAAGAAACGGATGCTGCGCGAAGTCGTTGATGTTCATGCAGATGAGGATCTTGCTTTGCATAGGCCTCTGCGATAATGTCTTTTACGTTGGCAGCCAATGATGTCTTTTGCGCAGACGGTCAATCACGCCTGAACAGCCTTTACCTCTCTCTTCTTCGCTTTTGTCCCCCTCACTTTCGTCCTTTTCCTCGCATTCGTCTTCTTCATCTTCACCGTCTTAATCTTCGCGGTCTTCGCCTTTGCCGGATCGAGAAACACCCGCTCCGGATCCAGCCTTTGGCGAAGCCCTTCCTCCAAAGATGAGAACGTCATGCGGAAATCTTTGAGGAGTTCTCGGACGACCTCGTGCGGCGTCTCGCTCGCGCC
>CAKTZA010000093.1 GCA_934635045.1 uncultured Kiritimatiellota bacterium | reverse complement strand
TATTCCGTCCAGCCAGTTGTCAAGGAACGAGTCGCTTCTCCACCGTGAAGAAGGAACTGGTTCTACATTATACCTCGACGGAATGCGCTTCCGCAAGCGAGAACACCGAAGCGACAGGCGATCCCTGCGCTCCTCTCGCGCGACTGTCGGCTCCTCCGGGCCAATGGCGGCGTACGCCGCCGCTTCGCGAGGATCTGTGGTAATCAAATTGAGAACGGTGAGGCTGGCAACCCAAAAGAACGTTGCGTGAGGAGCGGGCGGGACGGCCACCCAGCGAACCGCCGCCAAACGGTTGCTTTCGCTGAACACGGAGATGGCGGAGTGGCAGAGGTCTCCGCGTCTCCCAGTCTCCGCTGCCTCCGTGTTAAGCGCACCCCGCAGACGGCTAACTCGCGCATGGCGCGGCAGAGGAACTGACACAGCACTTGCGCTCGAGCGGCGCGTCACGCCGTCTCGAGTTCGCGCAGGAGCGCGGCGGCGACGCGCCGCTTCGTCATCAGGGGAAACCGCTTCTGCGTGCCGTCCGGGAAGACGAACGTGACCCGGTTCGTCTCCGTGCCGAAGCCCGAACCCCTCTCCGTCACGTCATTCGCGACGATGAACGCCAGCCCCTTCTCGCGGCACTTGCGCGCCGCCTCGGCGAGGACGTCGTTCGTCTCGGCCGCGAAGCCGACAAGCGAAACGTTCGCGCGCCGCGCCCGGCGCAATCGCGCGCGCACGGTCTTCAGGATGTCGGGGTTGCGCACGAGCTTCAGCACGCCCGACATCTGGCGTTTCTTCAGCTTCTGCGCCGCGCAGCGCGCCGGACGCCAGTCCGCAACCGCCGCCGTGGAGACGAAGGCGACAGCCCCGCCGCTTTCGTCCTCAGGGCCGAGCGCGTCCCAGACCGCCGCGAGCATCTCGCGCGCCGAAACGACATCCACCCGCCGCACGCCTTTCGGCGTCTTCAGGGCGACGGGCCCGGCGATCAGCGTGACGTCGTGCCCGCGCCGCGCCGCCTCGGCGGCGACGGCGAACCCCATCTTGCCGGTCGACGGATTCGAGAGAAACCGCACCGGATCCAGGTATTCGCGCGTCGGCCCCGCCGTGACGACGATCTTCATCGTCCGGGAATCAGACGTTCAGCGCCGCATGGTCCTTCGTGACCGCGCCCTTGTCGAGCCCCATCTTCTTGAGGTCGACGTTGACGACGCCCCACGGCTCGACGTTCCGCCAGTTGCCGCGCGTGAAGTCCGGCACGTCGACCGGCTTCGAGCCGCTGCGCACCGACGTCTCGGTGAGCTCGCAGAGACAGCTCGTCGCCGCGAGGTCGTAGACGTCCATGTCAAGCGGCTGGCCGTTCTGCAGGCACCACGCCCAGCGCAGGTCCATGATGAAGTCCATGCCGCCGTGGCCGCCGATCTTCTGCGCCATCTCGGAGACGTCGCGCCAGAGCGGGTGCATGTACTTCGCGCGGACTTCCGCCGCCTTCTTCTCGTCGAACCAGGCGTGCGCCTTGCGGTCGAAGCATTTGTCCTCGAACGCGCATTGGAACGGGTAGTCGCGGACGATGCCCTTCGTGCCCGAGATGAGGTTGATGCGCGAGTAGGGGCGCGGCGAGCTGACGTCGTGCTGCACCATAATCGACTTGCCGTTCACCGTCTTGATGAGCGTCGTGTTCATGTCGCCCATCGCGGCCGGCGGATCCTTCTTGCGCGGATCGGCGTCCGTCAGGAACTCCTTCTTGAAGTACTCGTAGTTGACGTTGTGCGGGCCGTTCTCCAGCGAGACGAGGTAGTCGAAGCGGTCGCCGCGGTTGATGCCCATCGTCTGGCAGATCGGCACGAGCCCGTGCGTCGGATAGCGGTTGCCCTTGTGCACCATGTTCTCGCCGTAGCGCCAGACGGCCTCGCCATTGTATTTCGCCGAGCTGGGGATGACCTCGCGCAGGTCATGGATGTACGCGCCCTCCGCATGGTTGATCTCGCCGAACATGCCGAGGCGCGCGAGGTTGAGTTCCAGCAGTTCGATCTCGCCGTAGACGCAGTTCTCCAGCTGCATGCAGGGGATGCGGAACTTCTCCGACGCCTCGACGAGTTCCCAGCACTCCTCCGTCGTGAGCGCGGCCGTCACCTCGACGAGCGCGATCTTGCCGCCGAGGAGGCCGCGCAGCGCGACCGGCTGGTGCAGGGCCCACGGCGTCGCGCAGTAGACGACGTCGCAGTCGCCGAAGTCGCAGAGATCCTTGTAGCCCTCGTCGCCGACGTACGTCTTGATCTTGTCGACGCCCGCGTAGTTCCGCTCCTTGAGCCACTTCAGGTTGAGCTCGACGCGCGCCGGGTTCTTGTCGCAGAGCGCAACGATGTCCACGCCCGGAATCTGCGCCACGCGATGGACGGCCCCCGTGCCGCGCCCGCCGATACCGATGAAGCCGACGCGGACGCGCTTGAACGGACGGAGCGCGTAGTTCTGCATGATTCCGCCTTCGCCGAACCCGAGCCGGTTCAGGTGGCACCCTGCGGTCAGCGCCGCCGCGCCCATCCAGGCCGTGCCCTTCAGGAAGTCTCTTCTGCTGCTGTTCATGTGTCGTTTTCCTTTCTGCGAACTTCGTCCGCTGTCGTTTGTCATTTATGGGATTCCAAATGCATTCTCACCGTATCAGCGAGAGGAACTCCTGGCGCACCTTCTCGTCCGCCCGGAACGAGCCCAGCACCGCCGAGGTCGTCATTTCGCTGTTCTGCTTCTCGACGCCGCGCATCATCATGCAGAGGTGCTTCGCGCGGATGACGACGCCGACCCCCTCCGCGTCGGTCTCCTTCATGACGGCGTGCGCGACCTCCTCCGTCAGCTTCTCCTGGATCTGCAGGCGCCGCGCGAACATGTCGACGATGCGCGCGAGCTTCGAGACGCCGAGCACCTTGCCCTTCGAGATGTAGCCGATGGAGCACTTGCCGTAGAACGGCAGCAGGTGATGCTCGCAGAGCGAGTAGAGCTCGATGTCCTTCAGGATCACCATGTGGTTCGTGCCGCTCGTGAACTTCGCGCCGTTCACGACGGTCTTCAGGCTCTGGCGGTAGCCGCGCGTCAGGAACGCGAGCGACTTCGCGACGCGCACCGGTGTCTTCTTCAGGCCCTCGCGTTCGGGGTCTTCCCCCAGCTCGACCAGGAGTTCCCGGACAAGCGCGGCAATCTTCTTTTCATTCGGCTGTTTCATCCTACGTCGCAATCTGGCCCATTCGCCTCCGCACCGTTCTGTCTCGCCTCAGACCCTGATCTTGCCGGACGACGTGCGTGGGAACGGCTCCGTGCGCACGACAACCGTCTTCACGCGCTTGTAGACGGGCAACGTCAGGTTCAGCTCGCCGATCGCGCGGCGGATCGCCTCTTCGGACGCCTCGCCGTACACCTCGGCCCTGATCTCGCGCGTCTCGCCCTCGCCGGACACGACGGCTTCGCAGATGCCGGGGAGCGCGAGAATCTGCGCCTCCAGCTCCTCCGGCGCGACCTTCTTGCCGCTCGACAGCACAATCGTGCGCGAGAGCCGCCCCGTGACCCAGACGGAGCCGTCCGCATCGATGCGCCCCAGGTCGCCCGTGCGAAACCAGCCGTCCGCGTCGATGACCTGCGCCGTGCGCTCCGGCATCTTGTAGTAGCCCTTCATCACCGCCGGGCCGCGAATCAGCAGCTCGCCCGTCTCGGACACCTTCGTCTCGAGGGACGGGCACTGCGTGACGTGTCCGGCGCAGCCAGTGCGCAGGTCGCCCGCCGCCGGCCCGACCGAATAGATCGCCGTCGTCTCGGTGAGCCCGTAGGCGCCGAGCACCTTCACGCCCTGCGCCGTCAGGCGGTCGTACGCGCACGGCGACATCGGCGCGCCGCCGACGAGAATCCAGTCGAGCGGCTGGCCGAGCGCGGCCTCGGCCGTCGCGCCGCGCTGGGCGATCTTCTTCGACAGCAGGTCGGCGAGCGCGGGCACGAGCGCGAGGACGTTGACGCGGAAGCGCTCCACGGCGTCGTAGACGCGGCGGAAGTCGGGGCAGACGCCGAGCGCGACGCCCTGCGACAGGAAGAAGTACGACGCGCAGCAGCCGTAGATGTGGTGAAGCGGCAGCAGCATGAGCGTCCGGTCGCCCGGCTTCACCGACAGCGCGGCGGCGTAGGATTCGACGAACGCCTCCAGCCCCGCGATCGTCAGCTCCGCGCCGCGCGGCTCGCTCGTCGTGCCGCTCGTGAACATGATCATCGACACGCGCGACGTGTCGATCCGCTCCTCGTTCCAGATGCTCTCCTGCGGCGTGAAGAGTCCGCGCACCTTGTCGAGGAAGCGCTCCGTCTTGATCGAGCCGAAGCCGCCCGTCTTGAGGCCAGGGCAGAGGTCGCGCACGGCGTGCGCCTTCTCGCAGTAGAGGGCCGAGTAGACGAGCACGCTCGCCCCCGTGAACCGGATGCGCGCGGCGATTTCCTCCGGCGTGAGGTTGACATCCATCGGGATCACCGTCGCGCCCGCGAACATGATCGCCACGTGCGCGACGAACCACTCGTAGGAGTTCTCGCCGAGGAGCGCGACCTTCTCGCCCGGCGCGTATTTCCGCACAAGCCGCACGACGAGATCGACGTCATCCGTGAACTGCCGCCAGTTGATCGGCAGCGAGCGATCGCCCGACGTGACGAGAAACGCCGGCGCGCCGGCCTGCTCCTTGCGCAGACGCTTGAACGACTCGAAGAGCGAGAAGCGGCGTTCGGTCTCGTAGGTCTTCTCGACCTCCTCCCACGTGCGCGTCGTGAAGAAGCGCGCAATCGCCGTGTCGTACTCGGCCGTGTGGGCGAACGCCTTCTTCATGAGCCGGAAGCGCGTGTCGAGGCCGAGCGTGCCGCCGTGGGTCGCCAGCTCGTTGACGAGGTTCGGATAGTCGAGCGGATCCGTCACGGACGCGACGCGCAGGTAGTTCTTCGCCGACGCGCGCACCATGCAGGGCCCGCCGATGTCGATGTTCGTGCGCGCCATCTCCGGCGTCACGCCCGGCTTCGCGACCGTCTCGCGGAACGGATAGAGGTTCACGACGACCATGTCGAACGGATGCGCCGCGAGGCGGCGGAGGTCGGCCTGGTGCGCGTCGTTGTACGTCTCGGAAAGGAGGCCGAGGTAGATCTTGAAGTCGAGCGTCTTCACGAGGCCGCCCTGCATCTCCGGCTGGCCCGTGTAGTCCGAGACGGCGACGAGCGTGTCCTTCGCCGCGTCGCCGAGAATCTCCTTTACCTTCACGTAGGTGCCGCCCGTCGAGTAGATCTTCACGCCGGGGCAGGCCTTCACGAGCGCGGGGACGAAGGCTTCAAGCCCCGTCTTGTCCGAGACGGACATGAGGACGTTGCGCACCGGAACGCGGTTGTCGATGCGGGTGACGATGTTCAGCGACATGTGTGTTCTCCGTAGTTAAGGAAAAGTGTTTCCGTATTATACCAAAATCCGCATCCGTGTCGTTCGCGCCGCGCCGACGGCTTCCCCCGTCATGAATCGTAGAAGACCCGCCCCTCGCCCGTCACGGCGCGCGCCGCCGTCGGGTAGTCGAAGCAGGGCGCCTTCTCCAGCCGCGCCACGAACTGCGCGGCCTCCCACTTCGCCATCGCGAGGTCGTGCAGGCGGAAGTTGCCGCACGTCTCGGCCGTCGTGCCGGGCACCTCGCCCGCGTAGTCGCGGCAGTGCCGGAACGCGGCGAGGACGAGCGGACAGATCTCCTGCGGCGTCGGATGCCCCTTCACGAGCAGGTAGTTGCCCGTGAGGCACCCCATCGGCCCCCAGTAGACGATGCGGTCTTTCCAGACGGGATCGCTGCGCAGGTACGTCGCGACGATGTGCTCGATCGTGTGGAGCGCGTTCGGGTGCACGGCCGGCTCCGCGTTCGGCCGCTTCATGCGGACGTCGAACGTCGTCACGCTGTCACCGCCGACGGCATCGACGCGCGAGACGTAGATGCCGGGGCGGATCCGCGTGTGATCGACTTGAAAGCTGGCAATGAGTTCCACTCCCTCTTCCCCGTTCCCAGTTCCCTTCTCACTTCGCATACCGGCGCACGATCGCCTCGTACTCGTCGGCCTGCGCCTCCATCGACTCGACCATCTTGAGCTGCGTCCGGCAGCGCACGAGGTTGTGGTCGTCGTAGGCCGTGCGGAAGTACGTGTCGCCCGCGAGGTAGTCCGTCAGGAAGCGGATGCCGATCGTGAGCGTGATGAGCCGCCCCGAAAACGCGAGGTTCGCCTTCTCGGCCTCGGTCAGGAACTTCGCGCCCGCGAGGTAGCCCTTCACCAGCGCCTCGAAGTACTCCTTCTTCGAGTAGACCTTCGAGAGGTCCCGCTCGTCCTCGGCGGCGGCAGCGGACGACGTGCGCACCATGTCGCCGAAGTCGTAGAGCGCGGAGCCCGGCATCGTCGTGTCGAGGTCGATGACGACGTTCGTGCCGTCCGGCGCGAGCATCACGTTGTTGATCTTCGTGTCGTTGTGCGTGACGCGCTCGGGGATCTCGCCGCAGCGCATCATCGTGACGATCTTCGCGGCCTCCTCGCGGCGCCGGTCGATGAACGCGAGCTCGGCGGCGACCTTCGCCTTGCGGCCCTTCACGTCCGCCGCAGCCGCCGCGTCCAGGAGGCGCAGCCGATCGACCGTGTCGTGGAACTTCGGGATGATCTCGTCCAGCCTCGGCGGCGGCAAATCGGCGAGGTCGTTCTGGAACTTCGCGAACGCGCCGGCGGCAAGCTCGGCCTGCGCCGGGTTCGTGATGAGGTCGACGGACGTGTAGCCCTCCAGGAACGCATAGACGCGCCACGGGTTCTCGTAGCCGATCACCTCCAGCGACTTGACGCCCTTCGACTTGAGGTGGCGCGTCACGCGCATCACGTTGCTCTTCAGCAGCTGCGGCGGGAAGATGTCGGTGTTGACCCGCTGGAGGATGAAGCGCGCGCCCCGGTCGGTCTCGACCTTGAACGTGTCGTTGATGTGCCCTGAGCCGTAGCGCGCGACGTCGGTGACGCCGGTGATGCCGATCTGGCTCAGGGCCGCGTGAAGCTCTTCCTGCGAATAGTTGCGGTTCGACATCGTCACTTGCCGGCTTGCGCCGCCTTCTCGGCCGAGGCCGTCGCCTTCGCGGCGACTTCACGCTCGGCGAGGATGTCCTCGACCTTCTCCTTGAGCGTCGCGAGCTCCTCGATGCTCATCTTCGCCAGCGGCTTGTCTTCGCGCACGGGCACGTTCATGCCGTGGGTGCGGAGGAACTGGTCCACCTTGTCGCGGTTCTTCGCGTAAAGATAGAAACCAGCGGCGGCAACGCCAACGCCGACAGCGGCACCGACGAGGTGATTGGTTGTGATTGCCATTGTCAATTCCTTTCCTTTTGAGTGGTTGATGTGACTACGGCATAGTATATCATTTTTTCGTGTCCTGCATGTCGTAGAAGAAGATGCGCAGGGAGTTGCCGACGACGAGGATCGTGCTTGCGTTGTGCACGACCGCGCCGACGATGACGGGGATGAGGCCGAGCCCGCCGAGGAGGAGGCCGACCGTGTTCACGCCGACCGACACGAAGAAGTTCTGGCGGATGACGTCCATCGTGTGCCGCGCGAGCCCGTATGTCGCCGGCAGCAGCATCGCGTTGTCGCCCGCGATCGTGATGTCCGCCGCCTCCATCGCGACGTCCGTGCGCGTCTTGCCGAGGGCGATGCCGACGTCGGCGTAGGCGAGGCCCGGCGCGTCGTTGATGCCGTCGCCGACCATGACGACGCCGTTGCCGCCCGCCTGCAGGCGCAGGATGACCTTCGCCTTGTCCTCCGGCATGAGCTCCGACTCGAAGCCGTCCAGCCCCAGCCGCCGCGCGACGACGTCCGCCTGCTGCTCCTGGTCGCCCGTCAGCAGCAGGATGTCATCCACGCCCGCGAGGCGCAGGCGGTTCAGCGCCTTCTTCATGTTCTCGCGCAGCGGGTCGCGGATGCCGATGAGGCCGACGATCTCCGCGCCGCGCGCGACGTAGATGACGCTCTCGCCGTTCGCGAAGAGCCGCGAGGCCTGCTCGCGCATCGGGTGCGTGTGGATGCCCGCCTCGTTGAGGAAGCGCTTCGAGCCGACGCGCACGACCGCGCGGCCGACCTTCGTCCAGACGCCGCGCCCGACGACCGTGTGGATCTCCTGGTGGCGCGGGATCCTGCCGCCGACGCGCTGGAGCTGCGCGAGAATCGCGTTCGCCATCGGGTGCCGGCTCGTCTCCTCCGCCGCCGCCGCGAGCGCGAGCACCTCCTCGCGCGAGTAGTCGCCCGAGACGGTCGCGATCGACGTGACGCGCGGCTTGCCCTCCGTGAGCGTGCCCGTCTTGTCGAGGATGAGCGTGTCCGCCTCGGTGAGCGACTGGAGCGAGCCGCCGCCCTTGATGAGCACGCCGTTGCGGGCCGCCGTCGAGATCGCGGCGGAGAGCGCCGCCGCCGTCGAGAGGCGGATGCCGCACGAGTAGTCGATGACGAGCATGTTCAGCGCGCGGTTCACGTCGCGCGTGCCGAGGAAGACCGCGAGCGCGAGCGTGATGTTCACCGGCACGAGCGCGGACGAGAAGCGGTCGGCGTACGTCTGGATCTCGGCCTTCTTGCCCTCCGCGTCCTCGACCATCCGGATGATGCGCGAGACCGCCGTGCCCTCGCCGACGGACTCGACGCGGATCATGGCCGTGCCGTCCACGGCGAGCGTGCCGGCGTAGACCTTGCCGCCCGCCTCGCGCGGCACGGGGCCGAACTCGCCCGTGATGGACGACTGGTCCACGAGGAGCCGCCCCGTGACGACCTCGCCGTCCGCGACGATCTTCTCGCCCGTGTGCACGACGATGAGGCTGCCGGGGCGCAGCTCCGAGACGGGGACGCGCCGGAGCGGCGAGCCCGGCTCGCCGTCCGCCGAGAGCCACGCCTCCTCGCCGTCCACCGACAGCATGTCGCGGATGGCGTTGCGCGTCTGGTTCATCGTGTAGGCCGTGAGCGATTCCGCGAGGTCGTGCAGCAGGAGGACGGTCAGCGCCGACCCCGCGCGCCCCGACGCGACGCTGGAGACGATCGCGAGCGCGCTCAGCGTGTCCGCATTCGGCAGGAACGTCCGCACGAGCGCGCCGAGGCCGCTGCGGAAGATCGGCAGCGCGAGCGTGAGCGCGCCGAAGCCCGTCGGCGTCAGGACGCGCCCGAGCAGGGTCGCCGGCACGGCCCGCTTGAAGAGCCACGAGCCGACAAGCAGCGTGCCCGCGACGCCCGCGCGCGTGAGCATGACCGGCAGCGTCTCCTCGTGCAGGTCGCGCTCGCGGACGCGCAGGCGGTTGCGCTCCTCGCGCGCCTTGCGCAGCGCGCTCAGCGAGTGGATCTGGATCAGGCTCTCGACGGACTCCAGCAGTTCCTCGTCGCCCGTCACGTCCAGATCATAGGTGAGAACGACGCTCGACGCGGCGCAGTTCATGCGCTGCGAGCGGACACCGCGCAGCTGGGAGAAGTGGTTTTCGAGGTCGGTCTGCTCGGCCGACAGGTAGCGCACGGCACGGCAGACGAGACGCACGCGCCCCGGAATCCGGTGCGCGAACTGGCATTTGAGCAAAGGCGCTCGCGACGAATGGAATGACATGATGACAATCCCTCCTGTGAAATCACACGGAGGGAAATTATAGCAAAATTGCCGACGGAGATGGGGCTACGGAAGACGCGACAGCCAAATGGCGAAGAGACGGTCGTAGACAACCAACCCCTCATCGCTTGCGTAGAGAAGCTCGTCTTCAAGCGCTTTCCGCGCCGAGAGGCGAACGCTGGACGCCCCACGAAGCGCATTCTCAGACAGAAACGCCGCCGATGTCGGCTCCTTGACGCAACGCGCCCGTGCCACGGCCTTCAAGAGCCGCACCACCCCTGCCGGCAGGCTCTTGAGCAACGCCGCATATTCCCAGCTCTTTTCCTGAAGAAGTTCGGAAACGACCGTCTGCACGTCTGTCCGCTCGGCCTGACGTCGCTCGTAAAGCCGGTTGAGCATGACTTGAACATTCCAGGTCACGCCGTCAAACATCGTGTAAATGAGGTCAAAGACGTCTCGCGTCAGTTCGATTCCCGCATCCGCCATATGCCGTCGCGCGAACGGGAAATACAGCTCAGGGTCAATGCGTCCAAGCGGCAGGGTCTGCGTGGAATTGTAGAACGGACGCTTTGCGGACGCGAACATCTCCGTCATCAGGTGATGGCGCGAACCCGCAAAGATGAACCGCGTTTCAGGCAACTGCTGAACAGACGCGCGCAGCAGAGCCTCCGTTCCCGTTTCCGGATAGTTTGCGATTTGCTGAAATTCGTCCAGCGCGACGACACAGGGACCTTTTGCCGAAAGGTAGTTGAAGCATTCTTTCAGCGTCGTTTCGACCGGCAGGGCTTGCAAGCCGAATGAAAGGGTCGGCGCGCCCGTCACGGCATCCACCGTCAGGTTCGGACGAAAGCTCTTGAAAAATCCCGTCGCGATCTGCAGGGCCTTGTCGAGGCGTGGATGACAAATGGATTCATTTCTCTCATTGAGAGAAATTATATCATATCCACTCGAAACGGCGCAATAGCATGGCACAACTGGATTATCCCCGGTTTTGGAAATGGCTACCGAACCCTCGCGAGGCCTCGCGCGGTTTTCATCGATTTTGCCGT
>CAKTZA010000092.1 GCA_934635045.1 uncultured Kiritimatiellota bacterium | reverse complement strand
GACCGTCCCGTTCTCGTCCCTCTCGACGAGCCGCCCGAAGTGGTCGTAGCGGTACGTCTCCTTCAGGCTGCCGCGCGCATGCTCCGAAAGGCGTCCCCAGCGGTCGTAGGCGAACGTCTCGGCCTCGCCCTTCGCGTAGGTGACGCGCGTCACGCGGCCGAATGAATCGTGCTCGCGGCGGACGGTGCGGTCGACGCGGCCCGTCACGGACGCCGAGACCTCGGCGACGAGGCCGTCCGCGCCGCGCTTCGCGGACGTGAGCTGGCCCGCCGCCGTGAGGCGCGAGGCGAGCCCGAATTTGTCCCAGCCGAACGCGATCTCGTGCCCGTTCTCGTCCACGACCTTCGCAAGGCGTCCGAGCGCGTCGTAGCCGTAGGCGACCTCCGCGCCGTCCGCGTAGCGCTCCTTCACGATGCGGCCGAGGGCGTCGCGGTCGCAGGCCGTCGTGCGCCCGTCTTGGTCAGTGACGGATATGGGGCGTCCGCTCCCGTCGTAGGCGACTGCGACCGACGAGAGGACGTCCTTCCCGTCAAGCCGCTCGACCTTCGCGAGGCCGCCGTGGTCGGCGTAGGCGCGGCGCGTCACGACGCCATGGGGGTCTGTCGTGGCGACGAGGCGGTTGTAGCGGTCATAGGAGAAGGATACGGACGCGAAGTCGTCCTTGAGCGAGGACGGGAAGCCGGAGGGCGCGCAGGACACGCTGAGCGTCCGGCAGCCGTCCGAGACGCGGGCGGGGCGCCCCGCCCGGTCGTAGGCGAGGGACGTCGTGCGCACGGCCCTCCCGTCCGCGTCCAGCTCCGAGACGGCCGTGAGGCGGCCCGCCCGGTCATAGGCGAACGACCTGACGGGCTCGGCGGACGAGAGGAGGCCTCCCGCGCGGCGGGAGAGTTTCGTGCAGCGGCCGTCCGCGTCGTAGTCGAGGAGGCGGTGGTTGCCGAGGCGGTCGGTGACCCGGACGGGCTTGCCCGTCTTCCGGTCGTAGCGGAACGAGACGAGCGTGCGGTCGCGGCCGTCCAGGACCGTGCGCACCTTGCCGAGGTAGGCGACGTCGGGGCGCATGAAGTAGTAGGTCTTCGTCGTCCGCCCGTCGAAGCCGGTGACGGCGTGGACGCCGGTCTTCGCGTCGTAGTCGTGCGTGGCCGCGTTGCCGAGCGCGTCCGCGAGGCGGACCGCCGTCTCCTTCGGGTAGGCGTAGCGGAAGTCGCCGTCCGCGAGGAGGCGGCCGGCGACCCTGCCCGTGTGCGTGACGCCGCTCTTCCTGTCCCTGCTCAGGATGTTCCGCTTTCGGTCGGCGGGCGTCTCGGCCTGGACGTCGAACTTCTCCCCGAACGCGCCGCGCGATGCCGAGGCGAGGTAGCCGTTCGCGTAGGCGAAGGCCTCCGGGTCGAGCGCGGCGACGCGGACGGACGCGAGGGCCTTGACGGTCTTGCGCGTGGGCTGCCCGTCGGCGGTCTTCGGGAGGAGCGTGACGTCTGTCGCGCCGTAGGCGAGCGCGACGGGGACGCCGTTCACCTTGAGGGACGCGACGAGGCCGCCCGCGTGGGACAGCTCGACGAAGCGGACGCCCTGCGACGAGACGGCGAGAAGCTCGCCCGACGGGCCGTAGTCGAACGTGGCGGACGCGCCGAAGGGCGTCTCGACGGACGCGAGGCGGCCGTCCCCGTAGTCGAAGCGCCAGCCCTTCAGCCCGCCCTTGCCGAGAATCGAGAAGCGGCGGCACTTCGCCCAGTCCGGCGACTCCGTGTCGGACTCCCAGTCCGCGTAGGGCGCGAAGAGGCCGCGCCCCCTCTTCGCGTCCTCGATGGGGTCGAGCCGGATCGCGTCCTTCGGCGTCTTCTCCCGCTTCGGGAAGAACCGGATGCGCTCGCCCCACGGCGTCGTCCAGAGGAGGCCGTCCTTCTCCCACTTCACGGACGACTCCAGCTGCGGCGACCGCCAGCCGAAGCCGAACGCGCCGGAGGCCTCGGAGGACGACTCGTAGACGAGCTCGACGGGGATGCGCAGCTCCGGCGCGAGGGCCGCGACGCCGAGCTCGCGCCGGACGACGAAGCCCGGCTCCGTGAGCGAGGCCTTGCCCGCGAGGAGCGGGCGGAAGCGGAAGTCGGGCGCGTCGGCATGCGCGGAGAGGGCCGGAATGAGGAGCGCGAGCGCGGCGCATGCGAGGGCGAGAGGGCGCGGCGCGTCCGCACGGCGGCGGACGGCGCAGTTGGCGCGGACGCGGATGTTTTTGAAGCGGGCACACAGTTCTTGCATAAGAGACTCCTTTCAGATGACAGCGACGAGACGACACGGAAACAGACGTAATGATTACGATTCGGGACACACCCGGCGAGGGATGCACTCCGACCAACTGCCCGTAGTTTAGCAAAAGAAGCTGAATTCTGTCAAGTGGGGCATCAGGGCATCAGCCATCCCGATTTTCCGTGTCGCGGAGGTCGTCAAGGAAAAGGCGATGCGTTTTCGTTCATTGGAAACGCCTGTCGGGATCAATCTTGATTTGGTTGTTGTCGGTGAGAATCCAAAGTGCGGAGACGTGCGACGGCGCCTGCGCCAGACGGGGCAGGCTTTCGCGGAGAAAGCGCGCGCCTTCCTCCGGGCCCAGGACAAAGAGCGTGGTCGAAAGCCCGTCCGCCCACATCGCCGACGGACACAGCACCGTCACGGACGCGACGCCGTTCGAGACGGCCCCTCCCGTGCGTCCGTCGAAGATGTGCGCGCCGCGAAAATACGTCGCGCTCGTCGCCAGGGCCTCGCCCGCGCGCAGCGTGACGACGGCGGCCACGCCCGCGCCGTTCGGATTCTTGACGCCTGTCGTCCAGTCGCCGCGCACGGCCTTGAGGTTGCCGCCGAGATCGATGAGCGCATCAACGCCGTTCCGCGCCGCCTCGGACGCCCGATCGACGGCAAAGCCCTTCGCGATCGCCCCCAAGTCGAGCGTGTCCGGCCCGCGTCCACGCGGATTGAACGCGCCACCCGACGCCCGCATCAGGTCAAACGCCGCCGCATAGCAGGGCCGCACCACGGGGCTGCACCGCGCCAGCACCGCCTCATCGGACAGGCTCGCCAGCCGACGGATTTCCGCTTTCGGATCATGCGCGTTCAGCAGCCCTTCCAGTGTGCCGAATTCAGCCTGCAAGGCCGTTCGCGCCGCCGAGACGGCCGTTTGCGCGCCCGCGCCCTTCATCTGCACGGCGGCGACCGTCCCCATCGCCGGCCACGCGACGCGCACGGCCGACGCGTCGTCCGCACAGCCGCCGAAAGCCAGTACCATCAGGCCGAGCACAATCCAACCGAAGGACCAAGGGCTGTCGTGGCGCGTCATTGCCGCTTCAGCACCTCCGCGCGCTTCAGCACCTGCTCGGCCAGTTCCGTCTTGCCAAGCTTCTTGAGGCACAGGCCGAAGTTGTGGACGGCGGCGACGTGCTTCGGCTGGATGAGGATGATCGTCTCGAAGCATTTCATCGCCTGAAGGATCTGCCCTGCCTCAAGGAACGCGCGCGCGTTCGTCTCCAGCCGGTCGATCCGCTCCAGCAGCAACGGGTCGTTCGGGTTGCGCAACGCCGCCCGCGCCCAGATTTCGCACGCCGCCTCTTCGCCCTTCTTGTCCGTCGCCGCCCGCGCGGCCATGTTGCCCTTCAGCACCTCGCGGCGCACGTTCCGCATCGACCGAATCTCGTTCGAGACGGACTGGGCGATGTCGCCGTCCACATCCGTCGGATCGATCCAGCCGATGGCCGTCACGGCTTCCGGCACGAACCATTCGGGCACGACCTCGCCCTTCAGGTCGTTCGCAAACGCCGGCAGGACGTCCGCCAGCGTTCCGACGTAGCTTGCGAAGACTTCCGGCAGGGAGACCGTGCAGGCCGCATCGTCCGCCACCGCCTCCAGCGCCTGGGCCAGCGAAACCCGCGCGCCGGGCGCCTGCTGCACGACGAGCCAGCTCTTCTCGCCCGGCATCCAGAGGTGCGCGGACGCCGGGTCGGCGAACGCCGTCAGTTCCTTCTTCAGCTGCGCCGCCGTCAGCCCCGCGACATCCAAGGTCTTGAACGTCGGACGCGCCACGCCGTTCGTGACGGCGTTTTCCACCCGGTAGATGCCGCGCACGGACGCCTTCACGGCCGCGCACGTCGTGCGGACAGGCGACGGTTCCTTTCGGGAACAGCCTACGACGGCAAGCGCCGACACGAGGATGACGAGTAACGGACAGACGGTCTTCATTGAGTTGAACGGGAAGAAAGTATACTAAATTTTCTTCCCGAACGCCACGAGTGCCTCCAGTTTCGCGGCGGCGGCGCCGGAATCGACGGACTGCCGCGCCAGCGCCACCGCGTCCGCGAGCGTGTCGGCCTTGCCGCCCACGTAGATCGCCGCCGCCGCGTTCAGGAGGGACGCCGCGCGCTTCGCGCCCGCGACGCGCCCCGTCAGCACGCCCCGCATCAGCGCCGCGTTCTCCTCCGGCGTGCCGCCCGCGAGGTCGTCCAGCGGAAAAGCCTCCCCGACGAGTTCGGCGGCGGAGAGCAGCTTCGACGTGATCGCGCCGTCCCTCAGCTCCGTCACGAACGTGAGGCCCGCCGGCGAGATCTCGTCCAGCCCGTCCTCGCCGCAGAAGATGAGCGCACGGTCGCTGCCGAGGTCGCGCAGCGTCCGGGCGAAGAGCGGCGCAAGCTTCGGGTCGTACACGCCGATCGCGTGCCGCCGCACGCACGCCGGATTCGTCAGCGGCCCCAGCAGGTTGAAGATCGTCTTGCAGCCAAGGGCCTTACGCACTGGCGCGGCGTAGCGCATCGCCGGATGCAGCGCCTTGGCGAAGAGGAAGCCGACGCCGATCTCGCGAATCGCCCGCGCGACGGCCTCCGGCGACTGCGCGAGGTCGTAGCCGAGCGCCTTCAGGACGTCCGCCGCGCCGCACTTCGACGTCGCCGCGACGTTCCCGTGCTTCGCGACGGTCATGCCCGCGCCCGCCGCGATGAAGGCCGCCGCCGTCGAGATGTTGAAGGTGTGGCGCCCGTCGCCGCCCGTGCCGACGATGTCCACGGCGTCGAGTCCGCCGAGATCGACCTTCACGCCCGCCTCGCGCATCGCCCGCACCGAGCCCGTCAGCACGTCCGACGAGATGCCGCGCGCGTTGTAGTCGTTCAGCAGCGCGGCAATCTCGCGCTCGGACATCTCGCCGCGCATGAGCGACGCCATCGCGCGGTGCGCCCCCGCCGCCTCGGTCGATTCCGGCACCGTGCGCAGGCCGAGAAAGTTCTTCAGCTGGCGGACACCCTCCGGCGTGCCGATGGACTCCGGGTGGTACTGAAGCGACTCGATCGGCAGCGTCTTGTGCCGGAGGGCCATGATCTCGCCGTCCTCCGCCTCGGCCGTGATCTCGAAGCAGTCCGGCAGCGTCGCGCGATCGACGGCGAGCGAGTGGTAGCGCATCGCCTCCATGCCCTGCGGAATCCCCGCAAAGAGCCCCTTGCCGTCGTGGCGGAGACGACTCGTCTTGCCGTGCATGAGGTGCTTCGCCGGCACGATCTTCGCGCCGAACGCCTGCGCGATGGACTGGTGGCCGAGGCAGATGCCGAGGAGCGGCACCTTTCCGGCGAACGCCTTGACCGCCGCAAGCGTGACGCCCGCCGAATCGGGATTTCCCGGCCCGGGCGAGAGCACAATCGCCTCCGGCTTCAGCGCCGCGATGCCCGCGACGTCGATCTCGTCGTTCTTCACGACCTTCACCTCGCGCCCCAGCGACCGCAGCGCCTGCACGAGGTTGTACGTGAACGAGTCGTAGTTGTCAATCATCAGGATCATTTCTTTTTCTCCGTTTCCTTCTCCGTGTCTCCGTCTCTCCCTGCGCCCCTTACAGGCTCGCGGCGAACTGCGCGGCCTCGAAGATCGCCTTCGACTTGTTGACCGTCTCGCGGTACTCCTTCTGCGGATCGGAATCCGCCACGATGCCCGCGCCCGCACGCATCGTGAGAACGCCCTTCTCCAAGATCATCGTGCGGATGACGATCGCGAAATTCATGTCGCCCGTGTAACTGAAGAACCCGGCCGCGCCACCGTAGATGCCGCGCGGCGACTTCTCCAGTTCGGCGATAAGCTCCATCGCCCGCACCTTCGGCGCGCCGGTGAGCGTCCCCGCCGGGAACGCCGCCTCCAGAAGGTCGAACGCGTCCTTCTCCGGCTCCAGTTCGCCCGTCACGTGCGAAACGAGGTGCATCACGTGCGAGTACCGTTCGACGTGCGCGAAGGAGTCGACTTTCACGCTGCCCGTCTGCGAGACACGGCCGAGGTCGTTGCGGCCGAGGTCGACGAGCATCACGTGCTCCGCGCGCTCCTTCGGGTCGTCCCGCAGCTCTGCCTCCAGCAGGCGATCCGTCTCCGGCGTCGTGCCGCGCGGACGCGTCCCGGCAATCGGCGCCGTCGAGGCCGTGCGCCCCTGAAGCTTCACGAGTTCCTCCGGCGACGAGCCGATGAGCGTCTTGCCGCCGAGCTTCAGGAAGAAGTTGTAGGGCGAGGGATTCACCATCCGCAGCGCCCGGTAGAGCGCGAGCGGCGGAATGTCCGTCTCGGCCGTGAACTTCTGCGACGGCACGATCTGGATGACCTCGCCCGCGCGAATCGCCGCCTTGCACCGCGTGACGATCGTCTCGAATTCAGCCTCCGTCATCTCCGGCCTGAATGGGGACAGGCCCCGCCGTTCCGTCGGCGCATCGCCGGACGCGGCGGCGAACTTCGCGATCGATTCCGCGCTCAGGAGCCGCGCGTAGACCGCCGCGATCTCGTCCTGCGCACGGCGGTAGGCGGCGGACGCCGTCTCGCCCGCCTCGACGCCCGTCACGCGGATGACGAGCACCGTTTGCCGCACATGATCCATCACGAGGAGCGTGTCCGTGAGGAGGAACGCGCTGGACGGCGTCCCCGCCTCCGGCGTCAGCTTCACGCGCGGCACGAACGCCCGCACCGCGTCGTAGGCGAGATAGCCGATCGCGCCGCCCTGCAAGGACGGCAGCTCCGGCGCAGGGGCGAAGGGACGCGCCTTGATCGCGGCCCTGACCTGCGCAAGCGGCGGTTCGCCCGGCTGCGCCGTGACGACGGCGTAGGGATCGACGCCGAGGTACGAGTAGCGGCCCGGGCTCTCGCCGCCCGCGACGCTTTCAAGGAGGAAAACGCTGTCGTCCGCCGCCGCGCGCGTCAGGATGGCGACGGGCGTCTCGCGGTCGGCGAGGAACTCGCGGTAGACGGGCGTGCGGAACCCGCCGTCTGTGCGGCGGATGAATTCACTTTCGGTTAGGCTCTTGAGCATTGTTGTTTTCCTTCTGAATTTTGAAAATGCAAAAGGCGGACCGTCTTCGTCTGACGATCCGCCTTCGGGTACTGGGCTTGGTTTCGCGTTTCGCAACTATGCGGCAACCAACCCGCGGATCTTCGACCCGTGGCGCCACCACCAAATGTTGCTGACCATGTTGCGATTCATGTTGTTTTCGACTGCCCTTTTGGGGCAACGGCGCGTAGTGTAGCATATTTTCTTTTCCGAAGTCAAGGGCGTGGGCCGTCCGCTCACGCCAGCAGCCTGAACCGGCTGTGGTCGACGGCGAGCCGCCCTTCGGCGCAGAGACGGGAAATCGTCGCCGAAAGCGCGGTGCGGTCGACGCAGAGGAAGTCCGCCAGCGCCTGCCGGTTGAACGGGAGGACGAACTCCCGGCGACCGAGCCGGCGCGCGTGCTGCCGCAGATAGGTGAGAAGCCGCCCCCGGATCGTGCGCTGGGCCATCATGACCGAGCGGAGCTGAAAGCGGTAGCAGTGGTTGGAGAGGACGAAGACGAAATTGCGCAGCAGACGGGCGTGGGCCGGACAGTTCCGGGCGCACGGCCGCAACGCCGCCGTCTTGTCCATCATCAGCACCTCGCCGTCGGAGATCGCCTGCACGGACACGGGCAGCACGTCGCCCTCGCGCAGGGTGAAGCCGCCGCCGAAGGACTCGCCCTCGTGATACTCCTGGAGGATCGTGCGACGCCCGCTCGCCGTCTCGCGGATGACGCGCACGGCGCCGCGCAGGACATAGCCGATGCGGTTGGCGGGCTCGCCGGCCCTCAGGACGAACGCGCGTCGCGCAATGCGGACGCGCCGGGCGGACAGGCAGGCGAGAAGCCGTTCGAGATCAGCCTCGGATATGTCGCGGAAGAACCGCCCGCCGGATCGCACCAGTTCGGAAAGTCGCTTCATGCCGTGAATTGTAGCATCTATTCCGAAAACATGCAACCCTCCGCGACATGAAAAGAGGATCCTCTCTCGGTGGAACAGGCAGACCGTCGTCCGCATCATTGGCCCGTCGGCCCGACAGATCGCGCGACTGTCGGCTCCTCCGGGCCAGAGGCGGCTTGTGCCGCCTCAGCAACAGCAAGATTGCTTTCGCTGAACACGGAGATGATGGAGAGACGGAGACACGGAGGCCTCTACGTGATTCACGAAACCTGAAGTCGGAACGATGCCGTCCTGACCGTCTGAGGCGCGCACCTCCGTGTCTCCCCGTCTCTGTCGCCTCCGCGTTCAGCGCCGCAGGCCTTCCCGTGCAGGACGCCCAAGTCGCCCGCCCGGAAGCGGGAGCACCGTTGCCCCGAAGCGCGCCGCACGTCGGCAAGCGACAGGACACACGCGCTGGGCCAATGGTACGGACGGCTTACGGAGAGCGGATCATCTTTTCATGCTGCAGCTCTGATGTTCCGTCTGCCGTTGCACCGGGGCCTGTCCCCACGTGCTTGCGTTAAGCGCCGCAGGCCGTTGTCGGATCAGGGCGTGGCGGTGATTGTGACCACGCCATCGCAGCGGCGGCCGGACACGCGGCGACCGTCGGAAAGCGCGACGTTCTCGAACGAGACGTCCTTCCACGATTCGGGGCAGCCCCGGAAGAAGCGAGGCTCGCCGTCAATCTCGTGGACGAGCAGTTCCAGTATCGCCGCGACCGCCGCGCACTGCCCGTCCATCTGCATGACGTTCCGCCCATGCCGGAAGTTCGTAAAGCCGTCCCAGACCGCGTTGTGGTGCGAGCCGTGCCCCTCGTCGCAGAAGTAGACGTCCCACGCGCGCAGCAGCTCGACCGCCGCCGTCGCGTTCCCCGCGTCCGTGTGCAGGATCGACGCCCACGGCACGCACCAGCCCGTCCAGAGGCCCGTCCCCCGCAGCGTCCAGTTCGCGTAGGTCGCGTCCAGCACCGCGCGGTTCTCGCCCTTGCCGCGCGGGATCGTGTCAAACGGATAGATCCCCGCCATGTGCGAATGGTGGCGGTGGCTCTCGCTCAGGTTCACCCCCTCGAAGATCGCGATTCCGCCGTCGGCGGCGCCGTTCCAGACGGCCGCGTCGCCCGTCTTCCCCGTCACGCGCGCAAAGTGCGGCAGACGGTTCATGACGTCCGCCCAGCGCGGATCGGGCGCCTCGCCGAGCAGCTGTGCCGCCGCCGTCAGGTCGCGCGCGAGCCGATGGCACGCCGCAAGCTGGAAGCTCGGATTGCGCCCCACCGCGCGCGCGAAGTCGCTCCCCATCCACTCCGGGCTCGGCCCAAGCGGCAGCACGAGCGTGCCGTCCGCATCCTCCAGCATCGCGAGGTACACGTTCATCGCGCCCTTCATGAAGTCGAACGCGTCCGCACGCAGAAACGCCGTGTCGCCCGCATACTTCACGTAGCGGAACATGTACGCCGCCATCCAGGCCGTCGAGGCGTGGTCGATCGTCCCCGTCCAGAATCCGCCGATGCACACGCCCCGGTCATCGACGGAATGCGGCAGCGCATAGCCGTCGTCGATGCCGCAGAACTTCCGCGCGTTCTCGCGCAGGCGCGGACGCCACGAGAGGATCATGCGGAAGAGCGGCTTCAGGTTCGCGAAGTGCCCGCCGCGAAAGGCCGGCGCGTAGCACTCCTGCACGTTGATGTTGAAATGGTAGTCGCCGTTCCACGGCACGAGCCGGTCGTCCTCCAGCCACGGCCCCTGCAGGCCCGCCGGCACGCCGTCCGGGTCGGTCATCGCGCCGAAGCGGTAGAGGCCGTAGTCGAAGACGCGCTGGAGGACGGGATCGGGCAGGCGGACGCGCGCGCTGTCCGCCCAGAAGCGCGTCCAATAGGCGCACGACTCCTCCCGCACGCGCGCAAACGACGGCACGGCCGCGCGCGGGGTGGCGCCGCGCCGCGTCGCGACGGCGAGCTCGCGGCCCGTCCGCGTGAAGTCGAGCGAGACGGACGGATCGGCGGGCAGCGTCCAGTCAAAGCCGTCCGCGCGCAGCGTCGGCGCGGCGAAGCCGAGCGGCACGAGCGCCTGGCGCGCAAGCGGCTGGTCCATCGACGGCACGGACGACACCGAATAGGCGAGCCCGTCGGGGAAGCGAATCGCGAACGTGCGCGACGCCTTCGACATCGCAAGTTCCAGCGTGCGCCCGTCGGCAAGCGTGAGCGTGCCGAGCCCCGTGCGCGGATCGAGCGCGCCGCGCTTCAGTTCCGCGCCCGGCATCTTCACGACGACGCGGCCGAGCGGCAGCATGTACGGATTGCGCGGCTCGCCGGCGGGCGTCTCCTTCTTGAAGAGAGAGAGGAGGCGGTCTTTCTCGCCCGCCCGCCAGAGGCTGACGATGTTCGTGTAGCTCTGCGCATCCGTCCACGGATAGCCGCCGCGATGGTCCCACAGGTCGGCGCGCCCGACGGTGAGGCGCAGCTCGTCCCCGCCGCCCCAGACGAGCACGCCCGTCACGCCGTCCGCGAACGCCATCCCCTCATGGCAGTTCCCGAGGCGCGGGAAGTCCCAGTGG
>CAKTZA010000091.1 GCA_934635045.1 uncultured Kiritimatiellota bacterium | reverse complement strand
GTGTCGATTCGTGAAGATTCGTGGACAATGGCAAAGCGTTCAACGCCGTTGGCACAACCCCCTCAATCCGTGCAAATCCGTGTGAATCCGTGGCTACAACTCCGTGCCTCCGCCCCTCCGTTTCCTTCGTGTTCAGCGTCGCAGACCTTTCTCCCACGAGCGGGACGGCGCGGCCGCCGACGAGGAGCTCGCCACGCCCCGCGCCGGCGACGGTGACGCGCAGCACCGCCGTCCGCTCCGTCGACTGCGGATGCGCGAACGCCCCGTTCGTCGTCCCCGCGTAGACGAGATGCTCCCAGACCGTGTTCGTCGAGCCGGACGGACACGCGAGCGGGTCGAGCCCGCCGAGGGCCTCGTCGAATGCACTCCGCGCCGCGTCGCACCGCCGCTCGCTGTCGGAGACGAACGTCAAGCTCGTCGTCTCGCGCGAGAGAAGAAAGGATATTTGCCCCTCCGCACTTCTTCCTTCTTCCTTCTTCCTTTTTCCCTCTCCCGCCTCAACGCCGCCCATGACGTTCGTGAGGAGGCCGTCCGAGGCGAGGCGCGAGAGGTCGTAGCGATAGGCGAAATTCCCGTTCGGGCTCAGCTCGACCTGGAACGAGACGGGGTTCGTCGGCGCACGGTGCAGCAGCGCGTTCTGCCATGTCAGGAGAAGCGAGCCGTCGTCCCGCATCCCGTGCCAGAAGAGGCTCGGACGGTTCGACTCGGCGAGGCGCCCCCAGTTCGCGGCGGGGACAAGGCCAAGGGAGGCCGTGACGGGCCTCAGCGCGGCATTCGTCGAGAGGAGGATCGTTCCATTCGCAAAGACGACCAGGCTGGAGAACGCCGCCTCGCCGAACGGGAACTCCCAGCCGCCGAAGGACAGGCGCATCCAGTCCGAGGCCGCGCCGCGCCGCCGCCAGTTCTCGGCGATGACAGCGCCCTCCGGCGGGTCGAAGGAGAAGACCTCGTTCGTCCCGATGCGAGAGAGGGTGTAGCCGCAACCAGCCGCCGACGGGCTTATCTCACACGGAGCCACGGAGTCACGGAGATCGCCCGGAGAAATGTCAATCCCAAGCTGTCCTGCGGAAGGTTCGCGACTTTCTCTCCGTGTCTCCGTGCCTCCGTGTGAGGTCGTCTCCCCTTCAGGCTTCACCCCTGCCCACGCGACGGCCGCCGCCAGAGCAATCGCCGCCAGCCCCCTGCGCGCACGGGGACAGGCCCCCCAGTCCCGCCGCACAGACGCGAAAGCCCCGTGCCGAGCCGCCCACGCGACGGCGGCGGCCGCCCACAGCAGGGCGGACGCCATCACGGCGCAGAGCTGGGCGGATTCGCTCACTGCAAGAGGTCACAGGAACGAAGCCCCGCCCGATAGATGAATTTCCCGTCCGCCTGTGGCGTCGTGAAGCCAAAGCGCGACGTCAGCCCCGCACAGTCGGCCGGCAGGGACAGCCGCACCTCGTTGTCGTAGTCGAGCCCGATGACCAGCACACGCGCATTCCCCCGTCCGTCCGAGAGTTTCACCGCGCGCACGGATCCCTTGACGCTCTCGGTCGGCAGTTCGACGATCGGCTCGCCCGAAAGGATGAACGGCTCAAGCGAACGGAGGATCCGCCCCATCTCGCAGACGTCCGCCCAGCGTTTTTCGTAAAGTTCCGGCACAGGTCCCCGGAAGATGTCGTCGTACATGTAGAAGACGAACCCCTTCACGCCATGCGACGCATGCAGCAGCGCGATCGCCAGCAGCTGGTTGAGCGGCGGCTCGATCTCGGCGGCGAGATACTTCTCGCGGTCGTCCAACAGCCCCTTCTTGTAGTTCGCCCAGTTGAAGCACTGCGGACAGTACCACATCGTCGCCGGACGGCACGACGCGGCCAGCGCCATGTACCGGTTCATCTGCTTGAGGCAGCCCTGGCCCTTGCCGACGAGGTAGTGGTCTCCGCCGAGGACGTCCGCGACATCCAGGTACGGCTCGATGTCACGGATGTTGACCTGCCAGGTCGGATGCCCCGGATCCAGCTCGTTGAGTCCATGCCGCAAGGCCCGCAACGCCGGCAGGTGAGAGAAGTCCGCCTCGTCGAGCGTGTACCACGCGAGGAGCGGCACGCCGGCCTCCAGCTGACGCCTGGCCCGCGCGACGTGGTTGGAGACGTCGCCCCGGTAGCCGCCCGAGAAGTTGAAGATCAGCTTGAGGCCGTTCGCCTTGAGCGCATCGTAGAAGTCGGCGACGTTGCGCGCCTCGAAGGTCGTGTTCCAGTATTCGAGAATCGTGTTGAAGCCCGCCGCGCGGATGCGCGCCATCGCGCGCTTCGCCTTTTCGAGGTCATGGACGCCGCCGTCGCCGAGCGACGTGAAGAATCCGAGCGGCATGAACTTCTTGCCGTCGATCACCGTGTCGCCCGTCTCGGTGACGAAGACCTCGCCCGGCTTCGGACGCGGCGTCGGCACGACCTTCAGCCGCAGCGTCTTCTGTCCGCAGACCTTTTTCGAGACCGCATCGGCGAGCGTGACCTCCAGCGTCGCGTCGCCCGCGTACGCCAGCGTTCCGAACTCCACCGTGAACGTCGGACCCGCCGGCTTCACCTTCCGTTCGGACAGCACCTGCCCGTCCGCGCCCCGCAGGACGAACCGAAACGCCGCCGCGTCGGCGCCGGACGGCACATACGAGCCGACGTAGCCCGTGTGGAAGCGGACACGCCCAAGGTCGGAGTAGACGTGGTTGTGCGTCGGCCAGACGTTCGCGAAGTGCCACTCGGGCTCGTCCTCGTTTATCTTGAGGCAGTCGAAGTCCACGTAGGAATCAAGCGTCTCATCAACCTTCTCGTACGAGGAGAGGCCCGCGACAAGCAGGTAGCGGAACTCCGCGCCCGCCCAGGCCGGATCGTCGAAATAGACGATGATTTCGCTCTTGACCCAACCGCCGCCCAGTTCCGTGCGCTTCGCATTCCAGCTCTGGCCGAGGCACCAGCCGTCCTTCCACGCCTGCCACGCGAGATTCGCCTTGGCGTCGCCATGCGCGCGCAGGATGGCCGAGAAGACGTACTTCACGCCGCATTTCGGCGTGAACGACGCGCTCCGCACGACGAACTGGTTCTGCCGTCCGTAGGACTTCGAGTCCTTTTGCGGGCGCACGCGGAGTCCGGCCGAGCCGTTGTAGCCGCCGTGCGGCAGGATCTCGGCATGGTCGTCGATCCGCCCGAACTGCGCCGCGTCCTCGAACTCGCCGTTCGGGAACGCGCCGACGTCCCTGCCGGCGAACGCCGCCGTAGCGACCCCTATCCACAATGTCCATGAAACCGCAATCTTCTTCTTCGTCATTTCGCCTGCCCCTTTCTGAATTACCGGACGATGAGCAGCGCGCCACGATGCACGAAGCGCACCTTCAGGCAGTCGTCCTCCTTCACGAGGTGCGCGTCCACGACCGGGCCCGTGCAGTTCTCGAAGGCGAAGACCGCCGTGCGCAGGCGCTTCCGCGTCACGGACGTCGCGAGTCGGCCCTCCGCGACCGTGAGGACGGTGTCCCGCGTCACCGCCGCGTTGCGCACGAGGACGCGCTGCCCTTCCGCGACCTCCAGCACGGCATCCGCCGCGCACGTCGGCACCTCAACCTCAGGATCGGCAATCAGCGTGCCGAGCGCGAGCGTGCCGTTGCGGATCGTCCCCGCGCCCGTGACGGACGCGAAGTACTGGCGGCGGCCGCCGAGGTCGAGCGTCGCCCCCGCCGCGAGAGCGACATCCGTCAGGTTCGTCATCGTGAGTGTGCCGCCCAAACGCCACTTCGCGCGCAGGTACGCCTCGACGCTTTCGCGCTCCGCATCCGTCAGGCGGCGCCTGTAGAGGATGACTTCGGCCAGCCGCTGGCAGCCAAGGCGCGATTCGAGGCCACCGCCGTTGTCGACCGTCCGCCCGTCGAACGCGAAACCGTCCGCGTTCGAGGTCGGGTTCCGCATGTCGGTGATGTTCATCGAGACGAGATCCCATGAGCCGGAAAGCCCCGTCACCGTCGGCACGACCGCCGCGCCGTCCAGCCGCCAGTCGGCCGTCTTCAGGTTGTCCGGGCAGACCCACTCCGAACTGAGGATCGGATCGTCGGCGCGGGCCCCGCCAGAGCCGCCGCGCATGAAGTTGAAGCGACCGCCATCCCAGTTGATGTTGTGATGCCCGCCGCCGAGCAGGTAGCCGCCGCCGTTCTGCGAGCCGATCACCCAGAAGGCACTCGCAATCCCCTCCAGCAGGCTGGTCGTGCCGTTCTGCGTGAACCGCATGGCCTGACCGGCGTTCTTCGCCATGTCCACGACGTCGCGGCGACGGAGGTCATCCGCGCGCACGAGCGTCGGACGGTTCTCATCCTCAAACGGCACCGCCGCCCAGCCGTCGTCCAAGGTCGATTTCCATTCCGTCACCTCAACGCGGCCGTCGTCGTTCGTGACCGTCGTGAGCCCCTGTCCCGCGTCCACGTGGAAGAGCAGGTCCTCCGGCGCGACGAGGCCGCCAAACGCGGCGGGCGTCGTGCCGCCGCACGCGAGCGTGCCTTCCGCGACCGACACCGTGCCGGTGAAGGCCGTCGGATCGAGCAGGGTCAGCGTGCCCGTCCCCTTCTTGACGAACGTGCCCGCACCGACAAGCGCCTCGACGTCCAGCGAACCGTCCGTCGCGAAAGAGGCCGCACCGTCCACGGTGATCCGGCGGAGCGAATCCGCCGTCTCGACCGGATCGGGCAGAGCCGCCGGCGCCGCGCCAAACCACTTTTGCATCAGGTAGTTGCGCGTCGCGACCTGTTCGCGCGCGGTGAGTTCGCGCTCGTAGAGGATGACTTCCGCAACCCGAATGCCGCCGGAGAAACGTGAGATGTCACGGTCGGTCCCAAGGCCCGACACGTGCACGCCGCACGTCGGATGGAACTCCGTCACCGTGAAGACACCCGACGGCGGCACGTAGGCCGTCGGGAGGACGGCAACGCCGTTCGTGCGCGTCGTGCCTTCCTGGACGGGACCCGTCGTCCGGTTTCCGGAGAGGAGCGTCACGGACGCCGCGGTCATGACGTCATTCGTGCCGTCGCGCAGGAAGTCGTAGTAGTTGCCGTTCGACTCGCCGCCTCCCAACGAGCAGCCGAAGACCTGTCCGCGGCTGTCGCCCGCGTCACGCGGACACCACACGACGTAGGCGTGGCGGACGGCATCGAATGCCCGTGACAGCGACAGCGCGCGGCCGCCGGCCGCGACCGAGTACGGGCCGAAGTCGACCGTCGCATGGCCGTTGAGCGACACGTCGTCCGAAAGGAACGGCGCAAAGGCATCCCGGCTCGCCCCCCTGTTGCCGTCGATGCTGGCCGGCACGGCCATCACGGTGCGATCGCCCTTCGAGTACCACTCCAGCACACGCCGCTCGCCGTCGACCTCGGAGACGCGCAGCGTCGCCGCGTCCGCCGCGTCCAGGTGCAGCGCAGGACTCGCCGCGAGCTCCGCGGAGGACGCGACGTCCGGCGCCGCCGACTTGACGAGGGCGCCCGACTGGACGCGCACCTCCTCGGCATCCAGCGACCGGTAGGCGAGCGTTCCAGGACCCGTCTTGGTCAGGACGCCGCCCTCGGACGCGAGCCGCCCGACGGCGACCGTGCCGGACTCGACCCGGACGGCCGCATCGCCCGTCGCGACGACCTCGCGGAGCGTCGGCGCCGCGGCGGGCGCCGCCGCGGCATAGCCGGGCGCCGTCTTTCCGAGCCACTTCCGCATGAGATAGGCCGACCCGTCCTGCATCTCGAGGTCGGTGAGGGCACGGCGATAGAGGACGATCTCGCCGAGACGGAGCCCGCCCGAACCCCACGCCGAGCCGCCGATGCCGATCGCCTCGACCGCGCCGGGACGGCGAATCGCGATGACCTGATAGCCCGGGCCCTCGAACCCCTGCGCCACGCTCGCGGCGGCACCATTCACGAAAGCCGTCGCGTGCTCATGCGCGAAAAGGCTTGAGACGGAGACGTTTTGTATCAGGTTCACGGTGAAATCGTCCGCGCCATTCCGGCTGAAGTTGCAGGCGTTGCGAACCGCCTTGACGAGCGACCCGCCGCCGCGCGCGGCGCCGACGACCGCCAGGAGCGTCGTGAACTCCGCCGGCGTCGCCCGGACGTCCTGCACGGCCGCCGTCTCGTTCGTCGCGAAGAAGATCATCCGCCCCGGCTCCGTCGTCCAGTCGCCGAAGTCGAGGATCGGCAGCCCCGCGCCCAGTTCGTCCGCGAGAATCCCCGGCACGAAGCCGTCGGGCCGCGCACAGATCGGCTCCGCCTTCCAGAGGCTCTTCGCGGCAAGGTTGCGGAAGGCGGCGAACCGCCCCGCGTCATCCGTCACCAGCGAGTCGGCGGACGAGGCGTCGAAGTGTATGTAGTCCGAATGCGGGAGCGCCGTCGGGACGGCCCGTCCCGCGAACGCGAGTGTGCCGCCGCCGAGCGTGACCGTGCCGCCGTAAGCCGAGGCGTCGCCGATCGACAGCGTACCGTCGCCCGACTTCTCGAGGACGGCTCCCGGCCCGCGGCCGCCCTGAAGCTTGTCGATCGTCAGCGTCTCGCCGTCCGCGACCTCGACCGCCAGCTGCGCGCCCTTCGGCTCGCCGACCTCGTTACGGATGACGCGCAGCCGCCCGACGGCGGCGTTGCCGTTGTCGCCGCGCGCGGCCACGCCGAACCACTTGGCGTTCAGGTAGGCCTCGACGCGCTTCGTCTCGTCCAGCGTCAGCGCCCGGTCGTAGTAAAGGATCTCCGCGACCTTGAATCCGCCCGAAACGCCGGGGATGCGCGAGTCGTTCATGCCGAGCCCCGTCGCGTTCATGAGGCCGTGTTCCGCGTTCGGCACGAGCGAGACGACCTCCCAGTCGCCGGCGAAGCCCACATGCTGGGGCGATGTCATCTGCCCGTTGTGCCGCACCCAGCCGTCGCGCAGCGCGGCGTGCGTGTGCGCGGGATTGGCGAGGGGATTGTCGTACCAGCGCGGACGGTAGGCCCCCGACTCCTCCTCGCCCGCGCGGTCGTTTTCGGTGCCGCGATAATTGACGAACTGGCTCTTGTCGGTCGCTGACGTGCCGTCCGGGCCGAACCCGCCGCCGAGGAGGGCGCCGCCGTAATAGCCGCCCTCGCCGTCAGGCGTGTCCGGATTGATCGCCGAATACCAGACGGCGACCACCGTGCCGATGTTCTCCAGGACATTCGTCTCGAATCCGGCGGGACCGACCTTGTTGAAGCTCATCGCGCGCAATGCGCCCTTCGGGCCGAAGTCAAGATACCCCCCCCCCCCAGAGGGGGCGTTGTCCGTCGCCCAAAGCGGATTCTGGGGCGTCCAGGCGATCTGGTGGATGCCGCCCTCCGTGTCCGTCGCAAGGTACCGGTCGCCGACGCGCGAGGGAATCTTCGCGACCGAGCCGTCCGCCGCAAACGTCCAGTCGTTCGTCTGCGCGCAGTCGAGCCAGAACGACGGCGCGCCGACGGCCGACGGATAGTCGACTTGGCGAATCGTCGAAGCCGTCAGCTTCAGCGCATCGGCCGCCGCGTCAAGTTCGACGAAACCGACCGTGTTGGAGACCGGGATGACGGTCTCGCCGACGGCCGCCGTGGACAGCGCGCCCGCAGCAGCCAGAATTACGAGCCTTATGTTCATTTTGTCTGGTCCTTTATTGGTGTGTGAATTTTGTGAATAATGGCTTACGTCAGCGTTCTCAGTTGCGCACAGATGCCGCGAAGTCCATCTCCCTGCATGAAAAGGGCGCATGTTCCGTTCATGCACACAACCGAAGCCCGACCAAAGGCTTATGCGGACACATGAAGGGAAATGCGCTCAAGTGAGCGCATCTCCACTTACAGGCTGTCCGCAAATGAAATGTTTGGTCGTATCTCGATTGAACAGCGTGTAGCGTTGATGCTACATCGAATAGACGGTCGCGGGGTGGATCACGGCGGTTCGCCGCGTCAGTTCCCGACCTATGGGCCCCTCGGCGAACCGAAGGACAACGCGAATTATATCAAAATTGCGCGAACCCGTGTGAACGCCTACGGCAGACGATAGGGCGGGCACTCGCCCTTGAAGCCGTTGTTCTTCCTGTCCCATTCAAGGTTGCGGTCGAGCGAGGTGGGGTTGAGGTAGTAGACCATTTCAAATCCATTGAGCGGATAGCCGCCGCCGCCCAGCAGTTTCGGGTTGCGGTAGATCTTGCCGTAGAAAGCCTCGACTATCTCGCCACGCTCATTGCGTCGTGTACGGATGCGGAAAGCGAACGAGAGATTGTTGTCGTCGCTCGCATGACGCTTGAGCTTCGTGTCCATGTCCGCCCAGACAAGGTGTTGCGGACGAAACCCTGTCTCTGGCACCGTGCGGATGCGCAGCGTTTCCGACGGATCGGAAACATACCCGACCAGTCCATTTCCCTCGCCTGTGAAACGGATTTCGACCTCATCGCGCCAGATCTTCTGAAGTTTGTCCCATTCGTAAAGGCGACCTTCTCCCCGCTCCGTTCGACGATGGACGAGTTCGATGTCGGCATGTTTGCCCTTTCCCAACGGCGGCAGCCAGTCGCCCTGCATGAGGTCGTAGGCAACCGTGTCCGTCCCGGCGGGATAGAGTCCGTTCTCATCCCATCGCTTGACTCTCTTGGCACAGAGCGGTATTGGATTCCCGATCTTCCGCATGACCATGCGGACGTCGTTCGTCACGATCCACTTCTCCGGCACGAAGAGGCGAATCATGCTGACCGCGACGCCCTTGCACTCGCCCTTGTCGCCTTGAAGATAAATCGGCTGGGCATCGTAATAACCGGGGAGATCGTTGACCGTACAGACCACTCTGCCGCAGTTCGTCTTGCCGCAAAACCGAGCCGTACCGTCAGCCGCAGTGATGCCAATCTTGTCGTCATATGTGCTTGGATTGTTCCATGAGAATGTGTTATGCCGAAACCCTGCAACGACGGTGACATTGCTCATGGACATCTGTGTCTCTGCGTCAACGACAATCGCCTTGAACGACAGTTCGTCTGCCCATGCAGACCATGACACAAAAGCCCCTGCCAAGAATGTTGTAATGTGCTTCATTGTTCCGTAGCCTCCTTTATGTGCTTGAAGAAATCCTGCACGTAGCGGTAGTCGACGTTCTTGATGTCAGAATGTTTCCACTCTTTTTTCTTCGTCGGCCAACCATGCTCGGCATTGCCGAGATACTCATAGTTGTCAAAACCGTCAAGCGCATTCCGCCCCGCCGCGAAGGACTCGGCCGGGATGGCGTCGCCGAGCATCTTCGCCCGCAGCTCCGCATCCGCGAAATCCAGCACGTTCGTCGAGGCCATCCGCTCGTCGTCGAACGAGGTGAAGAGCGGCAGCGCAATCGCCTGTTCGCGCGTATAGCCCTCAAAGTAGCCGGCGCGGAATCCGACGCCCGGAATGTAGGCAAGCGGATTCGCGACGCAGCGCGCGTTGATCCCCCAGCCGCCCTCGACGGCAACGTTCTGGAGCAGGAGATCTGTCCCGTAGAGGACAGTCGTCCCCTTCAGGAGTTCCTGCGCGCCCCATGCCTCCCCCATCCCATTGGGCGTCGGGTTCGCCAGCACGTCCTCCGTCGCCGAATAGCAGTTCTCCGTGCGCGGGATGACGCCGAAGCGCCCCTTCCATGTGAGACCGGCGCGGAAGTCGGGCGACGCGAACCACTTGTGCCACTGTGACGCACGGAACTGCGGCACGTCCGTCCAGGCGCCATCGACCATGTCGTCCGTCTGCGACTTGCCGTCATACGCCTCCATCGGCACGGCGGCGTTCAGCATGTGATACCGCTCGTAGCCGACGAGATTCCGGTCGACGATGGCGGACGAGACGAGCATGTTGCCGAGGGAGTGCGCAAGCAGCACCTTGCGCCCCGGCAGACCGTCGACGACCGCTCTGAACGGCGCGGCGGACACGAACGCGTGCTTCACGTTGCGGTAGTAGTTGAGCGAGTTCCCCCCGACGACGGGGACGCCCTTCCAGACCTGCGCGTAGTCCCCGAACCACGTCACCGCCGTGAACATGGACTGCGAACCGGCCAGCAGAAGCCTCTTGAACATCGCATCCGCCCAGACGCGGGCGTCGTCTGGGTTCACGTTGTAGCCGTGGACGAAGACGAAGTGCCGCCCGTCCGTCTCCTCGTCGGGAAGCCCGGACGGGACGCCTTCGCGCACGTCAATCCCGCGCGTGTCGCCGCAGAATCCCCGGACGCTGAAATACCTGTACATCTCCCGCACGGGGCGCAAGTCCATCGGGAGGCGGAACCGGCAGACCTCGGCACCGCCGACGGACACGGACACCACGGGGGACGTCCAGTAGCCGACGCGGGAGCGCGCCGTCAGCGCCATGACGGCGCCGGAGCGCAGGCGGCTGACGTCAAGCTCCCCGTCGGTGAACGGCGAAAGCGGGGCGTCGGCAAGCGCGGCGCCGTCCGCCGCCTGCACGTCGTCCGCCCAAACGGCGGACGCGCGTTCGGCCGTCACGCCGTCCAAAAGGCAGTAGCGGAAACATTCGTCCGCCAGGAGCCGGATCTCGGCCGCACGTCCCCATGCGCGGCGAAACGGCGTGACGTCAACGGAAACAGGGAAAAGATTGACGCGACCGCCTTCTCCGCCGACGCTGTTCAGGTTCTGGGGGTTCGTCCAGAACCGATAGGGCCGCCCCGCGAGCCACGCGGCGACGTCGGCCTCGTCGATCCGTCCGTCATGGTTGAAGTCAACCATGATCGGCGGATTGACCGCCGTGAGCCTTTGTCGCGCGACGTCCTCGACGAACCGGCCGCCGAACACGCCCCAGTAGCGGAAGACGAGCGTCGCCGCGCCGGGGGCGGACGCCGTGACGGAGACCGCCGTCCGCGAGG
>CAKTZA010000090.1 GCA_934635045.1 uncultured Kiritimatiellota bacterium | reverse complement strand
TCGGCGCGGGAACGGCTCTTTTCCGATGGTTTCTTTTTCATGCGTATATTATAGTATATGCGTATGCGAAAATCAAGCGGGAAATGTGGGGTGTCAGCATAAATCTCTCGATGCACCCACTTGCTTTTTTTTTTAGAAAATGTATACTTCTCTCCTGTCGTAAACTGTTGTTCAGCGAAAGGAGACACGAGAAGTGAAGCATCTGGCTTGTTTTGCCGTCTGCGGCGTGGCCGTGGGCTGGATTCTGTCCGCACGTTCGGACGTGATCGACGACTCCTCGACGAGTCGCGATTCGGGCTACATGACCGGCTCGATCCTGATGAAGAACGAAACGACGCCGCTTCTCATGACGAGCGAGACGCGCCTCCGCGTCAACACCCGGTCGGCGGGCGGCACCTACGACCTCACGCTGCCGGCGACGAACTTTCTCGGCGCGCTCTGGATCTACCTCGGCGCCGAGGGCGTGAAGGGCGACATCGACATGACGTTCGACGGACGCGGCCGCCTCTTCGCCCAGTATCCGACGGTTGCGGGCGAGATCCTGCGCAACGGCGGCATCGATCCGTTCGTGATCAATGCGTTCAGCTACAACTCGATCGTCGGCCTCGCGGGCGTGCCGTCGCTCGAATCGTCCGTCGAGTCGTTCGCCTTCTCGAACACGGTGATGAAGATTGCCGCGAAGCCGGACTTCTCGTTCGGCTGGTCGTTCGACGGCGGCTTCGTGAGCTTTGCGGGGCGCAGCGGTTCGGTCGCGAACGGCGGCAGCCTGCTCTTTCCGCTCTTTCCGAACCAGACGCGCGACGCGATGTTCGCGCTGACGTTCACGGATGCCGACACGCACCTGCCGGCGGTTCGCCTGCGCGACCTCTACCGGGACATCGCCGTGACGGTTGATGGCGGCCGATGCGTCAACAACGGCTTTCTCTACGTGAACAGCGACATGACGCCGACGCTTGACGGCACGACGCTGTTCGCGATCTCGAACGGCGCGCAGTTCGTGCAGGGCGATTCCGTTACCCTCGGGCAGACGGGCTTCAAGGACTTGCGCACCGACATCCTGCGCCTCGACGGCTCCGGCACGACCTTCACGCACACGGGCGGCTCGCTGAACCTCGCCGGGCGGAGCGTCCTTTGCGTCACGAACGGCGCGGCGTATGCGGCGACAGGCTGCTATCAGTACTTTCTGGGCGCGTCAGCCTCGGACGCGCCAACGGTCATCGTCAGCGGCGCGGGTTCGCGGCTGGATCTCGCGGGCGTCTCGTCCGACCTGCGGTTTCAGGGCTCGGACGTCCGCTTCGCCGTCAACGAAGGCGCTGAGCTGGTCTTGCCGGCCCGCGCGACCTTCGGCTACGACAACGCGAGCGTGACGACGCTGGAGATCGCCGGCGCGGGGACGCGCGTCCTGAAGGCGGGCGCGGGCTCGCAAGTCTACTTCCCCACGTGGGGACGGGCGACCGTCAACATGACGGGCGGCACGTTCGGGCCGAAGGACGGCAACGCCTTCCTGATTCGCCTCGGCCATGAGGCTGGTTCGACCGGCACGTTCAACCTCTCCGGCGGCGCGCTTGACCTCTCGGCTTCGGGGTCGTCAATCGACATCGGCCTTTCCGGCGACGCGACGCTCGACGTGTCCGGCGGCGCGGTGACGGTGGGCGGCGGCATCAATCTCGGCCTGCTCGCCGCGAACACAGCGACGGCCCGTTCGCTCTTCCGGCTGACCGGCGGCGCCGTGACCTGTTCCGGCAGCGTCGACCTCTGCCACGGCGCCGACGCCGACCGCCGGGCCGAAGTCGTCCTCGACGGCGGCACGCTGACGTGTGACCAGCTGCGCGGCACCTATTCGTCGTGCGGCGGCTGGCGGGGCGTCGCCCTTGTCTCGGCGAACGGCGGCACGCTCAGGCCGTGCCAGTCGCGGACGGATGCGCGGTATCCGTACATCGAGCGGATCGACGCCTTCGCGCTCGGTGCGCGCGGCCTCACGCTCGACACGGACGGCTTTGACGTCGTCGTCACGCAGGACTTCGCGAACGTTTCCGGCGCAGATGGCCTGTTCCGCAAGACGGGCGCGGGCACGCTGGACCTGCGGTTCGCGTCCTACGACGTCGCGCGCACGCTCGTCGACGCCGGCACGCTGAAGCTGGGCGCGGCGGGCGCCGCGACGCTGGCGACGACGCTGTGCCTCACGAACGACGCCGCGCTGTCGCTTGTCGGCCCGGCGACGGGACTGACGCTGGACGGGCTTGAGCTCGCGGGCGGCACGCTGGCGCTCGATCCGGGCGACACGGTCACGGTGACGGGCGCGGCGCGGATCGATCGTCTCGTCCTCGCGCTCTCCGCCGCGCCGGACGCGGGCGCGACCAACACGCTCTTCGTCTTTCGGACGCCGCTTGACGCCGCGTCGCAGACGGCCCTGCGCCGCGCGTTCTGCACGACGGCCCTTGCCGACGGACATCACGCGCAGTTCGTCTACGAGGCGGAGACGGGCGCGCTGAAGATGTCCGTCGCGAAGAACGCCGAGCCGTTGGGCGCGGCCGACACGACGACGTGGACGGGCGCGGACGGCGCGGCATGGGCGGCAATCGGCAGCTGGTCGGACGGCGTGCCGACGGCCGCGACGCGCGCGGCGTTCGCCGACAACGGCGCGGGCACGTCCGTGACCGTCGGCGCGGGTGCGCAGGCCGCCGCGCTGGGCTTCACGGGGTCGGGCTTCACGCTGACGGGCGAAGGGCCGCTGTCCGTCTCGGGCGAACAGGGCGCGGCGGAGATTGCGGCGGCGGCAGGGACGGCGAACGCGGTGGCCGTGCCGCTCGCCTTCGAGTCCGCCGTCAACCTGCCGGTCGCGACGGACGCGACGCTGACGCTCGCGGGGGCGATTCGGGGCGGCGGCTTCCGCAAGTCAGGCGGCGGCACGGTCGCGCTCGCGGGGGCGAATGCGTTCACGATGTCCGGCGCCACGGAGCAGGGCGTCACGCGCGTCGCGCAGGCGGGCGCGCTGGACGGACTGGTCGAGATGTCCGTCGAACGGGACACGCTGGCGTTCGCGTCCGACGCGGCCGTGATCGCGACGCCGGTCGTCGTGCGGGCGGCCGATCCGGCGACGCCTGTCGTCCTGTGGGCGGAGAAGGACGTCTCGCTCACCGCCTTCACGGTGGCGGCGGGCGGATGCGTCAAGCGCGGCGCGGGCACGCTGACGCTGGATGCGCGCGCGGCGACGGCGCCGTGGCGCCTGACGACGGCGTTGGGCACGGGGGCAAACGGACGTCCCGCGAGTTCGGAGGTGACGGGCTTCCCGTCGGACGGCTCCGCGCCGACGGCGGGCGTCGCGGGCCTGACGGTTGCCGAAGGCGAGGTCGTCCTGCGCGGCAACGGCAGCCGAGTCCGCCACACGGCGCCCGGCGTGATCGTCGTCGGCCTGAACGCGACAAACGCGGACGCGCGCGCACAGGCGGCGCTGACGCTCGACAATGCCGAGCTCTACAACTACGCGAATGAGTCCGTGCATGTCTTCGTGGGCTATGGCGCGGGGCGTGCCGGCGCGCAGCAACTGACGCCGACGCTGCGGCTCCTGAACGGATCGAATCTCATCTGCGACACGTTGCGCGTGGGCGTCGATTCCTTCTCTTCATCAGCGGGGACACGCGCGACGCTGGCCCTGACCAATGCGACGGTGCGTGCGGGCTCCATCTACTTCTCGGATTCCACGACGCCGCAGGCTTCGACGCTTGTCCGCTGCAAGGATTCCGAACTCACGTCGGGGGCCTATCCGATCTACGTGCATGGGACAATCGACGCCGTCTTCGACAATTGCTGGATCGGGCGCGGCAATCGGGAGCGGCGGCTGACCGACCAGCCGACGCAGTTTGGCCTCTACAGCTGGAACTATTATCTCCCGACGGGACAGGTCGCGTTCGTGAACGGCACGACGCTGCACGCGACGCTCCTCAACTTCGCCGGACTCCAGAAGGGGATGACGCTGCTCTTCGACGACGCCGAATGGAACTACGGGAACGACGCCGACTACACGTTCGCGGCGTCGGCTGCGAGCGACGCCCTGACGATGCGCCTGTGCGGCAAGGGGCTTGTGCTTCGTCCGGCGGCGGGCACGACCTTCACGACAGAGGTTCCGCTCGTCGGCGACGGCGGCGTCTGCAACCTCGGTGCGGGCACGGTCAAGTTTGCGGAGGGTTCCTACGGCTTCACGGGGACTTGCCGGACGGGCGCGGACGCGACGGTTGACCTGACGGGCGCGGGGACGCTCGCGGCGGTGCGTGTGGGTGGCGCGGGCACGTTCAAGGGCGTTTCGGCGCAGAAGACGACGCTGGCCGTCACTGTGACGGATGACTGGACGGTTGCCGACGTGCCGACGTTTGACGGCGGCTCGCTGGGGGCGGTCACCGTCGACTTGGGGCGCACGGAGGAGACGGCGCTGCCCGACGACCTGCCGCAGAGCCTCTTGGTCGCGCGGCTCACGGGCGGCGCGAAAGCCGCGTCTTTCCGTCTGCGCGGACGCTCCACGGGCCTGTCGCGCGTGGCGGGACGCTTCATGGTGGACGAGTCGGGCGAGGTCCGGCTGACGGTCTTCCATTCGGGCTTGCTGATGATTGTGCGGTAAACGCAAAAGGAGGTCGCGATGTCACTGCGTACACTTGTCGTTCTGGGCTTTCTTCTGCCGATGCTGCGAACGGTCGCCGGACTGAACGTGAATGCCTTTGAGAATCCCGGTTTCGAGGACCGGTCGAAGTTCCATGAGGAGACGAACGGCGTCCAGGTCGCGGGAGGGCTCGGCTACTCGACGAGCGGCGGCCTGCGGCTCTATCCGGCGCGCGACAAGGCGGGGAAGCTTCAGCATGCGTTTGGGACGTCCTTCCGGCCGAAAGCCGGAACGCGCTACCGGTTCGGTTTCAGCTACAAGCCGCACGGCCGCCTGTTCGCCCATTGCTACTGGGAGTCGTATCGCGGCGGCCGGTATGTCGATGGGAACTGGAACGTGTCCGAAGAGCCGCTGGCGGACGGCTGGCGGCGCAAGTGGGTCACGTTCGTGCCGAAGACGGACGAGGCCGACCGGCACGTCTTCGCGACGATTGCCCTGTCGGCGGACGCCAACAGCCAAGTCTGCACCAACATGGACGAATACGTCGAGTACGATGACGTCTTCCTTGAGGAGAATCGCCCCGAATGGCACCTGACGAACGTCTGGCCGACGCACAATTGCGTCTACAGCGACAATCCGCGCGTGCGCTTCTATTCGGGCTATTCGGGCGCGTTCATCCCGCAGGGCGGGCGGCCGACGTTCCGCGTCGAGCTGCTGGACGCGGCGGGACAGCGGCTCGCCGAGGCGACGGCGTCGGACGAACGCGGCTCCTTCACGGCCGATTTCGGACAGCCGCTGGCCTACCGTGGCGCGGGCACGCTGCGGGTCACGGTGACGGACGCGGTTTCGGGGCGGACGTGTGGCACGAACGAGATCGTCGTCACGGTCGGCCCGACCGCACGGCCGGGGCCGGGCGGCACGTTCGTGACCGAGGACGGGCTGGCGCTCCTTGACGGAAAGCCGTTCATGCCGCTTGGGTTCTTCGCGTCGTTCGGCTACGCGCGCGACCTCGAAAAGTTCCGCGAGACGATGCCCGACTGGAAAGATGCCGGAGCGAACCTGCTGCTGGAGTACTGGTTCTTCAACTGGCGTGAGAAGATCCCCGACGTGATGAGGATCCTGTCGGCGAACGACATTCGGCTGATGCTCAACGTGACGGGCTGGCACTATCGCAAGGATCTGCTCGACACCGAACACAGGACCGTCATTGAGCGGTACCGCGCGGAGCCGACGCTCTTCGGCTACTATCTCACGGACGAGGCGCCGATGACGCTCATTCCCTATGTCGAGGCGTTGCGCCGCATGGTCAATGCGGTCGACCCCGACCATCCGACGTGGGAGTGCAACCTCTTCGATCCGCCGGCCTACCTCAAGATCTCCGACTGCTACGGCGCGGACTTCTACCCGATCGACCTTGGCTCGAAAGGGCTGGCGGGAATGAATGCGGACATGGAGAAGTGGGCCGTCTGCCGTCCCTCGGTCGCGTGGCTCTGTCCGCAGGTCTTCAACAAGGCGAACTACCGTCCGCATGCGATGGACACACGTGAGGCGTATGCGCAGAGCGGGCGTGAGCCGACCGAGGAGGAGATGCTGTCCGTGGCGCTCCTTCAGGCGAGCTGGGGCGCGAAAGGCTTCATCTTCTACCAGTGGGACGACCTCTTTCGCGGCCCGGTTCCCGAACGGTACGAGCCGCGCCGTCGCGCGGCGCTGAACGTCATCCGCACGCTGAAGGGGCTGGAGCCGTTCATCCTGTCGCGCCGGCCGATTGTCGAGGTCGCGCAACGGGACGAACGGGGGCATACGCGCGTGGTGCGGATGGAGGCCGAGGACGGTCGGTCGGTCATTCTCGCGATCGGCCTCGATTTGGACAACGCCTGTTCGTTTGCGGGTCTCGACGGGGCGGCGACGACCTTTCAAGGCGGCGAGTTCAGCTGCAGGATCTACAGGTGAAAGAAACGAACAGGAGAAAGGAACAGGCCATGACACGGACGGGAAAACTGCTGACGCTGGCGCTTGGCGCGTGCGCAGGGGCGGCGGGTGCCGCGAACATCGACATCTTCGCGAACGCCGACTTCGAGGACGCGTCGAAGTACGGCGCGTACGACGCCCACACCGAGGTGGGGCGGGGCTTCGGATACAACGGCAACGGCGGCGCGCGCCTTTCGGGCTTCACGCGGCATTCGTTCACACTCCCGGTCAAGCCGGGCGTCGTGCTCAGGAAGGGCGAGCGCTACGTCTTCTCGCTCGACACGAAGAGCCATTCGCGGGACATCCTTGAGCAGATCGCGCTGGAGACGACGAACCCCGAGACCGGCAAGTACGAGGGCTACTGGGGGCGCAAGTACGTCGACATCGGCGCGGGCTGGAGCCGTGAGGAGCTGGCCTTCATCCCGAAGCGCGACCTCGACACGTCGAAGGAGAAGCTGCGGTTCATCCTCTTCGTCCAGCTTGATCCGGGCAAGAGCATCGCCGCGCCGCGTCCCGAACACTACATCGACTGCGACAACGCGCGCCTGACGTCCGAAGAGCCGCTGTGGCACTTCTGCAACACCTGGCCGACGCACAACAAGGTCTTCAGCGAGGAGGGGCGCGTCCGCGCCTACTCGTTCTTCCTCGGCCCGTTCCTGGCCAAGGACGCGCGTCCGGCCTACGCGCTGCGGCTGGAGAAGCCGGACGGCGCCGTGCTCGCGTCCGCCGCCGCGACGGAAGAGGACGGCGTCCTCACCGCCGCGTTCGGGCGATTGGCCTACGAAGGGCCGGCGACGCTCGTCTGCACGCTGACGGATCGCGGACGCGAGCTCGGGACTCGGACGCGCGCTGTCACCGTCACGCCGACCTACGTGCCGAAGAAGGGCGAAGTCTTCATCAACGAGCGGGGACAGGCCCTCGTGGACGGACGGCCGTTCATGCCGCTGGGCTTCTATTCGAGCTTCGACCTCGGCAAGCATTCGCGCGCCGACGTCGAGACGCATCTGAAGCGCATCGCCGAGGCGGGGTTCAACTTCCTCATCGACTACTCGACCTACAAGCTCGTGACCGAGTCGGACCGTGAGTTCTTCTACGGCACGTGCGCGAAGTACGGTCTGCGGGTGCTGGCGGACGACTTCGCCGGGTACCAGCAGAAGCCGGACAAGATCCACGAGATCGGGCCGAAGGCGCTGGCGCTCGCGAAGTATCCCGCGCTCATGGGCTGGTACACGATGGACGAGGCGAGCGAGGACAAGGTGCCCGTGCTGGAGGCGATCCGCCGCGAGCTCAACCGCGTGACGCCGGGGCACATCGTCCTCACCTGCAACATCATGGAGCCGGCGCCCTACCTCCCGACGGCGGACGTGCAGGGCGGCGACAAGTACCCGATCGACAAGGGCGACGCCTCGCTGCGCGGCGACGAAAGCTACATGCGCCGGGCGGGGGCGTGCCGTCCGGCCGCCGGCTGGCACGCGCCCCAGTGGCTCAACTGGGCGAACTACCGGCGCGGCGCGCTCGACAGCCCGGCGGCGTATGACGCGGCGGGCCGCGAGCCGGAGGCGAACGAGATGCTGTCCGTCGCCCTCGCCTACGCGGCGAACGGCATGACGGGCTTCACGTTCTATTCCTATTTCGACATGTTCGTCGGCCCGTATCCCGAGCGTGTCGAGACGCGCTGGGCGAACATGGTGAAGGTCGGGCGCGCGCTGAAGGACCTGGAGCCGTTCATCCTCGCGCGCAAGAGGATCCTCGAGATCCCCGTGACGGACGTGAAGGGCGGTACGCGCGTCGTCGCGCTGACGGACGGACAGGGCGGCGTGCGTGTGCTCGTGTACGGCCTCGACCGCGACAACGAGGCGACCTTCGCGCTGCCGAAGGCGCTGGGCCGGCCTGTGTCTACCTGGGGCTTCGTGAAGGACGAGGGTGCCGTCTACCGCTATGCCGGCCGCGAGTTCACCTGCGACGTCCTGAAGAACCAGAGATTCCAAATCCCTGATTTGTCGAGATAGCTAGACGACGGTTTTGCGTCGGCTCGACTGGGGCGGGCGCGCTACGGGTGGCGTCCGCCTCGAAACTTTTTCCAACTTTTTTGTGGCCGAGGCCTTGACTTCCCGCGAAATAGTCGGTATAATTACCTACCATGAAAAAAAGGACAAAGCTGGCCGGGTACAGGGCGACGGTCTCGCGGCTGCGGACGCTGCTGCTGCGGGAGGGTGTCATCGCGGGAAGCCTCAACAGGCAGGCGGTGGGCAACGCCAGGCGCTACACGCTGACGGACAAGGCGGACGGGAAGACCCGCTGCCTGTACGTGCCCGTCTCGATGGAGGCGGAGGTCCGCAGGCTCGCGGAGAACTGGAGGGAGCTGAAGTCGCTCATGCTGGAGATGAGCGAGTGGACGCGGCGGGACCTCGTGGAGCGGATAGCCGCCCTGACGGGAAGGCGCACGGCCAAGCCGGGGAAGGCCCCAGAAGGCCGAAAGGCAGGCCGGGCCGCAAGCCCGGGAGGAACCCGCAGGGGCGCATCGCGGCGAAAAGGCTGATCTCCTGGGTCGGCAAGTTCCGCGACCGCATCAACGGATTCTTCAGGAGCGCGTCCTCGCGGCAGAGCGAGGACGGCACGACATGCGACAACACGACGAAGCTGTGGACCGTCGTGCTGGGCCTGCTCACGCGCAGGACCTCCCGCAAGAAGATGGACTGCGACCGCAACGACGAGGAGTACGCGAAGAACGTGTTCAGGATGTCCGGCCAGACGTGGTGGCTCGACGGGGAGCGCAAGACGGTCCCGAGCTCGGAGACGTGGTGCAGGCTCCTGTCGGTGGCGAAGACGGGCAGGCTCCAGATGCTTCTGGTCCGGTTCGCCCGCGCGCTGATAGCCGAGAAGCTCTTCGAGGCCGCGAGGCTGTACGGGAGGCTCGTGGTGTCGGTCGACGGCACCAAGGTGGAGCCGAGGCGCGGGTGCCCGCTCAAGGGGAACAGGAGGAACCGGTACGCGCTGGAGGCGAAGATGCTGACCCCGTGGGGCTGGGCGGTGACGATCCTCGTAGAGCCCGTGAAGGCCTACGACCCGAAGAACAAGAAGCAGAAGCAGGACTGCGAATACGCGGCGTTCAAGCGGATCGAAAGGCGGCTCAAGAAGTGGTTCGGGCGCTACGGGCTGGTCATCGTCGCGGACGCGCTCTACTGCTGCAGCCCCGTGATCGAGACGTGCAGGAGGAACGACTGGCGGTTCATCTTCACGTTCAAGGAGGGGCGCGCGCCCGATGCGTACGCCGAGGCGCAGTCGCTGATGGCGCTCGACGGGGACGGACACGGCCCCATGACCCGAAAGGCCGGGGGCGGCCTGTGGGAGACGGTCGGCTCGCTGCGGTGGGCGACGGGCGTGAAGCTCGGCGACAGCGTCGTCAACGTCGTCGAATGCCATCAGGAGAAGCCGGCCGGGGAGGCCTACTACGGGCAGTTCGCCACCGACCTCGACGTCGGCAAGGCGGTGTACGCCCAGAAGGTGGCGGAATGGGGGCGGCGCAGGTGGACGGTCGAGAACAGCTTCAAGACGCAGAAGTCCAAGGGCGAGGACGGCTTCGGGCTTGAGCATACGTTCTGCAACGACGAGAACGCCAGCCGCGCGATGCACCTGCTGATGCAGTTCGCGCACAACCTGTGGCAGGTGTTCAACTCCGGCATGCTGAGGAGGCTCGCCAGGGGCTGCCGGAAGGTGACGCAGTCGATGTGGGCGAGGAAGCTCTGCGAGGCCCTGCACAACATCGACTTCAGCGGCTACGGGCCGGAGACGGTGTACCTCAGCAGGGAGTACGAACTTGAGTGCCTGACCGGATGATGCCGGGAGGTTGCCCGGCCACCTCCGGTAAAACGCCGGGATTCAAACCCGACCAGATGGTCGGGGCGGCTTCGCCTTGCCCAAAACCACCCTCTGTGGCCTCTGCGGGAGATAAATTCCCCACCCTGTGGACGCGACGGAGCGCGTCCATTCCCCAGATGCGGAATCTCTGCCGAGTACGGGATGAGGTTGCCTTTCTGCCTGAGAATGTGGTATACTGTCTTCGTTACTTCTGGTGGGGGTGTTTTCATAATCTTGTAGGTTACAGGAAATCGCCGCCAGATGCAACGCTAGGCTTCCATCCCTTCGCGAACGCAGTGAGCGAATGGGATGCTAATGTAATGAGCCATAAATTAACTTAGCGAAAGGAACTGCTTCATATGGTGCGCCAAGCAAGCTTGGCTGAACTTGTAGAATGAAAGGAATCTACTCAGTAAGGATAATGGCATACTGACA
>CAKTZA010000089.1 GCA_934635045.1 uncultured Kiritimatiellota bacterium | reverse complement strand
AAGGGCCACGGTTACAGCGTCCTGCAGTGCGTCTCCGCAAGCGGCTCGGTTCGCGGGCCCTGGAAAAACCTCGCGCCGCTCTACACGCGCGACGGCGGACACGGCATGCTCTTTCGCACGTTCGACGGCGACCTGACGCTTGCCCTGCATCAGCCGAATACGTCGCCCAACGAGCGGATGCGGCTCTATCCCGTCGAAGAGACGCCCACAGACCTCAAGCTCAAGTCGACAGAACGATAAGTTTGGCCTCATATCCCCATTGTCAACCCTGCTCTCATTCGCGTAAAGCCGTTTTCTTCAACGCCGCGTCCCGCTCCCTCTGGATGCACGCGCCAACCTGTCTTGCGTAAAAGCCAAGGCGGGTAATGTCTTCTCTTTTACGGATAGGACGACCAATCAATCTCTCGAACTCCGCACGAATCGCATCCATCTTCTTGACGTCATTCGGATAACGTGTTTTGTTGAATTCGTCAATCTCAAGATTCTCGATTACGCTTTCTCGGTATTCGGCGAGGGCTTGGTAGCTGTCCCAGCATTCATTCTCTTTGCGTCGTTCGCGTGTCCTGGCAAGGACTGGCTTCATTTGCGCAATTTGAGAATCCAGCCAGGTCAAGGAGTCGAAATACGATTGCCACATTTCCTCATAAGAACTGCCGCTGTCCTGCAGCGCACAGACAAAATCCCAGACGAGCAGATGGCAAGCCTCCCGGACTGACCAATACCTTTCGGATGGTCGCAGATTCTCGACAGGGATATCCTTGAGCGCGTCCCGCCAAGACACAAGGAGCATTTCTCGTTCGGGTTGCGCCTTCAAGTTCTTGAGACATTCTCTCACGGCACCGCTTGCGCGAATCGCGCGAACGGACGCATTCGTCGAGAGAACGGAAATCAGTGACCGCGCCGCCGCTTCGTGCCGCTCGTCTTCTGTATACGGACGCTTGCCACATCCGCACAGTGTCAAGAAACAGGCCAAGGTCGTCAGGATTCTTTTCATTTTACACGTACTCCATTGAGAATGATGCCTCCGCCGACTCGCCGCCGCTCGGCCTGACGGCGCGGTAGGTGTTCTTGAACGCGACCTCCTCGCCCGGCTCCAAGTCCTGCTCGAACGGCAGGGGGCTCCCGCCGTAGGGCACGAGGACGTCCGCACCCCGGATCTCGATGCGGACGTGCCCGCCGCGCGTGCCGCCGTACGCCCAGCAGTCGAGTTCCGTCTCGGTCGACCGCCACGGGACGGTCTCGCCCGGCGCGTTCTCGTACTCGTCCTCGAAGAAGACGATGCGCTTCGAGAACGTCGCCGACGCGCCCGGCAGGGGCGGGTCCTTGTCGGGGTCTTGATCGTCGCCGGGGTGGTCGACGCTGCCGCCGCAGCCGCAGGAGCCGCCGTAGGCCGGAAGCCGGTAGCCCTCGTATTCGAGATAGCCCGTCGCGCTGCAGCCGCCGCAGGCGCAGCTGTCGCCGCACGTGATCGAGAACGTGTAGCCGCTCCCGGAGACGCGGCAGCAGACGTTTGTCCACGTGAACGCCCCGCCAAGGCCAAAGGGGACAACTTGCATGGTGAACGTTCTGGAAGGTTTGGAGAATGTCTGTAAGGTCGAAGACAGCAACAGCGCACTCAGAGAAAGCTCACACGGAGGCACGGAGACACGGAGAATTGGCTCGTGGGCTTGGACGGCTCCGTGGCTCCGCATCTCCGTGTGAGAAATGCTCCCCTGTATGGATACTCCGTGTGGGCGAATCGAAACCGGCCAGTGGAGCCAAAGTGCCCACCGATCCTCTTCCCACGAGTCCTCGATGTCGTCGCTCGACTTGGCGGCGACCTCGAACGGCATCGGGCACGTCACGCGGTACGTCTTGCCGATGAGGAGGGGGACGCGGTTCGTCGCGTCCGCCTCGGCGATGAATGAGGGATCGGCGAGGTTCGACGCGCCGTCGCCCGTGAACGTCACCTGGGCGTTGGCCTGTCGCACGATGAGATCGACCCAGCAGTAGGCGTCCGCGTTCGCGCCCTCCGGCAGCGTCTGGTGCGGACCGAACTGGGGTGTGTCCGACGGGACGAGCGGCGCGTCGTCCGCGCCGTTCGGGATGCCGTCGTCGTCCCAGTCGTCGGGGTTGACGCGGCGGTAGACGCGCTCGACACTGTTCGAGCGCGCGATGAAGTCGCCGTTCGGAAAAAGTTCGAGCTGTGCCGAGACAGGCGGGTTGTACACTCTCTCATACGGATTGCCCAAGAAGAAGTTCTCCCACGTCAGCAGCACCGAGCCGTTTGCGGTCGCCGCCGTCCAGAGGTAGGATTGGTCGTGCCGCGCGAACATCGGCGCGCCAATGACAAAGATCTCGTTCGAGGCGTTCCGCAGCTGCGGACGCACCTTGCCCCACGTGTGCGCCCAGAGCGACGTCACGACATGGGGGCCCAAAGGAAAAAGGAAGAGGGAAGAGGGAAGAAGTTGACCGTCCGCACTTCTTCCTTTTTCCCTCTTCCCTTTTCCTTCCTCCCCCAGCAACACCCATGCTCTTCCCCTGTAGGCGTCGGTGAGGTGCCACGTGCCGACAAGCCGCGCGTTCGTCGGTCGCGTGTAGGAGATTGCCTCGTTCGTCCGCACCGTTTCGAGGCGGTAGCCGCGCACCACGTCGTTGGATGAGACGATTGTCTCACACGGAGACACGGAGGCACGGAGTTCAGACGAATCCTTGTCTACGGATTGGCATGGATTATCACGGATTCCGATTCGTGCAGATTCGTGTTGATTCGTAGCCCCCCATTCTTCACCCTCTCCGTGGCTCACCCCGCATAGCGCCTGCTTCGCAGCTCGCTTCGCTCGGGGGATATGTGACTCCGTGTGAGTCGTTTCCACCTGTGCCGATTCGGGTTGGTTCGTGGACACGTTCATCGGCTTCTGCGCGAAGACCGTCGCGACGACGACCGCCGCCGCCAGCACGGCCTTGGCGGACGGCGGCATCCTGATGAACTGCTCCGACACTTCGTGCAGAAAATGCCTTGCCCACACGGCAACCGCCACGGTGAGGCATCCGCCCACAAGCGTCACGCAAGCCCAGGCGAAAGCAATCTCTCGAAAGACAGGTGCGACCATCAGCGGGTCTCCGATGGAACAGCATCGTCAGACGGCACCGACGGGACTGCCACGACCAGCGCCGTCAGAGGAATGAGAACGAGTGCCGCAAGAGCTTTCATGGGTCGAATTATACCAAAGTTCCGAGCGAACCGCTCGGACGGCGGCCTCATTGACGGCGTTCGGCGGAACGTGGTATAATCCGTGCAGATTTTTAAAATGAAGAGTTCAAACCATAAAATGATCGGAAACATGAAGAGCAAAATGGGTGCTGTCCTGATGTCGGCTGTGCTGCCGGCTGCGCTTGTCGGGTGCAGAACGGCTGCTCCGTCCGCCGAGACGATCCGCGTCGGCTCCTACAACATCCGCCTGTCCGGCGACTGGGCCAAGAAGGCGGACGGCGCGAACTGCTGGGACTTGCGCAAGGCGGATCTCGTGGCGCTCGTGAAGAAGTTGGATCTGGATGCATTTGGACTTCAGGAGGTCTGTCCCGACCAGGCGGCGTACCTGCGCGAGCATCTGCCCGATTACGCCTTCGTCGGCGACCATCGCGGCGCGGATCGGAAGTCGGACGAGGCATCGCCGGTCTTCTACCGCAAGAGTCGGTTCGAGGCGGAGAAGTCCGGCACGTTCTGGCTGTCGGAGACGCCTGACGTGCCCGGACGAAAGGGCTGGGGCGCGGCCTGTCCCCGCGTCTGCTCGTACCTGATTCTCCGCGAGAAGGCGACGGGGCGTCGCTTCTGCTTCGCCAACACCCACACGGATCACGTCTCCGAACTGGCGCGCGAAAAGGGCATGCTGCTCGTCATTTCGCGCATGCGGGAGTTCGGGAAGGGCGCGCCGATCGTCTTCACGGGCGACCACAACTGCCGCTACGGCGACAAGCCGGCGGTTGCGGTGCGGCGGGTGCTGAAGGACGCGCGGGACATCGCCGAGAAGACGTCCGGCCCGCGCAACACGTATCAGGGCTTCGGCCGGTACAAGGACGGCCCCGTTGTCGAGGACGGCCGGCGATACGAAGACTACTGCATCGACTACATCTACGTCTCGGACGGCACGCGCGTCCTGGACTTCGCGACGCACGACGACTTCCGTCCCGGCACCCGGCTGTATCCGAGCGACCACTTCCCGGTCACCGCGACCCTCGTGTTGCCGAGGTGACGGTTCGGGGGGGGGGGGGGGGCGGCCCTGTGTGAAATCTCACGAATCGAAAAGGGGGCGCGCGGCGCATGGCGCAGATTTGGTATAATGTGCCGCACGAAATGAAAAGCGATTCAACAAAGAAGTGGGAGGCGCGCCCGTGAGCGACCTGAAGACGCCGCCGCACAGCCTGGAGGCCGAGCGCGCGCTGCTGGGGTCGATCCTGCTGGACGCGAACGGGCGCGGCGACGAGCGCGTGATGGACGAGTGCCGCAGCCAGGGCGTGATCGACGAGACGTTCTACGGGCCGGCGAACCGCCTCATCTACGCGACGATGCTCCAGATGGCGATGACGTCGAAGCCGCTCGACGCGCTGACGCTCATCGAGGAGCTCAAGCGGGAGAACCGCCTCGACACGGTCGGCGGCATCGGCTACATCCAGTCGCTGATCGACCAGGTGCCGACGACGGCGCACGCCGAGCACTACCTCGGCATCGTGAAGGCGAAGTACCTGCGGCGGCTCCTGATCGAGCGGGCGACGAAGGTCGTCGAGAAGAGCTTCGACGAGAACGAGTACCCCGACCCGCAGGTCGTCCTCGGCGAGGCCGAGAAGACGTTCCTCGAGATCGGCGGCACGCGCGGCACGACCGCCCCGTGGGAGATGGCCGTCGAGGACAGCTACGCGCGCATCGACCGCATGTTCGAGTCGGGCGGGCGCCTGATGGAGGGCCTGTCGACCGGCTACAAGTACCTCGACGAGACGCTGCAGGGGCTGAAGCCCGCCGAAATGATCGTCATCGCCGCGCGTCCGTCCGTCGGCAAGACGTCGCTCGCGATGAACATCGCCGAGTCCGTCGCGCTCGGGCAGATGATCTCGACGGAGATGCCCGTGCCCTACGACGAGGGTAAGCGCCACCCCGTCGCGATCTTCTCGCTGGAAATGCCCGTCGAGCAGCTGACGAAGCGCATGCTCGCCGGTCGCGCGAAGATCAACATGTGGCGGCTGAACCGCAACCTCGTCTCCAAGAACGAGAAGGTCGAGATGACGGACAACCTGATGCGCGCCTGCGGCGAACTGAAGGGCGCGCCGATCTACGTGGACGACACGGCCGGCCTCGACGTCATGGACCTCCGGGCGCGGGCGCGCCGCATGAAGAAGAAGCACGGCATCGAGCTCATCGTCATCGACTACCTCCAGCTCTGCAACTGCCGCGAGGGCGCGCGCCAGAGCCGCCAGATCGAGGTGTCGATGATCTCCCAGCAGATCAAGGCGATGGCGAAGGAGCTGAAGGTGCCGGTGATCGTGCTCTCGCAGCTCTCGCGCGCGAACGAGCAGCGCGGCGACAAGAACGAGAAGCCGAAGCTCTCCGACCTGCGCGACTCGGGCGCGATCGAGCAGGACGCGGACGTCGTCTTCCTCCTGCGGCGTCCGAGCCGGACGGCGGGGGCGGACAACGCGGACGATAAGACGCTTGCGATCGTCGACATCGCGAAGAACCGCAACGGCGAGACGGGCGAGGTGGAGATGAGCTTCGTGCGCGAGTGGACGCGCTTCCTCGACCGCGAGCCGGTCTCGAAGTCGGTCGAGAACTTCGAGTCGTCCGAACAGGTGCCCGAGCAGGGCGAGTTCGCGGCCGACCCGCTGGCCTGAACGGTTTGACGCATGACGCCGGCGGCCTTCATCGACGACCCGAACTGGGCGGGGTTCATTCCGGAGCGTCCCGACGCCGCGCGGACGCGCCACCTGCCTACGCACGAGGACTGCGCGCCGATTGACGTCGCGGCCGTGCAGGATCACCTGCGCGCGGGCGGCACGCTCGGCCGCATGGAGGGCTACGAGGAGCGCCCCGGCCAGATTGACATGACGGGCGCGATCGCCGCCGCGTTCAATGCGCGCGAGCACCTCGTCGTCGAGGCCGGCACGGGCGTCGGCAAGTCGCTCGCCTACCTCGTGCCGTCCATCCTCTGGGCGTGGACGAACGACACGCCCGTCGTCGTCTCGACGGCGACGCGCAACCTCCAGTCGCAGCTCGTCTCGTCCGACATCCCCCGCGCGCGCCGCATCCTCGGCGACGCCGCCGCGAAGTTCAGGGTCGCGCTGCTGAAGGGCCGCACGAACTACCTCTGCCTCCGGGCCGTGGGCGAGTTCTTCGCCGCCGGGTACTGGACGATGTCCGCCGACGAGCAGGCGCTCATGCCGGCGTTCATCGACTGGCTCCGGCACACGCCGGACGGCGACCTCGACTCCTACGAGGGGCTGCCGCGCGCGCTCCTCGCCTGCCCCGGCGACGAGTGCAGCGGGCGGCGCTGCCCCTACTACACGCGATGCTTCGTCTACAAGGCGCGCAAGGCCGCCGCCGAGGCGCACCTCGTCATCGCGAACCACGCGCTCGTCCTCGCCGAGGCGACGGCGCCGGGGAGCGGCATCCTGCCGAGCTACGGGCGGCTCGTGATGGACGAGGCGCACAACCTGGAGTCGATCGCGACGGACTACCTGCGCGTGGAGTTCTCGCTGCCGGCCCTGACGCGCATCCTGGGCCGCCTCCAGCGGCGCGGACGCGGGCGCAACCCGCGCGTCTCCGGCACGCTCGCGTCGGTCGAGCGCCAGTTCCAGAAGGGCGCGTTCGCGGGCAGCGCGTCCGGCGAGAAGGTGATGCGCCTCCTGTCGGACGCCTCGCGCCTCTCGATGCGCATCGTGAACGCGGCGGACGTGCTCGCCGAGGTCGCCGCGCAGCTCCTGAAGCCGGCGAAGGACCGTGCGGTCTGCCGCTATCGCGTGGCGGACGACGGGGTGCGGGCCTATTCCCTGCACGGGCTCTTCAAGCCCTACGAGGCCGAGGCCTGGGACGAGAGGCGGCTCGCGGCGGCGCAGAACCGCCTGGAGGCCGAGCTTGCCGCGCTCGTGAACCTCCTGCACGACCTCCGGGACACGCTCGACGGCGCCGTGCCGGACGGGGAGCTCAACTACCTCGGCGACCTCTCCGCGCAGGTCGCGGGCATCGCCGAGTCGCTGGTTGCGTTCGCGAACGAGACGAACTTCGTGCTGCGCGGCGACAAGGCGACGCACGCCTACTGGGCGGAGCGGGTGCGGTCGGAGCGCCGCGCCGCCTATGTGCGGCTCGTGGCCGCGCCGCTCTCGGTCGCGGACGACCTGAAGCGCATCTTCTACGACGTGAAGGACTCGGTCGTGCTCTGCTCGGCGACCCTGCGCGTCGGCAACGACTTCAAGTACATGGCGCGGCGGCTGGGGACGAAGGAGCGCTTCCGCTTCCTGACGGCGACCTCGCCGTTCGACTACTTCCGCCAGGCGCTCGTCCTCGCGCCGGACTGCCTGCCCGACCCGGCGGCAGACTCGGCGGCGTATGCGGAGGCGCTGGCGGGGTTTCTCCGCGACCTCTTCGCGATCACGCAGGGGCGGGCGCTCGTCCTCTTCACGAGCTACGAGATGATGAACGCCGTCGCCGCGCACGCGCACGAGCCGCTTGCGGCGGCGGGCGTCACGCTGCTCGTGCAGGGTGAGGGGCTGTCGCGCGAGGCGATGACGCGGCAGCTCAAGGGGCGCGCGAACACGGTGCTGTTCGGTGCGCAGAGCTTCTGGGAGGGCGTCGACGTCGCGGGCGAGGCGCTGTCGTGCGTTGTCCTCGCGCGCCTGCCGTTCGCGCAGGTGGGCGATCCCGTCGTCGAGGCGCGTTCCGAGATGATCGACCGCGCGGGCGGCAGCTCGTTCCGCGACTACGCGCTGCCGGAGGCCGTCATCAAGTTCCGTCAGGGGTTCGGGCGGCTCATCCGCACGAAGTCGGACCGCGGCGTCGTGATCGTCAGCGACCCGCGCCTCGTGACGAAGAACTACGGCGCGCTCTTCCGCAAGTCGATTCCCGCGTCCGTGCACACGGTGTCCGAGGCGGGCGACCTGCTGGCGCGCGTGAGCGCGTTCTTCGCGACGGCGTAAAGCCGGCGGCGACAGGCGGCGCGGCGAATGTGGTATAATACACGCTCACTTTTCAACAGAAAGGAAACTGAGCAGATGAAACCGACTCTCGTTGTTCTCGCCGCCGGCATGGGCAGCCGCTATGGCGGGCTGAAACAGGTTGACCCCGTGGGCCCCTCGGGCGAGGCCATTCTCGACTACTCCGTCTTCGACGCGATTCGCGGCGGCTTCGGCAAGGTCGTCTTCGTCATCCGCAAGGACTTCGAGGCCGAGTTCAAGGAGAAGGTCGGCAAGAAGTACGAGGGCCTTGTCGCCGTCGACTACTGCTATCAGGACCTGAACGACCTGCCAGCGCCCTACACGTTCCCCGAAGGCCGCACGAAGCCGTGGGGCACGGCGCACGCGACGCGCGCGGCGCGCCACGTCGTGAAGGAGCCGTTCGCCGTCATCAACGCCGACGACTTCTACGGGCGTGACGCGATGGCCAAGCTCGGCGCGTACCTCACGTCCGTCGATCCGGCGTCGCTCCACTTCGCGATGGTCGGCTACCGCCTCGACCTGACGCTTTCCGCAAACGGCTCGGTCGCGCGCGGCATCTGCGACATTTCCGCCGACGGCATGCTGAAGGGCGTGACCGAGATGACGAAGCTTGTGCGGGCCGGCGACGTGGCCGAGAACCGCGAGGACGAGGCGAACCCCGTCAAGGTTCCGCTCGACGCGCGCGTCTCGATGAACTGCTGGGGCTTCACGCCGCAGCTCTTCGCCGAGCTGGAGACGCGCTTCGCGACGTTCCTCGCCGCGCGCGGCACGGAGATGAAGAGCGAGTGGTACATCCCGTTCGTCGTGGACGAGCTGATCAAGGAAGGCAAGGCCGACTGCAAGGTTCTGCCGACGGACTCGTCGTGGTTCGGCGTCACGTACCGCGAGGACAAGCCGTTCGTCGTGGCCGAGATCCGGAAGCTCGTCGAGGCGGGCGAATACCCCGCGAACCTGCTTGCTCGCTAAGGTTCTCGACATCGTGTGGCCTCGCACGTGCGAGGTCTGCGGACGCCCGGTCGACAGGCCCGGGCGTCACGTCTGTTCGGACTGCCTGAACCGCCTGTCCTTCGTCCCGGCGACGGGCTGCTGCCGGCGGTGCGGACGCGATGCGCTGGGGCTGGACGAGGAATTCCTCTGCGAGGACTGCCGCGCGTACCGTCCGCGCTTCGACCGCGCGGCGAGCGCGCTGCGGATGGACGGCGAGGCGCGCGAGATGCTGAACGCCTTCAAGTTCCGCAACCACTACTGGCTGCGGGACGATCTTGTGGACTTCCTCGAAGCGGCGGTGCGCGCGCGGTTTGACGTCGCGAAGATCGATTGCGTCCTCTCCGTGCCGTCGACGCTCTTTCACCTCTGGGATCGCGGCTACACGCCGTGCCGCGTCCTCGCGAAGCCGCTTGCGCGGCGGCTGGGCAAGCCCTGTCCGCCGTTCGTGCTGCGGCGGAAGAACGCGCCGAAGCGGCAGGGGCGGCTGAGCGAGGCCGAGCGGCGCACGAACGTGATCGGCACGTTCGGCGTGATGCGGCCCGCCGTCGTCGCGGGGAAGACGGCGCTTGTCGTCGATGACGTGATGACGACGGGCTCGACGCTCTCGGAGTGCGCGGCGGAGCTGAAGCGCGCCGGCGCCGCGCGCGTCTGGTGCGTCTCGCTCGTCCGCTCGCTCCACACGTAAGGGCGGCGGCGGGAGAGACGCGAGCCGGAGCGGGCCCGGCGGCGGCCCGTCGCCGCCTTGCGCGACGGGCCGCCAAAATGGTATCATAGTCCGCGAGAAAGGAAAGGAAGATGCGGACTGCTCAAAAAAATGGAATTGCTCCGGCGGCCTGTCACGCGGCGGCTGTCGGCGGCTCGGACATCGGCCATGCGGAGGACAAAAGGATGAAACAGACGGAACAGGGTGTTGGAAACGGAAGGAAGAAGGGCGTGCGGCGATTCTTGTCGGCCGTGCTTGTGGGGGGCGTGGCCCTTTTGCTGCCGATTCTCTCCGGCTGCGGGCCGTTCTGGGTCGATCCGTACATCACGGTGAAGGAGAGTTCGCTCAACTGGGTGATCATCCACTACTACAACATGAGCCGCGAGCCGATCCGCCGCATCGGCGTCGAGATCTACGGCAACGGACTCGTCCTCGTGAAGAAGGGCACGAGCGAACTCGTCTCGAACGACTTCGCCAAGCGGCACACGGACGACGACTGGGGCCAGATCAAGACCTTCCGCCTGCAGATCGACCCGAAGGCGGCGAACGACATCTTCCAGAACCTCGTCAACTTCGGCGTCCTCGACCGGGAGAAGACGTTCAAGTCGTCCAAGAAGGCGTCGCACGACCGCTTCATCGCGGTCAAGGCGAACCTCTGCAACAACACGTATTCGGACAACGTCAACATGTTCGAGGAGGACCCCGACCTCGCCGAGCAGCTCCTCGACGTCGTGCGCGAGTTCCAGAACCCCGCCCTGTGACGGCGCGCGAACAGAAGGCCGCGTGGCGCGCCGAGATGCGCGCGCGGCGCAGGGGCGTCGCTCCGGCGGAGCGCGCGCGCGTGTCGCGACTCGTCTGCGCGCGCCTGCTCGCGCGGCCGCTCGGCTCGGCGGTCGCCGTCTACCTGGCCGGGCCGGACGAGATCGACCTCACGCCGTTCATCGAGACGGCCCTTGCGCGTGGCATCCGCCTGCTCGCGCCGCGCTGGACGGGCGAGACGTACGAACTTGCCGAACTGCGGGGCCTGTCCCCAGATTGCCTGCGCCTCGGGCCGCACGGCATCCGCGAACCGCGTGACGCCTCGCCGGACGCCGCGTGCCCGACGGCGTGGCTTGTGCCGGGCCTCGCCTTCACGCGCGACGGACGCCGCCTCGGCTACGGCGGCGGCTGGTATGATCGCCTCCTGGCGTCCGCCGAGCCGACGGCGCAGAGGCTCGGCGTCGCCTATTCGTTCCAGGTCGTCGACGTCCTGCCGTCCGAGCCGCATGACGTCCGGCTGACGGACGTCGTCTGCGCGACAGGGTGCGCCGTGTTCGCAACGGAGGCAAGATTTTGTTTCGCAAAAGAGGCACGTTTGGGTTGTCAGGCCTCGCCGGAAAATGGTACAATTCCGCGCAGACCCCCGCAGAGGGAGGAATCCGGCGACACGAAACACGAAAAGAAAACAAGGACTCACACAATGCAGACGCTCAAAGGAACATCCCTGAACCGATCGATTCGCCAGGCGACAGCCGTCTTCGCGCTGTCCGTCGCGTACGCCGCGTCGGCGGCGGAGACGCAGCAGGCGTTCGCCGATGGCGAGACGCTTGCGGGCGACCTTGTCCTGCGCGCGGCGGAGGTCGGCGATTCGGCGACGTTCTGCGCGGACGGCTCGTTCCTGATGCCGGCGGTCGATGTGGCGCGCGGCGAATGGCCGGTCGGCTTCTTCTTCGGCAATGGCGGCACGCCGGCAATCGGGCTGCACGCGACGACGGACGCGGCGAAGAAGGGCGCGGCCTTTGCCGCGCAGGACGCCGTCGCGCAAATCTCCCTGCCGGGGGGGGGGGGGGGGGGGGGGGGG
>CAKTZA010000088.1 GCA_934635045.1 uncultured Kiritimatiellota bacterium | reverse complement strand
AGTATGCCATTATCCTTACTGAGTAGATTCCTTTCATTCTACAAGTTCAGCCAAGCTTGCTTGGCGCACCATTTCATGCTCCTTTCGATTTCGTCGGCGAGCGCGTCACGCCACGCCTGATAGGCCTCGGGGTCGTCCGAGAACGCCTTGAGCGACGTCACGAGCGAATCGGGCACCGTGACCGTCCCGCCGCGCGCGCGCAGGATCTTCGCGTAGTGGTAGTCCTCAAGCCCGTCGCGGAAGTTCTCCAGCCGCACCGTCGCGAGCGGACGCCCCTCCGGCCCGCATGCCGTGAGCGAGCCGTCGCCTGACCAGTTGACCCACGTCTCCGGGCTCCAGTCGGTGAACGGCCCGCGCGTGATCGGGTCGCGCGATGACCACTGGCAGACCTCGTAGTAGAGGAACCAGTCCGGGCCGTACTTCGCCGCCGGCGCGCCCATCATCATGCGGCTTTCGATCGGGCTGCGTCCGAGGAAGAACTGCGCGACCGGCACGTCCGCGCCGCCGCAGTTGTACCAGCCGACCTTGCGTCCCTCAGCACGGGCGCGGGCGGCGTTCGCCGGGTCGTACACCTCGTTGACGGGAATGAACACGTCGATGCCGCCGAGCTTCGAGTCGCAGCCGTAGCTCGCGTCCTTGCACGTCGTGACGAGCGGCACGTCCGGGAACTCCCGCTTGAGCTGCGCAATGACGTCGGCCGCCGCGCCGAATTTCTCAGGCGGAATCTCGTCCATGCCGTAGAGGACGGCGTGGTCGAGCAGCCCCAGCGCCTTGGCCTTCGCATGGCGTTCGCGCGGGATCCTGAACCAGTCGCCCGTGACGCCCTGATTCCAGTAGACGAGGTTGAACGCGCCGAGGCGTCCCTGACGCTTGAGCAGGACGAGTTCCTCCCAGCGCGGTCCAACGGACGGATAGAGGTAGTCGATCGTGATGAGGTGGTCGGCGAGGAACTGCGCCCAGGCGTGCGTCTGATGCCGCGCCAGATACGCCGCGCAGTCCGGGTTCGACCGAATGCGGCGCTCGCCCTGCTCGTACGTCTCGGCCGCAACGCCGTCAACGGACAGCATCGGATCGCGCCAGCCTGGCTTGAACGCGATGTTCATCGGCACGGGCGCAATGGCGGGGAGCGTGAAGTCGTTCACACGCACCGTCAGAGGGAAGCGTTCGCCGACGACCTCGACCGTGCCGCGATAGGTGCCGGCGGGCTGGTCGACGGGACAGCGCACGTTCAGCCAGAAGCTCTGCACGTCGCCTTGCGCGATGTCGACCGCGCCGAGGAAGTCGAGGATCGGGTCGGGGTACCAGCCGAGGACGGGCGGACGGCTGACGCGCACGAGCGTGTTCGACGGCGTCACCTGCGTCGACCAGTGCGTGTAGTCAGGCATGACCTGCATGTCGACATACCCCATGACCTGCGCGGCGACGTTCGACGCGGCAAAGCGCACGTCCCCGTTCCAGAGGTCGGAGACCGTCACCTTCACGCCCGTCAGGTCGCCCGCCGTCGGCGCGACCAAGAGCTGGATCGCCTCCGTCTCGCGCCGGGCGAGCCGCACGTACAGGTTCGTCGCCGGCTTCGCCGCAAAGGCGTCGCGCGGAAAGACGCGCGTCATCGACGAGGCCTGCCCGAACAGGACGCCACGACGGGACGTTCCGGCGCGCGCGCAGTCCGCCGCGAACCGCGCGAGCGAGTCGGCGTGCCGACGCGACCGCGCGGCATCCTCGGCCGCCACGGCCCGTGCCGTCACCGCGCGCAGGGCGTCGCACGTGTCCGCCGGCGCTTCCGTGAACGTGCCGCCGCCGGACGGCTCGCCCTTCCTGAGCAGGCGGATGTTCGCGAGGTGAAGCCGCTGGTTCTTCCCCCGGCGGGAGGAGAACGAGACGGTCGTCACGTTCGAGATCGAGACGGTCGGCTTGAAGCCGTCGAGCGGCACCACCCAGCGCTTGAAGCGGTGGTCGGGCGTCTTCGTGTGATACGGACGCCTCTCGCCCGACGGCGTCCCCGGCGAGCCGAGCCACAGGTAGAGGAGGTCGCCGCCAGGCCCCTCGTTCACCAGGTCGACGCACAGGCGGTCATACGCCGACCAGTCCGTCACGGACAGCTCAATCTTCTGTCCCCAGCCCTTCCACTCATACGTCCCCGGCGTCCAGCCGACGGACTCGAAATACCACGGTCCCTGCGCGACACGCGCGGTGCGGCGAGCCTTAGGGGCGGCTACTTTTGCCCCCCCCCCCCCCCCTGGGGCGGGCGGCTCGAATACCTGAGGCCCGGGACTTCGCGCGGATGCTCGCTCGTGCCCGCGAGCGGCGCGAACGTGCCCGTCCAGACCCGCCCCCAGCGCCCCTTGGCCTTGGGCAGGTCGAGCTTCACGTGATTCCAGCCCTTCTTCAGCTTGATGGGCGTAGGCGCGCGCAAGGTCGGCAGCTCGTCGACGAGCGGCGTCTCCAGCAGGTCGGTCGAATACGGCACGTCCTGATCCTTGATCGCCTCCGTCGTCGAGCGCGCGCCGGGGTTCTGCCAGTTCGGCGGCGCGAGCTTTTCGCCGTTGAGCCAGACGGACGAGCCGTAGTTGTCCCACGTGCCGCGTTCCGGCATGTGCCCCTGCTTCAGGCGGCCGTAGACGCCGTTCACGCCGAGGAAGTCGATCCACGCGCCGCACGACACGTCCGCCGGCGACCAGATCCACGTCTCGGCGACGACGTGCCCGTAGCCGTTCGTGACGAAGGCGTCCGCCTTGCGGTCGCTGTGGTAGATCCAGAGCGTGCCCGAAGCGACGTCATCCGCAATCACCTTCCCCGTCTCGGCGTCGGTGAGACGCCAGCGGCGGTCGGTCTGCTTCAGGAACGGGAACGGATACGCGAGATCCGTCAGCACCCTGTCGCGCTGGGCGACCATGCGGCGCTCAAGGTCGACCGCCACGGCGAAGCGCGGATCGCCCGGCGCGGGCAGGCGGAACAGGAGATCCGGCTCGTCCGACGCGCGGCCCGACCAGAAGCTGTCGCCGAAGCCGACGATCGCGGGAAAGACCATGCACTCGCGGAACAGCTTCTCCGTGTCGTCGCCGACGTTGTCGTCATGCCACGTGCAGGTGATCGCGCCGAGCTGCCGCGCCCGCGCGTCCGTCCAGCGGCACATCTTCGTGTAGGCGAGGTGCGGCAGGAGGTCGAACGGGCCCCACGACGCATGGTAGGCGCGCGCGGCGTCGAAGACGGGATTGACCGCGTTCGTGATGTGGTTGTCGTACCACGCCATGTCGATGACGTCGCAGCCGGGGTCGATCTTCTTGCCCGGCGCCCAGACGACCGCCTTGCGGCCGCAGGCGTTGATCGTCTTCGCCCACTTCGTCGGCCAACTCTCGTCGCAGTACTCAGGCTCGGTGCGCACCTCGTCCGTGCCGAGATGCACGAACGGCATCACGTCCGCCGGCGCGAGCGAGCAGAGCTCCTCGAACAGTTCGGAGACGATGCGGTCGGTTCCCGGCGCCGTCATCGAATCGATGCCCAGGCCTCGGCGCAGCGAAAGCGTATGGCCCGGCACGTCGAGCTCGGGCATGACCGTGATGCCGCGCGCGGCGGCGTAGCGGACGATCTCCCTGAACTCCTCCTGCGTGTAGTAGCGGCCGACCTGGCGGGCGAACGCCTCCTTGCGCTGGAGCTGGGGATACCGCTTCGACTCCAGCCGCCAGCCGTGGTAGTCGGAGAGGTGCCAGTGGAAGAGGTTCATCTTGTACTGCGCCATGACGTCGAGAATCGCCTTGACGGCCCGCAGCTCCAGGTAGTTCCGCCCGCAGTCGTTCATGTAGCCGCGCCAGCGCAAGGCCGGCCAGTCGACGATGCGGCACGGCGGCAGCTTCCCGCCCGAGAGGCGACGCAGCTGCTCCAGCGTGACGCGCGCGTAGCGTTCGCCGCGCGGGTCGGACGCGACGACCGTCACGCCGTCCGCCCCGATCTCCAGCTCGTACGCCTCGGCCGCCACGTCGGCAGGCGCGCCCGCGACCGCATGGCGGATGACGCGGACGTTCGCGGCGGATGCCGCAGACGGCTCGCCGCCGCGCGCCTCGACCCGCACCGGGCGCGGCATCAGGTCGTCCAGCGGCGCGGCGACGGCGGCGAGTTCCAATCCTGTCAGCGCGACAAGACAAACGGCAGTACGGAGGCGGAGGTTCGGCATCGGGCTTTTCCTTTTTCGATTTTGATTTTTCGATTATATCATTTTTTTTTTCTCAGGACAACGGCCAATCGCATCGCGCGGCGGCCAGCCTAAATGTTGAACTTCGGCTTCTTCAGCGTGTTGCGGTCGGTGACGACGCGAAGGCTCCTGTGATGCCGCATGTGCGTGACCGGGTAGTCGTCGCCCGGCGCGCCGAGCGCGGCGATGCGCACGATCGTGTTCGCCCAGTTGAAGAACGGCGACTCGTTGCGCGTCATGACCAGGATTTTCTTCGCCTCGATGCACTGCTTCAGGCCCATCGTGATCGCCCGGCGCGGGAAGTTCTCCAGGTTGCCGCCGACACCCGGATGGCGCGTCGCGTCGATCGTGCGCGTGAACTCGTTGATCTCCAGGATGCGCGGATTCGACTCCGCCACGCCCGGCCCCGGTTCGTTGAACGCGACGTGCCCGTGGATGCCGATGCCGCCGTAGCACACCTCGATGCCGCCCGCGTCCTTGATCATCTGCGGCAGCTTCGCGATGTTATTCGGGCTCGGAAAGATGACCTGCGACTTCGGCATCAGCAGGTCAGGACGGATCCGATTGAAGAGGAGCGGCCCGATCTGCCCCCGGAACGAGAGCGGGTTCGTCACCGGAATCAGCTCGTCCCGCTCGTCGTCCACGTACTCGTCCATGAAGAAGAAGCGGACGTTCTTCAGCGAGATCTGGCGGTAGTTGATCTTCTCCGCCATCAGGCGGTAGGGCTGCGTCGGCCCGACGGGCATGATGAAGTTCACGATCCGCTTGCCCTTCGCGGCCTTGGCGAACTCCTTCACCATCTCTTCGGCAAGGTAGTCGTAGACCTCGTCCAGCGTGTCGAAGACGACGAGCTGGCCGTTCGCCCGCCTGATGACCTCGTCCGGTTCCAGTGCGAGAATCTCGCGGACTTCCTGTGCGCGTTCCTTATGCGTCATGTCAGATTTTTCCTTTCGTGTCAAAGTTGCGGACATTATATCACATGGCCGTCACGAAAGACAACTGAACTTTTTACAATTCACTTGAAAAATCCGCCACACCCGCCGCCGCATTTGTGCTATACTGCGCACCATGACGAGGAAACTGAACATCGCGGTCGCGGCGGAGCGGTCGAGCGCGTACGGACGCGGCTTCATCGGCGGCATCGCCGAGGTGGCCGAGCGGCACCCGGACTGGACGCTTTCGCTGCATGAGCCCGCCCCCATCATGCCGAAGGCGGCGCGCGCCTTCGACGCCTGGATCGGCCGCATCGCGGATGCCGCCTCCGCCGCCGCGCTCGCGGCCTGCGGGCGCCCCGTCGTCGACTGCCTCTGCCGCGTGCCGAATCCGCGCTTCGCCACCGTGCGGACAGATGCCGAGGCCATTGGCCGGCTCGCCGCCGAGCACCTCCTCGCCCATCGCTTCGCCCACTTCGCCTTCTGCGGCTATCGGCGCGTCGTCTTCTCCGACCGCCGCCGCGACGCCTTCGTGCGCACGCTGGAAGCGCGCGGCATCCGTCCCGCGATCTACCGTCCGCCGTTCCGTCCGGGCAACCGGTTCGGACGCGACTTCCTGCTCGGCGACCGTCTCGCCTCGCCGCCGGACGCGAACGACCTCGACGACTGGCTCGTGCGCCTCCCGAAGCCGGTCGGCGTCTTCTGCTGCGACGACCTGCGCGCCTCGCAGGTGCGCGCACGCTGCCGCGACCTTGGGCTCGACGTGCCGGGCGACGTCGCGATCCTCGGCGTGGACGACGACCCGATCTACTGCATGTTCACGTCGCCGCGCCTCTCCAGCGTCGATCCTGACGCCCCCGCCATCGGCCGCCTCGCCGCCGAGACGCTCGCGGAATGGCTCGCCGCGCCGGAGGGGACGCCGCCGCCCAACCGCCTCGTCGCGCCGAAGGGCGTCATCGCGCGGGCCTCGACGGACACCCTGCCCGGCGCACCGGCCTGGCTCGCCGAGGCCTGCCGCTTCATCCGCCTGAACGTCGCCGACCGGCTCTCCGCCGACGACGTCTTCCGTCACGTCGGCTATTCCCGCACGCTCGTCGAGCGGCATTTCCGGGCGACGCTCGGCACGACCGTCCAGACGCTGATCGCGGAATCGCGCCTCGCCGAGGCCTGCCGCCTGCTGGAGACGACGACCCTGCCCGTCAAGGAAATCGCCGCGCGCGCCGGCTTCGCGTCGCTCGAATACTTCTCGCGCGCCTTCGCCGCCGCCAAGGGCGTCACCGCGACGGCGTGGCGCGAGTCGGCGTCCGTCAGAAGATGCCCAGCTCGCGAATCGCGGGAATGAGCACGTGGTGGACGAGCTCCGCGTTCAGGCGGTGCCCGCCGTGGAAGAGCCGCGAACAGCCGGGATAGTGCCGCTCGAACGTCGCGCGCTCCGGCAGGCAGAGCGCGTCCTCGTCGCCGAAGAACCCGTGGCAGAAAAGCCGGTCAACCTCGTCGACGCCGTCGAACTGCCGCGCCTCCATTTCCTCGAAGTGGCGAACCGTCTCCTTCGTCACGTGGAACTCCAGCGCGCCGTCCTGCCGCCGGTTGAGCCACTTGTGCTTGCCGACGTGGAGGATGTCATACTTCTTCGAGAGCGCGAAGCACGGGTTCACGCAGATGCGCTCGAACCCGTGGAACTGCTGGGCGTACATCGCGCCCATCGACGTGCCGACGATGAGCGCGGGCTGATCCTTCTCGACGAGAGCCTTCAGCGCCGGCAGGGCCTCCGCCGGATCGACCGGGATGTCGGGCGCGACGACCTTCACGCGATCCTGCACGCCCGTGCCAAGGAACTCCTTGCGCAGGATCTCGACCGTGCCGCTCGCGCCGGACGAGGCGAAGCCGTGCAGATAGAGGATTTCGCGGCTCGTCATGGCGCATCCTCCCCGGACAAGTCCCTCAAGATGCGAACCGCCGCCGCCGTGACGTCGTTCGTCCCGACGAGCCAGCGTCCGTCGGGGCGCTGCGTCGAGACGAGGCAGATCGCCGCGTCCGTCGCCGTCAGGCCGTTCGTCTCGTAGAGCCGCGCGAAATCCGCCATCGCCAGCGTCCAGGCGTTCGTCGCGGCATCGCCCGCGCGTGCCACGGCATGGTCGACCTCGTTCTGCACGCTCGGCTCCAAGACGTCGGGGCTGACCGTCGGTTGGGCGGTCAGCGTCACGGCCAGCAGCAGTTCCATCCACGTGATCATGGCGCTCTCCTCACACGTCTGCGCGAAGGACACGGGCCAACTCGGCGGGCGTCCGGCAGACCGCATCCGCCTGCGCCAGCTCCTCCGGGCGGCCGTAGCCCCACGCGACGCCGATTGCGCGGACGCCGTTCGCCGCCGCCGCCTCGAAGTCGCTCGCCGTGTCGCCGACGAGCGCACAGTCCGCCGGCGCGGCCCCGTAGGCGGCGAGAACGCGCCGCAGGAGCTCCGGCTTGCGCACCTTCGGCGGCGTCATGTCGCCCGCGAAGACGCCATCGAAAAGCGCGTCCCAGTCGAAGTGCCGCGCCATTGCCGTCGCGCCGACGAACCGCTTGTTCGTGACGATGGCGACCGTGCAGCCCTCGGCCTTCAGGCGGCGCACCTCGTCCAGCACGCCCGGATACTCGCGCGTCTGCGGAAAGCCGTCGTGGTCGTAGTGTCGCGCGAACCCTTCGCGAATCGCGTCCGCCAAGTCCGGCGTGAAACGGTCGGGAAAGAGCAGCCGCGTCATCTCGTCAATCGGCGGCCCCGCGACGAATTTCGCGTCGAAGTCGGGACACGCAAGGCCGAGGTCGGCGAGCGCCGCCTTCCACGCGCCGCGAATGTCGGGATCGGTGTCGGCGAGCGTTCCGTCCAAGTCAAAGAAGACAAACTTTTTCATGGCTTTCGGTACGGCTCTTCGCTTGCGCGGATGGCCGCGAGCACGGCATCGGCGTCCTCCGCCGCGTCGAGACGTTCGATGAGGTCGGTGCCGTGCGCGAGGATCGCGAGGCGCGCGAGGATGTGGAGGTGGAGCACGTGGTCTGTCGAGCAGACGAGGAAGAAGTGCCGCGTGCCCTCGCCGTCCGGCGCGCCAAAGAAGACGGGCCGCGTCGTGCGCCCGTAGGCGACGAAGCTCTCCTCGAAGAGATAGGGGTCGTGGAAGCGCGGATGCAGCAGGGCGACGCCCTCGCCGATGGCCGTCGACGCGGCCTCCTCGCGCGCGACAAGCTCCTTGTACAGCCCCTCGACGTCATAGACGAGCCCGCCCTTCTCGGCGAGATCCGTCATGTCGCGGATGAGTCCGCCCTTCGCCTTCGCGCCCACGGCGAGGTCGATCGTCTCGGCATGGAACAGCTCCGCCACGCCCCAGTCCGCGTGCGCGGCGCGGCGGTTCTCATCCATCATCGCGCGGTGCTGCGCCTTCAGGTCGCGCGCGTTCGCCGCGAGCAGGTTGCGCTGCGCCCACTCGTCGAGCGCGCGGTGCGCGAAGTACCAGTCGTCGCCGCGCTTCGTCGCCTCGATCTCGCCGCGCTGGGCGACGTGCTTCAGTTCGTTCGGCTCCAGGTGGACGTGTTCGGCCGCCCGCGCGAGGTTCAGCATCTCATGGCTCATCGCACTCTCCTTCGGCGCATGACGCGCACCAGCGTCGGGACGACGAGCAGGTCGCCGCTCGCCACGCCCGAGACGATCTTCTCGCGCAGCAGGACGAAGCGGCCGCGCGCCGCGCGCAGCTCGTTCGCCGTCCAGTTCCGCAGAAAGCCCTCGTTCTTCTTCACGGTGAACGGCGCCATCCCCTCCGTGCGCCCCGCCACGACGTCAAGGAGCTGGCGGAAGAACCGCTCGATGACGCCCGTCATGAAGACGGCGAACCCGTTTTCGAGCTCGAACTTGCGCAGGGCCGCCAGCGCGGCGGCGAGGTCACGGCGGCCGATCGCGTCCGTCACGTCCCACGGCACGGGCTCGACGCCCACGCCCTGCGAGGTGATCGCCTCCACGTCCGCCGCCGAGACCGTGTGCGCATCCGGCCCGAGGTAGTCGCGCATCTTCGCGAGCTCGCTCCGGATCGACCGCGCGTCCGCCCCGACGACGGCGACGAACTTCTCCGCGACGCCGGGCGCGAAGACGAGATCCATCTCCTGCGCGAAGTCGACGGCGCGCGCGGCGGCGTTCCGCGCGGCCTCCCACGGCTTGCCCGCCGCGAAGACGACGACCTCCGCACAGCCCTGCAGCGTCTTCGCGAAGACGGACGTCTTCAGGAGGTGCGGGCCGGAGAGGATGAACTGCTGGTTGTCGGGGAGCGGCGCGGCGGCGAGCTTCTTCGCGAAGCGCTCCAGCGCCGTCTTCACCTCCTCGGACGACTTGCCGCCCGGCAGGAAGCCGACGTTCTTCCACCACGTCACCTTCTTCGGCTCCAAAAACGGCGGCGTCGAGACGCTTTCGTCCGCGCGCGCGAGGTCGGCGAGTTGCAGCTCGGCGTTCGTCGCGTTCGCGGAATCGACGACTTCGAGGCCCACCCCGTCGCCGACCGTCTTCTTGGCGGTCTCGCCGACGAGGTAGTCGTCCTCCCCGATGATGACGTGGATGTTCACTCGTCAGAGAAGGCCGAGGTCGTCCAGCGTCTTCTGCAGCTGCGCGCGGTTCGCGTCCGTCGTCTCGCAGAGCGGCAGGCGGAAGACCCGCTCGCACTTGCCGAGGAGGGCCAGCGCCTCCTTCGCCATGACCGGGTTCACGTCGATGAAGAGGTCGTGGAAGAGGCGGTAGTACTTCGCGTGGCAGGCGCGGGCCTCGACGAACTTCCCGTCGCGCGCAAGGCGGATCATGTCGCCCATTTCCTTCGGAATCACGTTCGACGCGACGGAAATGACGCCCTCGGCGCCGACGGACATCATCGGCAGCGCGAGCGAGTCGTCACCGGACAGCACCGTGAAGTCGGGCAGGCGGCACTTGATCGCCGAGACGCGCTCGACGGAGCCGGCGGCCTCCTTGATCGCGACGATATTCGGGTGCCGCGCGAGGCGCACGACGACGTCGAGCGGAATCTCCCGCCCCGCGCGGCCGGGCACGTTGTAGAGGACGACCGGCAGGCCGAGGTCGGCGACCGTCATGAAGTGGCGGTAGAGCCCCTCCGGGTTCGGCTTGTTGTAGTACGGCGTCACCTGAAGGCAGGCGTCCGCCCCGCCGGCCGCGATCGCCGCCTTCGTGAGCGAGACGGCCTCGGCCGTCGCGTTCGCGCCCGTGCCGGCGATGATGCGGCACTTGCCCGCCGCGAACTCGATCGTCTTCTCGATGACCTTGTGGTGCTCCTCGTGCGAGAGCGTCGGGGACTCGCCCGATGTGCCGACGGAGCAGATGCCCTCGACGCCCGCCGCCGTCTGCGCCTCGACGAGCGCCTTCAGCGCACCGTAGTCGACCGACCCGTCCTTCGCGAACGGAGTCACCAAAGCCGTAATGGTTCCGAACAGTTTCATGTCGCGTATTATATCAAAAAATGCGCCGGCTCAATGGGTAATGGGCTTCTCGCCTACGCGATAGTGTCTAAACTGTCTGACGCATCTTTGGCCCTTCGGCCCGACAGTCGCGCAAACGGACTTCGCAGTGCTCAGTCTATGTCGGCCTTCGGCCTCGATCCGGGTCGCTCCGGGAGTCGCACCTGTCGCCACACGCCAGTCAATCAAACGTGACGAGACATTCCCCTCGGCAGAATGCGTTTCCGCAAGCGAAAACACCGAGACGACAGGCGATCCCTGCGCTCCTCTCGCGCGACTGTCGGCTCCTCCGGGACACAGGCGGCTTGCGCCGCCGCGTTGCGAGGGTCGGCCAAGCGTCGAGCGGAGGGCAGAGCCGCGAAGAGTTTTTCGCGGGACGACAGGCTGGGCGACGCGCCTGTTCACCTCGGTGGTGTCGGGCGAAAGCGAAAGACGCGCACTCGATTCACTTCGGCAATAGCCTGTCGGCGGGCGCCCGCGAAAAACCTCGGAGCGGACTGCTGCCCGTAGCGAGTTGTCGAGCCGACGGGCCAGATGACGCGAGTGACTGCCGTGCGGGCCGCTAACCCCTTAAGTCTGCGGCTGGGCTTGCGGTCGCTGCGGCCGCCTGCGCGAAAGCCCGCCGCAGCTCGTCAAGCGTGTACGGCTTCTGGAGAAAGACGTCGTAGGGATGCGCGCGGAACATCTTCTCCATCGCCTCGGACGCCGCCCCGGACGCGAGGATGACGGGGACCTTCGGCGCGCCGAGCCGGAACGCCCCCAGCAGGCGGACCGTGTCGACCTGCCCGAGGTGCGCGTCGAGGACGATCGCCCGGAGCCGCGCCGCGTGGCGCCGCACGACGGCCAGGGCCTCGCGGCGGTCACGGGCGACATGGGCGGTCATGCCCAGCGCCTGGCAGAGGATCCGCGTCGTCTTCAGGATCGCCTCGTCGTCGTCCACGATCAGGACCTCCCCCGTGAGCGCCGCCGCTTCCGGAACGTCCGCCGCCTCATCCACCGCCGGCGCGAGCCGCGAGACCGGCAGGTAGATGCGGAACGTCGTGCCGCAGTCGGGCCGGCTCTCGACGGCGATGCCGCCGCCGTGCGCCTCGACGATCGCGCGCACGGTCGCCAGCCCCAGCCCGCGCCCCAGCGACTTGGACGACACGTAGGGGTCGAAGATGCGCGAGCGGATCCGCTCGGGAATCCCCGGCCCGTCGTCCGTGACCCGGAAGAGGACACCGTCCCCCTCCGGCAGCGGATGCTCCGAGACGAACGCGGACGCGGCCTCCTTCGTCATCCGGAACGGGGCGACGGCGAGCGTCACGTGGCCTGCGTTCCCGCCCATCGCCTCCCCGGCGTTCTTGACGATGTTGAAGAACACCTTCCAGAACTGGTTGAGATCGACGTCGACGTCCGGCACGTCCCCGCGCGCGTCAAACGCCACGACGACGCGGTCGCCGACGACCCGCGAGACGAGCTGCCGCGCGTCCTCCAGCACCATCTTCGGGTTCGCGCGCATGAGC
>CAKTZA010000087.1 GCA_934635045.1 uncultured Kiritimatiellota bacterium | reverse complement strand
GCTCCCACGCACAGCGGATCGTCTCCTCGTCCACCACACGCCCGAAGAGCGTGTAGAAGCGGAACTTCGGCTCGGCTGTTAGTTCTGCCGAGCTTCGCTTGGCGCACCATGTTCTTCTTCCTTTCCCTCGTTGCCTTGTGCCTGATGCGCATCCCTACGTGTCCGCGAGCCTCAGGCGCCGTGCGTTGCCGATTGACGTTTGCGTCCGTTGACGTCACCCTCACAATGCGCCGCCGGGGCAGCCGGCGTAGGCGCGGTCGGCCGTCAGCCCTGCGCGCAGGGCCTTCGCGGCCGCGAGGCCGACGGCCTCTCCCATCTGGTTGCAGTTGACCATGACGCGCAACGCGCCGTAGGCGCCGCGCGTGCAGTCCAGCATCCGCCCGGCGCACAGCACGTTCTGCGAGCCGACGGGAACGAGCGCGCGATAGGGGACTTCGTACCAGAGGGGGTCTTCCCCCGTCGCCTCTCGCCAACGCCCGTGCGTCCAGACGACATCTCCGGACGGGCCGGCCGTCATCCTGTCCTCGCGCCCGTCCAGCCCCCTGAACGTGATGCCGCGCCCCTCGTGAATGTCGATGTGATAGACCCCCCGCGCGACCACGTCGTCGAAACGCCGGCCCGACAGGACGTCCTCGTCCGTCTCCGAATAGAGGCACTTCGCATGACGCGACTCGCGAATCCCCAGCTCCGGCGCGACCGCGACAAGTCCGAACGCCTTCGTCCCGTCCTTCATGGGATAAAGCCGGTTGGCCGTGTCAAGGATGCGGGCGAACTGGGCGCGAGACTCGAGGTTGCCGCGCGTGAGGTCGTCCGCGTCCGTCGGATCGCACGACGGCACGCGCGTCGCCGCGAGGAAGACGAGCCCCGGCGACCCGACGATGGGAGCCGTCCAGTGAAACACGTGGTCCAGCCCCGCGCCGCTCTTCGGATGCATCACCGTCTTGAAGTCGTCGAAGTCCTGATAGGCCTTCCGCACGCGGTCGAGCCCCGAGAGGATGGCGCAGGTCGTGTGCGCCTGAAGCGCGCTCCTCGGCTGCTTCCACGTCGGGAAGCCGGCGCGATCCAGGAGATCCGCATCGCCTGTCGCGTCGATGAAGAAGCGCGCCGAGATCGCGCGCCGCCCGGACTTGTCTTCGACGATGGCCCTCGAGACGCGACCGGGCGCATCGAGGTCGGCGGCGACGAGCCGCGTCGACAGGAACGGGCGTATGCGCGGCTGCGCCCGCACAAGGCGGTCGAGTTCAAGGGTCAGCGCCGCGACGTTGAGGACGGTGTAGGACGAATGGATGTCCTTTTCAGGACGTGGCGGGGTGAACCTGGCCTCGCCGCGCGACACGAGCCGGTCGACGACCGCCTTGGTGTAGCCGCCGACAACCGGCGTCTTCCGGTCGGTCGCGTGCAACGCATGCCAGATCGGCACGAGGCCGGACGTCGCCGTGCCGCCGAAGATCGCGTTGTTCTCGACGAGGGCGACCGAGCAGCCGGCCTCCGCCGCCCGCAGGGCCGCGAAGACGCCCGTGCACGAGCCGCCGACCACGCAGACGTCGAACGAGCCGACCGTCGCGGCGGACGTAGGCGCTTCAGAGGGCGGCTGCGCGAATGGCGCGCCGACCGTTCCAAGACCGGCCGCCGCCAAGAATTCGCGACGATTGCAGAGCGAACCCCTCACCATTTTCCCCCCTTCCCCAGTTGCGGATGACTTTTCTTCATTGCGGGGAAATTGTAGCACAACTCGCGTCGTGCGTCCACGCCCTGTTTGCAGGGGGTACCACAAAGAGGCGGGGATTATGGTACAATACCCGTGATGCGTTTTCGACGACATGCTTCGACCTGCCTGATCTGCTTGGCGATCCTTCCGATTGCCGGCGGAACGTTGCGCGCGGAGACCGTCCTGACCAATTGCGCGCTTGTCGCGCAGTACGCCCGCGCCCCCGTCGCATACGCCCGGATCGACCTCGTGGCCACGGTCGCCGCCCTGGAGGCCGACGACGGCACGGGAGCCGGGCTCACCGTCACCGACGGCACGGTCGGCCTCGCCTTCGAGCCCCTCGCCGGTCGCCGCCCCCTGCCGGAGATCCGGCGCGGCGACGTCCTGCGCATCCTCGGCCGCCTCAGCCCGAACCCGTACGGCGAACCCATCCTCGACATCCTCTCCGTCTCCGGCGTCAGGCGCGGCCCGGCGCCGGAGCCGACGGAGATCTCGTCCGCCGAACTCAGGAGCGGGCGCTTCGACAACCGCCTGATCCGCCTGACGGGCGTCGTGCGCAACGTCTTCCCCGACGACATCGACCCGAACTTCCAGTTCCTGCTCCTGACGGCGGCGGGCCGCGCCGTCGCCTATGTCGCCCGGCGCGCCGCCCCGTCCAGCCCGGATTCGGCCCTCCTCGGCGCCACCGTCTCCGTGACGGGCATCTGCCGCCGCAATCCGCACAGCCTGCGGAGGCCGCCCGAACGCCGCATCGAGCGGTTCGTCTCGCTCCTTCCCGACGGCATCCGGATCATCCGCCCGCCGACGACGGACCTCTCGTCCCTGCCCGACGTCAGCGCGCTCGCGCACACCCTGCCCGACGACATCCCCCTCGACGCGCGCTACCGCGCCTGCGGACGCGTCCTCGCCGTCGGGCGCAGCGGCTGGGCCCTGCTGCGGCACCCTGACGGCCTCGTCATCCGCACGCAGTTCGCCGACGATGCGCCGCCGCGCGTCGGCGCGTCGGTCGAGGTCGCCGGCTTTCCGGAGTCCAACCTGTTCACCCTCGGCCTCGCCAGCAGCCTCTGGCGACCCGTCGCACCCCTGTCCCTGCCGGAACCCGCCGCCACGAACGTCACAGCGCGGCAGCTGCTGGAAGACGCTGCAGGGCACCCAATGGCCAAGGTCTCGTTCCACGGGCGCGCCGTCCGCCTCACGGGCACCGTGCACAGCGCGCGCGGCAATGGGCTCGACCCTCGCATGATCCTCGCAGCGGACGGCTATCTCGTGCCGATCGACCCCGGCCCGGCGCCGGATGTCCGGGCGGACATCCCCGTCGGAAGCCGCATCGTCGTGACCGGCACCTGCGTCATGGATATCGACGACTGGCGGCCGAACGCCGCCTTCCCGCGCGTCCACGGCTTCTCGGTCGTCTTGCGGTCGCCGACCGACGCCGTGCTGATCGCGCGCCCGCCCTACTGGACGCCGCATCGGCTTGCCGTCTTGCTGGCCACCATCCTGGCCGTGCTTCTCGCCAGCCTCGTTCTGATCTTCACGCTTCGTCGGATCGTCCGGCGGCGAAGCCGTCTGCTCGAATCGGAAATCCGCACACGCGTGACGACCCAGTGCAAGGTCGAGGAGCGCACACGCCTCGCCATCGAGCTTCACGACGCGATCTCCCAGAACCTGACGGGCGTCGCCCTTCAGCTCCAGACCGTGCGAAACGGCGGCGAACCGCTCCCGCCGCGCGCCGAGAGGAACCTCGACATCGCCGCGCACGCGCTCGGCTCCTGCCGCGACGAGCTGCGCAACTGCCTGTGGGACCTGCGCAGCGACGCGTTCGAATGCGCCGACCTGAACGAGGCCATCCGCGCGACGCTGGCGCCGCATCTCGGCGGCGCGCGCCTGACCGTCCGCTTCGACGTCGCCCGAAGCCGCTTCACGGACAGCTTCACGCGCGCGCTCCTGCACATCCTCCGCGAACTCGCCACGAACGCCGTCCGCCACGGACGGGCCTCCGCCGTCAGGATCGCGGGCTGCGTCGAACGCGGACGGCTGGTCTTCTCCGTCTCGGACAATGGCTGCGGCTTCGATCCGCAGCACCGTCCGGGATTCGAGGAGGGCCACTTCGGGCTGCTGGGCGTGCAGGAGCGCATCGAGGGCTACGGGGGCGACCTGCGGATCGAAAGCGACGGCGTCCACGGAACCAAGGTAACGGCCTCGATGTCCATGACCGCCGAGACGGAATTCAGGAAGACACCATGAAAACGAAGATTCTGATCGCCGACGACCACGCCATCGTCCGCTACGGCCTCGCGTCGCTCATCGCGACGCAATCCGACATGGCGTGCGTCGGACAGGCCAAGAACGGCGTCGACGCGGTCCGGCTGGCGCTCGAGACGCGCCCCGACCTCATCGTCATGGACCTCTCCATGCCGAAGATGGACGGCGCCGAGGCGACGGCCGTCCTGCGCGAAAGGCTGCCCTCCGCCAAGGTCGTCATCCTGACGTCCTTCATCGCCTCGGACGGAATCGCCCACGCCCTCGAGAACGGCGCCGCCGGGGCCATCATGAAGACGACGGACGATGCCGACATCCTGCCGGCCCTGCGCCGGATCGCCGCCGGCGCGCGCATCATCTCGCCGGACATCCAGAAGCAGCTCGCGCTCGACCCGCCCGTCGACGAGCTGTCGCCGCGCCAGCGAGACATTCTCGGCGACATTGTGCGCGGCCTCACCAACAGGGACATCGCCCTGCGCCTCGGCATCCGCAAGGACAGCGTCGAGAAGCACATCAAGGTCCTGCTCGCCAAGATCGGCGCCGCCAACCGCACGGAAGCCGTCGCCATCGCGCTCAGAAAGCAGCTCCTGCCGGACGTGTAGCGCACAGGTCGCGGCGCAGGCGTACGCGGCATCACCGCCTATGAGAGCAGATTGTGTGCATCTGCGACGGCCGCCTCTACCTGATCGACGATTTCGCGCGCAACCGAACCGTCCAGCGCGACCTGATCCGCCAGCCGCAGCAAGTCGGCACGTCCCGGATTGGCCCCTTCACCGGCAACCGAAAGCGTCTGCCAGCCATTGGGCCCTTCCGAACGGGTGAAGTCGTAGAACGGCAGCCCGCCCGGCATCAAAATCCATCGCCGCGTTTGCAAGAGCCGACAGGTCAAGCGAACGATCCTCGACCGTCTCCTCGTCCGTCGGCTCATAGACAAGCGCGCCGCGCCCACCCGAACCGACACAGGCCAAACGTTCCAGCACCGTCGGGAGACGGCCCAGCCGCTTTCGGAATCGCACGTCAACCAGCCGCCGTCCCCACCCATCCGGCAGAGAGTCCTCAAACAGGCCAAACGTCTCCAGTCCGCCTTGGCGATCATAGACGGACACGCCAGCCTTGACGGGCAGACGAAACGGCGCGGGGGACAGGCCCCTGCCGATGAATTCGGGCGCAAACTCAAAAGCCGTGTCCCGCCCCCAGTCAGACAACGTACCGACGCACAGCGATGCTTCGGGCGAAAATCTCAGGCTGACGTTCAGACGCATGGGCATTCCTTTCGGTGGCGTACACGGAGAATTTCTCGCGGGCGCTCGACCGATGTCAAGAGAGACTTCGGAAATGCCGCCAGCCGCAGCCGTTCCTTGAGGTAGGCCTCCCACGCATCAATTTGGTCTAACGCGAACAGGATCCTGAACAAGGCCATCGTCGAGGCGAGTCCCGTGCGCTCCAAGCGGGAGATGGTCGTGGCCGGGACACCAGCCTTGCGGGCCAGTTCACCCTGCGTCAACCCGTCTCGCTGCCGTAGCCGCCGCACATAGTCGGCCATCTCGGACAAGACGTCCCTCGGCTCAATCAATCTCAACTCGTTCCCATTCATCAAGTGAGTAGTTTACCACATTATTTTGCCGTTATCAACCGAACACGCATCTAACGGCAATTAGTTGCCGTTAGATGTTTTCGTCTCTCATACAAGGCAAGTCATCGCCTTTGCGCGTCAGTCTCCACCCACTTTGTAATTAAGTATGATCGAATTCTTGCTGAACTCGGCAATGAAATCGGCACTCAGGCCCGGAATGCTCGTCACAGTTCGTGCAACCGCAAGTGCCGTCTGGTCTGTACGCACGTCGCCACAGCCCTTCGCAAGCCGCACGTTGACAAGACCACCCGCCGAATTGAGCTGGAAGGACAGCGACACGATGACACCCACACGCGCGTTCTTCTCCGCTCCGAGCGCGCCCCAACGGTCTCGCAACACCATCTCGATCAGCGAGAGACACCGCTGCTTCTCGTTCGCCGCGACCTGGTTCTCCGTGCCGGGACGATACCCCTGCCGCAGAAGCCTCTCGATTTCCGCACGGGACATCGTCTGCCGCGCCGTCCGCCCGTTGCCGCTCGCCTTGGCGTTCTTCACCTCGATCGTCACCGGCTTGTTGACGGTCTTCATGCGGTCGCGGATGCGCTTCATCCGCTCCTCGCGCAGCTCCTTCGCCGTCTTCTTCGGCGGCTCGGGCTTCTTGGGCTCCGGCTTCTTCTTTTCGGGCGCCTTCTTCGGCTCGTCCTTCTTCTTCTCGACGCTTTTCACGACGTTCGTGACGATCTGCTCCAGCGGCTTCGGCGGATCCGGCTTCTTCTCCGACGGTTTCGGACGCGGCCTGGGCTTCGGCTTCGGCGGCTCCGGCGGCGGCGGATTCTTCAAGGGCGGCGGCTCGTTCTCCACGCCGTCGAGATTCTCGTTGACGATGACCGTGAGCTCGATCGGGGGGATCGTCTCCGGCCCCTTTTTGTCCGTGAACCGGGCGAAGAGGCCGAAGACGGCGAACACGGCGAGGTGCAGGGCAAGCGCCACGATCACCGTGACGGTCGACAGGGCCTGCGGCCGCCTGCCCTCGATCACCTCTGTCCGCCACAGCTCCACGCCTCAGTTCTCCTTCGAGACGAGTCCGAGATGCTTCACGTTGCAGGTCTTGGCGATGCGGACGATCTCGTAGATCTGGCCGTATTCCGCGCCGACGTCGCCGCGGATGAGGACGTTCACCTCGGGGTCTTCGGCGACCGCCTGGCCGAGAGCCGCCTTCAGCGCGTCGTGCGTCGTCGGCGCCTCGCCGAGGAAGAGCTTGCCGTCCCGGTCGATCGAGACCGAGCAGATCTTCTTCTTGTCGTCCTTCTGCGACTCGGTCTTGCCGACCGGCAGGACGATGTGCACCGTCTGCTCCAGCGTCGGCAGCGTCACGATGAAGACGACGAGAAGGAGAAAGGTGAGGTCGATGAGCGAATTCATATCGATGTTCGCCTTCGACCCCTCGCGCCGCGCGCGGGCTCGCCTGCGCATCGACATCTTACGCGCCCCTTCCCTGGAACTCGCACGCGATGCGGCCCATGAGCTCGTCCGCAAAGCCCTCCATGTCGGACGTGATGTTGCGCACCGAGGCGTTCAGGCGCGTGTGCGCGATGACGCCCGGAATCGCGATGAGGAGGCCGACGACGGTCGTCACGAGCGCGGCGGAGATGGACGGCGCGATGGTCGCGAGGTTCGCGCTGCCGGCCGTGCCCATCTCGGCGAAGGCGTCGAGGACGCCCCACACCGTGCCGAGGAGGCCGAGCATCGGCTCCAGCGCGACGATCGTCGAGATGACGCCCATGCCGTGCTCGACGCGAAGCTCCTCCTCGTCAAGGACGTGTTCGCACGTGCCGCGCACGAGCTCGATCTCGCGCGCCGTCAGCGCCGCGTCACCACCCTGCCGCCCGACGAGGAGAGACCGCACGTCCGGCGAAAGCAGCTTCAGCAGACGCTCGCACGTCTCCTTGTAGATGCCCTCGATGCCAGTCGTGGCCGAAGGCCGCCGCTGGAGGTAGTATTCAAGGACGTCGCGCCCCGTCGAGAAGTCGCGCAGGAACCGCCGCGTCGCCATGCCGACGAAGCCGAGCTCCTTCCATTTGCCGAGGATCGTCGCCACCATGACGACGGAGCCGAGAAGCTGGACGATGACGAGCGCCTGGCCCATGAAGTTCGAGCCGAGGAACCCCTGTACGAGTGAATCTGCGAGAAGCATAGCGTGCGTTAAACCTTTTCCGTTTTTAAGAACGCATATTATACCATGTTTTCGTCACCGAGATGCTTCTCAAGCAGGGTCGCCCACAGTTCTTGGCACTTCAGCCCGATCAGATATGGAATGCCCCGCACGAACGGCTCCACCGCCGCGCGCAACGCCGGCCTGAACGGCTGGCTCGTCAAGGACACTTCAGAAAAACGAAAGCCGCTTCAGTGGTCGATCTGGCCTTCGCCGTGCCACGGGACGAATGCGGGCACTTGGTCCAACCCGGCGGCGATGCGCTGGCGTACGGCCTCGTAGACGAGAATCGTCGCCGCCGCCGAAACGTTCAGCGAGTCGGCGAGGCCCAGCATCGGGATCCGCACGCGCAGTTCCGCGCCGTCCATCCACTTCGCCGTGAGGCCGTACTGCTCCGCGCCGAGGGCGATCGCGACATTGCCCGTCAGGTCGACCTCGAAATGCAGCTTTTCCGCATGCGGCGTCGCCGCGAGGATCTTGAACCCGCGCGCCTTCAGGTAGGCAAGCGCCTCGTCGCTCGTCGCCTCCACGATCGGCACGGAGAACATCGTGCCCGTCGAGGCCCTGACCACGTTCGGGTTGTGGATGTCCGTCGTGCGGTCGCAGACGATGACCGCCGCGACCTTCGCCGCGTCTGCCGACCGCAGGATCGTGCCGAGGTTGCCCGGTTTCTCGATCGCCTCCGTCACGATGACGAGCGCGTGCTCGGGCAGCTTCAGGTCCTTCAGCCGGATCGACACGTGCGGCCCGACCACGAGGAGCCCGTCGGGACGCTCCTTGTAGGCGATCTTCTCGAAGCACGTCTTCGAGCAGGTGTAGACCTCCGCGCCCAGCCGTTCGCAGTCCGCGACGAGCGTCGGCTCGTTCTCGTTCTTGAGGTAGAAGTCGGGACAGTGGAAAATCGCGCGCGGACGGTACCCGTTATCCAGCGCGCGGCGGCACTCGCGGTAGCCCTCGACAATCATCTCGCCCGAACTCTCGCGCGTGGCGCAGCTTCTCAGCTTCACCACGTACTTGAGCTTCGGGTTGCTGGGCGACGTGATGTCCATTTACTTCCTCTCGATCGCGAACGCGCCAAGCGGCAGGCAGACGTCGTTGTAGAGCGCGCCAAACCACGGGGCGGAATGCAGGTAGCGCAGCTTGACCGGCTCCGCCACGCCCTCGGCCGCGACAATGAGATTCTTCCCGCTTACAGGGCCGTCCCAATGGGAATTGCCCTTGCGATCCTTGCTCTCGACAAGATTCCGGATCTTCGCCGACTTCCACACGCCGTTCGTGCCGCAGACCTCGAAGCCGACGGAGACCGAGCGGTCAGGATTGTAGACGTACCAGCCCTCCGCGTCATTGAACGAGAGGACGAAGGCGTCGCCCTCGACCTTCCAGCTCTTGAGCGTCGGCGAGTTGTCTCGCACGGACGCCCAGCCGTAGTCGCGGCGGAGCGCATGGAGCGCAAGTCGCTTGGCGACCGTGCGCTTGTCGTTCGGATGGATGTCCTTCAGGTTGCCGACGTCGTTGATGACGGCCATGCCCGCGTTCGGCTCTTCCGCGTCAAACTGCGCCTGCGCCATCTGGATGTTGGCGATGCCGGCGTTGCCCCACGGCGCGAGCTGCACGAAGTAGAGCTTCAAGCCGGGGTTCGCGAACTCCTTCGCCCAGCCGTTGTAGAGCGCGTGCATCTTGTTCGCGTAGCGCGCGTACTCGCCCGCGTTGTGGCAGCCCTGATACCAGATGAAGCCACGGCAGGCCATCGGCACGTAGGCGGCGACCATGCCGTTCCAGAGGGCGGACGGCTGCTGGATCCAACTGCCGATCACGGCCGTGCGCATCTCCGGCTTCCACTCCTTCTCCGAGACGTTCTTCCAGTCGCGTTCCGCGTCAAGGCCCGCAAGGCCCGCATAGCCGGAGCGCGGCGTCCAGGCGTCGATGTTCGTGCCGCCCCACGAGCTGTCCACGAGGCCGATCGGGATGTCGAGCGCGTTCGCGAGCTCCAGCGCGTAGTAGTAGCCCATCGCGGACGGCAGGCGCTTGCTGCTCTTCTTCCAGGCGTCAAGCAGCGCCGGCGTCATCTTCAGCCATTCGGCCTTGTAGCCGTAGCGCGGCTCGACGGACGCGACAAGCGGCGTCTTCACGAGACGCACGAACGGCTTGTCGGTGCTCATGAGCGTCAGCGCGCCCCAGCCGTCGCGGTAGCGCGGGCTGCTGCCCCAAATCGGGCAGTCGGTGTTGGACTGCCCGGAGCACATCCAGACCTCGCCGACCAAGACGTCCAGCAGCTTGACGACATCCGTCTCGGCGCCCGCCGCGCGTTCGACGACGCGCAGGACACGGCTTTCCTTCGACGCGGCCATCGACGGCAGCTTCACCATCCACGCGCCGTCGGACGCGGCGACCGTCTCGACCGTCGCGCCGGCGAAGGACACGGCGACCTGTTTGCCGGGATCGGCCTTGCCCCAGACGGGCACCTCCCGTTCGCGCTGAAGCACCATGCGGTCAGCAAACGGCGTGGCAAGTTCAATCTTGGCGAAAAGCGGCAGCGCGCACAGCGCGGCGGCCAACATCATCAGCAATCTATTCACGTTCATGATGCCGCCTATTATATCAAAATGACGCACGAGACGCACATCCGTCAGTCGGACAACGACGCGATAGCCGTGCTTCTACGTCGCCACCCAATGGTAGCAGACTTTGCGGAGGCCGCGCAGACGCGGGAGGGCCAACCCGACGAACCAGCCGACGAGGAAGACGCCCAAGACTGTTCCTTCGCGGACGCCCTCGACGCGGTGCAGCAGCGCGCATGACGCCGCAAGCGCCGACAGGACGAGCGCGGCATCGAAGCACATCTTGACCCGTGACAGGCGGAACTTGAACGTCTGCGCGATCGTCTTCACCAACGCATCGCCCGGCACGCACAGGAAATCCGAATGGACTTGGCAGACGATGCCGACCGCCAAGAGGAACGCGCCGCCAATCAGCATCAGGATCTGAAGGGGATAGACAGCCGTCACCCACGGCCGCGTCAGCCACATGCCCCCGTCGATGCACACGCCGAAGAGCGCCGTCGCTGGAATTTGCAGCAACTGGAACGGCGCGAATTGCCGTCGCCGAATCGCGATCTGTCCGAGAACGAACAGGAGATTCATGAGCAGCGTCAGCGTTCCGTAGGAAAGCGGCGTCACGCGCGTCAAAACCCACGGAACGCTGGAGATGGGCGTCGCGCCCAGCCCCGCCTGTGTGGACAGCGCAACGCCCAGTCCGGCAACGGACACGCCCAGCATGAACAACAACGCCCGTCTCTTCCAGTCAAAAACCAACATGAGACATCAACCGTTCATCCAACAGTGGCTCGTTCGCCCCAACTCGGTACACGGCTACCGCCAAACGCACGACGCAAACGTAGGTCGGACGTTCCGACCGCTTTCTTCCGCCGAGAGGGCGCATCCAGCCCTGCGCGGCGCAGGGCCTCACGTTTCATCGCACGAGACGCCCGCCATTCCTCCCATTCGATGACAATCGGCTCACGCATGCGAAATCTCCTCCTTGAGTGCCCGTAGCTGCGGCAGAACCTTGAAGTCCCGAAGGTCTGCCAAACGCTCGGCTTCCGTCCAGTCGAACGACGCATCGCCCAACGCCGCACACATCATCTGCCGAGCGGATGGTTTGCATTCGGCATCCTGTTCCGCATAGAGGATGCGTTCGACAAGCGCGAGTTCCGGCGGAATGACACGCACCTCACCAAAAGGCGTCCGTAACGTCCGCTCAGGAACAAGAGACTCGTTCTCCAAGATTCCGAGCAGATCGACATACAAACCGCAAATCATCCAATTGCGCCCCATCCCCCTGCCGCCGAGTGATTCGGCTATTTCCTGCATGAGACGCGGCGGAATGGCCCGTAACGTCTTTCGGCAGAAGTCGATGTCTCCACTCATGTAGCCGCCCTCGGTGTAGAACTCAACCGCGCTTCCGCCAACGACAACAAGGGGGAAGCCACGCTCTTGAAAGAGCGTCGCCAGAAGCCCGGCCAGTTTCAGGGCGCGTTCGAGCAAATCACTTGTCGCCTCGATGTCTGCCCGTGCCGCAATTCTTTCCTCTGTCGTCATTTGACGCAGATTATATCAAATTCTCGTCTCGCATGGCGTTGGCGGTGGGTGCACCGAGTCTTTTTTGCAAAAAGTTCAGATCTGGGCTTGATTTCAGCCGTATGTTATAGTATACTATCACATATGAAGACCGCAACAGCCAAATCGCCCCGCACGAGGGCCAAGATCATCGCAGAACTCGCGTCGCTGCCCAGCGCAATCCAAGGGAAGATATGCGAGGACAAGAGGAGGCTGGCCAACGGAGCCACCGCCGTCTACCACAACCTCCAG
>CAKTZA010000086.1 GCA_934635045.1 uncultured Kiritimatiellota bacterium | reverse complement strand
CAATAGACGGCGCACTTCAGTCAATAGGGTACGCAACATTTTGAAGATTAGTCAGTCAGCCAACTGGCAAACTCGGGCCGTGCCTAAGAGACGCGGGATGCGCGGAGGGGTCTGTCCCTGCGCTCGTCCCGCGTGTGTTGTCCGTCGCCAGCCCGCTTGCTTTTCCAATCGATAACTGAAGCCCCCTTCATTTTCCCTTCATTTCGTTCTCTCGCCACAGGGCGCGGCTCCGCCGCTGGCACAAAGTGGGCGCAGAGACAAGTCAAGCGGCGGACATCCCGTCGAAGCCACATTTCACCCAGGTGGTGAAGGCGTCGCCACGCTCCAACCCCTGCAAATAAGGGTTGAAGCCGCATTTGGGCGGCTTCAACTGCGACAGTTAGGTTTAGGTGAAGCGGACCTCGTTGTGAAATCGAGTAGATGTTCTTGTGAAAACGAATATTGGAGGGGCGGCGGACTTTTGCTATAATTCGCGTTGAAATCAATCCTGATCTCAGCAGGATCTAACACGAATTAAGGAGGCAAAATGAAAAGACCAGTGAAAACTCTGAAAATGTCGGCTCTTTGCGCACTTATTGGCGTGGGGGCTAAGGCAATCTGCTCAATTGCGCTTGCCGTAGGCGGAACGCTGAATGCGTTGGCCGTACCAGGCGTTTCCAATGTCGTTTTGCACCCACAGCAGCCAGGGTCTGCGCGTCTTGAAGTGTCCTATGACTTGGAAGATGAGCCTGGCATCATTACGTTTGACGTGCTGACCAATGGCGTGTCCATTGGCTTGGCGAATGTGTCCGCCGCGTCCGGGGACGTCAATCGCCTTGTGCTTCCGGGCGCGCGCAAGTTCATCTGGCGACCGGACAAGTCGTGGCCGGGGCATGTCATCGAGGACGGTTCCGTCCGCGTGGCGGTGACGGCGTGGGCGACAAATGCGCCGCCGAACGTCATGGTCGTCGATCTCAGCGGAAACGGCAATGTCTCGTTCTTTGAAGACACGATCCAGTTGCCTGGCGGCGGTCTGACGAATCTTCGTTACCGCACGACGTCCATGGCATTTCGAAAGATTCCGGCGCGTGGCGTCAACTGGCGCATGGGGTCGCCGGAGACGGAATTGGGCCGAGGCGCGTCCGAGGCACTCCATTGGGCGGCCTTTTCAGAGGACTATTACATGGGGGTCTATCCGGTGACGCAAAAGCAGTTCGCGCTCGTGTGCAACGGAAGCGATCCGAGTTCCAACAAGGGAGACCTGAATCCTGTCGAGAAGGTGCTGTGGTCAGAAGTCATGGGTTCGGATTCTTGGCCGGTCGATGATGCGGTCGGCTCCGGTTCGTTCATGGGGCGACTGCGGGCAATGGCGCCGCTCAAGTTTATCCTGCCGACCGAGGCGCAATGGGAGTATGCCTGCCGTGCGGGTTGCGGCGCACCGCTCTATACGGGGAAGCCCCTGACGACGAACGACAAGAGATTCTGCCCCAATGCGGACGAGATCGGCTGGTTTGGCGATGAGAATAAGGGGTCAAACGGCAATACGACGACAACTCGGCCAGTCGGGCTGAAAGCCCCCAATGCATGGGGACTCCATGACATGGTCGGCAACGTGAACGAGTATTGCCTTGATTGGCATGGCGACTACGACCTGACCTCCGCCATGGACCCAAAGGGGGCGCCGTCGGGCAGTCGTCGCGTGGTTCGCGGCGGCGACTGGTGGTATCGCGCCAGCCATCTTCGCTCGGCCTATCGTCAAAGTCATCTGCCGACTTCCAGAGGTGACACAGTCGGCTTCCGCGTCGCCTGTCCGGCGGTCGTCTTGGGAGGGAACTGAAAATGTTTGCGAACGTTCTCCTGGCTGTCATCGCGCCGCTTGGATGGCGTGTCGGCGAAGTGGGCGGGCAACCGACGCTCCTCCATGGCGAAACGCCGGTTTCCCCGGTTTTCTTTTGGCAGGCGGTTCCCTCGGAGCCAGAGTTCTCCTATTTGGGTGCGCACGGCGTTCACCTGTACAGTCTGTTTTCCTCGGCGACGCACTACAGGAAACCCTACTGGAAAAGCCGTGACGAAATCGACATCTCGTACATGACGGACGAGATGGACCGCGTCTTGAAGCTGGATCCGGACGCGTGCTTTCTGCCGCGGGTCTATGCCATTGCGCCCGAATGGTGGATCCGGGAAAACCCGGAAGAACGCCTTGTCTGCGGCGGAGAGGCTGGCGTCGTCAATCACGAATCCTTTGCTTCCGTGAAAGCGCGAAAGGAAGTCGGCGCGGCGTTCCGCGAGGTCGTTCGCCGACTCTTCGTGCGCTACGGGGATCGGCTTGTCGGCATCCATGTCGCGAACGGTCCGTGGGGCGAGTGGTTCACCTGGGACGCGGAAGTCGCCAGCCAGAAGTATCACGGCGAAAATCCGACGGCAAGCGACGTCTCGGAACCCATGCGAAAGGCGTTCGTCCGTTACCTTCGCAAGAAGTATGGAAATGACGTTGCGCGTCTGCGCACGGCGTTTGCCGATCCGCGCGCGACGTTCGAGACGGTCTGCATACCGACGAAGGCGGAGCGGCAGCGGCTGGACGTCGGCGTCTGGCGGGATCCGGCAAGGGGCCGCCGCGTCATGGACTATTTCGAGTGCCATCACGCCGTCACGGTCTCGATGATCAGCCATTACTGCAAGATCGTCAAGGAGGTGTCGGGCGGCAAGCTGGTGACGTCGGTCTTCTACGGCTACACGCCCGAGGAGTCTTGGGGCCTTGAGAGCGACCATCGCGCGACCGCACGCCTCTATCGAAGTGCGGATGTTGACATCCTGGCCTCTCCGCACGCTTACAGCCGACGTCGCCCGGGCGGTGACGGGGCGTTTCGGCAGTACTTCTCGTCAGCGGCCCGCCATGGCAAGCTCTTTGTCGACGAGGCGGACGACCGTACGCATCTCGAGCTTCTCAAGGCGGGTCGGCGCGACGGGGCTTTCTCCAAGGACATGAACGATTCGCTCGGAGTCCTCTGGCGCGCGTTCGGCAATTCGGTGACGCGCGCCTGCGGCATGTGGTACATGGACGTCTGCACGGGCAACTTCAAGGATCGGCAAATCCTGAACGTGGTGGCGTCCGCTCGGCGTCAGCACGAGAAGGCCTTGACCTTACGGCGTTCCCGATGCAGCGAGGTCGCGGTCGTCTCAAATCCTGAAAGCGAGTTCTACTTCGGCTATCGGAACACGGTGACGAACAACATCTCGCTGGCCCTGAACAGCCGTCAGATGAGTGCCCTCCACCGGACGGGTGCGCCGTTTGACTGGTTTCTCGCCGACGACTTGGATGCCGTCGTGAAAGGGGGCTACAAGGTCATCGTCTTCCTGGACTGCCAGTACATGACGCCGTCTCATCTGCACCTGGCGCGGCAGCTTCAGGGCAAGGGGCGCACGCTTGTCTGGATGCATGCGCCGGGCTATGCGGCGCCTGACGGACTTTCGGTGCCGCGCATGGAAGCTCTTACGGGATTCCGCCTGGATCGTGCGGACGAAGGCAAGATCGAGGCCCGCGACTGTGAGACGGGCCAGGCTTTTGGCCTTGGATACCGGCAGCTGGACTTGTTCCTGCCGCAGACGACGACTGCCGATCATGTCCTGGGCGTCGGGACAGAGGGCGCGTTGGACGGAATCCCCGTTGTCGTTGAGCGCAGCCAGGGCGATTGGAAGAGCGTGTTCGCCTCTGTGCCGGGCCTGTCCGATCGTGTCTTGCGCGGCATTTTCCGGCGCGCCGGGGTGCATGTCTATTCGGATGCCGGTGTGGTCGTCTCTGCCAATTCGGGCTGGCTGATGGTCCATGCGCCGGAATCGGGCGTCTTGCGTTTGGACCTGCCGCAGAAGTGCCGTTGCGTGCAGGATGTCGTCTCGGGGCGAGAGGCTGGACGGGACATTCGGTCGTTTGAGTGGAGGATCGCGCGGCACGAAACGGCTGTCTTCAGGCTTGAACGGTAAACAGGAAAGGAAAAGAGAATGAAGAATCTGCTTTTGTCGGTTTTTCCGCTGGTGGCCGCATCGGTTTGCGCGGGACTTGTCCCGCGTGCGGATGTTCCGCCGGCGAATAATGAGTTTTGGAACACGACTGCACGCATCGGAGAACCAGTCCGCGTCTCGGAGTCCGTCTCGGTGGAGGCGCTGTCTGCGCTTGACGCACGGTCTTCCGGTTTCGGCGCATCGTTGGCGATTTCCGGCCTTGACAGCCGACTTTGCTCAACGGCGCTTTCGAACGGTGGCTGCATCCGTGAAGCTGCGCCGCTCTTGATTCTGATTCGATGAGACGACTTCCTTAGGAAGGAACATGATGTTGGGTTTTCGTCCGAGGGAGCATGTCGTTCCGGGAACGCTCGCCGTTCGTCCGACGCTGGACGCGGCCTCGGATGCGGCAACGGTGGCTGTTTCTTACTGCTTCCTCATTGGAACTGGAAGGACGGGGATCGCGTGCCCGTGTTCGTCTATACGTCCGGAGACGAGGCAGAGCTGTTTGTGAACGAGCGTTCCCTGTGGCTCCGCAAGAAAGCCCCGGACGTCGATACGCCGCTTGATCATTCGTTTGCCGATCCGCGCGCGACGTTCGAGACGGTCTGCATACCGACGAAGGCGGAGCGGCAGCGGCTGGACGTCGGCGTCTGGCGGGATCCGGCAAGGGGCCGCCGCGTCATGGACTATTTCGAGTGCCATCACGCCGTCACGGTCTCGATGATCAGCCATTACTGCAAGATCGTCAAGGAGGTGTCGGGCGGCAAGCTGGTGACGTCGGTCTTCTACGGCTACACGCCCGAGGAGTCTTGGGGCCTTGAGAGCGACCATCGCGCGACCGCACGCCTCTATCGAAGTGCGGATGTTGACATCCTGGCCTCTCCGCACGCTTACAGCCGACGTCGCCCGGGCGGTGACGGGGCGTTTCGGCAGTACTTCTCGTCAGCGGCCCGCCATGGCAAGCTCTTTGTCGACGAGGCGGACGACCGTACGCATCTCGAGCTTCTCAAGGCGGGTCGGCGCGACGGGGCTTTCTCCAAGGACATGAACGATTCGCTCGGAGTCCTCTGGCGCGCGTTCGGCAATTCGGTGACGCGCGCCTGCGGCATGTGGTACATGGACGTCTGCATCTCGCTGGCCCTGAACAGCCGTCAGATGAGCGCCCTCCACCGGACAGGCGCGCCGTTTGACTGGTTTCTCGCCGACGACCTGGATGCCGCCGCGGAAGGGGGGTACAAGGTCGTCGTCTTCCTGGACTGCCAGCACATGACGCCGTCTCATCTGCGCCTGGCGCGCCAGCTTCAGGGCAAGGGGCGCACGCTTGTCTGGATGCACGCGCCTGGCTATGCGGCGCCCGACGGGCTTTCGGTGCCGCGCATGGAAGCTCTTACGGGATTCCGCCTGGATCGTGCGGACGAGGGCAAAATCGAGGCCCGCGACTGTGAGACGGGCCAGGCTTTTGGCCTCGGATACCGGCAGCTGGACTTGTTCCTGCCGCAGACGACGGATGCCGATCATGTCCTGGGCGTCGGGACTGAAGGCGCGTTGGACGGGATCCCCGTTGTCGTTGAGCGCAGTCAGGGCGATTGGGAAAGCGTGTTCGCCTCTGTGCCGGGCCTGTCCGATCGTGTCTGCGCCTCGAGCCCTTGACCTGCGCGCGGCAAAATAATATAATCACATCTAATTTAAGGATAGGAGTGCCACGAATGGAAGACCTGCAGGGACTGCTGGAGAAAATCAACCGCGACGGCGTCGAGAAGGCGAACGCCGAGGCTGCGCGCCTCGTCGGTGACGCCGAGGCGAAGGCCGCCGCGATCGTGAAGGAGGCCGAGGCCGCCGCCGCACAGGCGAAGGCGTCCGCCGAAAAGGCCGCCGCCGACTATCAGGCTCGCGCGGCGGAGACGGTGAAACAGGCCGCGCGCGATGTCGTGCTCGGCGTGAAGGAGGCCGTGACGGCGCTTCTGGAGAAGCTGCTCGCGCAGGACGTCGACGCCGCGCTGGCGGACGGGAAGACGGCGACGGAGCTTGTCGCCGCCGCGATTCGCGACCTGACGGGCCCCGGCGAGATCGTCGCGGGCGCGAAGCTCGCCGCCGCGCTCAAGGCGCAGGCCGCCGCGCTGAAGGACTTCACGGTCGTGACGGACGACGCGCTCGGCACGGGCTTCGCCGTCCGCCTCGACGGCGGCCGCGTCGAACACGCCTTCACGGGCGAGGTCATCGCCGCCGAACTCGCCAAGCGCCTGCGTCCCGACTTGGCCGCGCTCCTCAAATGAGCATCGACTACATCGTCGCGAGCCTTCCGGCGCTGCGGTTCGGCGAACCGCCCGCGCTCACGTGGGAGAAGTTCGCGTCGCTCGGCGACGTCGAGATCCCGTCCGCGTGGACGGATCTCGAAACGCAGCTTCGGAACGCGATGGCCGAGGCGCGCGGCGGCGGCGAGAAGTTCCGCCATACGGCGGACGGCTGCTCGCTCTACTGGAAGAACCGCGTGCTCGCGTGCTTTCAGGAGAAGGACGTGCTGAAGCGCGACGAGCTGCTGGATCGCGTCTGGTGGGACGCCGCCGGGGAGCTGACGCCGCCGACGAGTCCGCTCGGCCAGGGCGCGCTCGCGACCTACGCGATTCGCTTCAAGATCGCGCTTCGGCGGGCGAAGATCTCGACCGCCGCCGGCAACGCCGCGTTCGACCAGCTGACGGCCGAGACGAAACGCGCGTTTTAGAAACACCATTCGATTATTCGACCATTCGACAATTCGATTATTTCTTATGACAACAGGCAAAATCACGGGTGTCAACGGAAACATGATCACCGTCCGCTTCGACGGCGCGGTGGCGCAGAACGAGGTCGGCTACGCGAAACTGGGCGACAAGCGCCTGATGGCCGAGATCGTGCGCGTGCGCGGCGAGAAGTGCGACCTGCAGGTCTTCGAGTCCACGACGGATCTCGAAGTCGGCACGGAGGTCGAGTTCACGGGCGAGCTGCTCGCGGCGGAACTTGGGCCGGGCCTGCTCGCGCAGGTCTACGACGGTCTGCAGAACCCGCTCGCCGACCTCGCGCAGGAGGCCGGCAAGATCTCGAAGGACGCGGCGTTCTTCCTCCAGCGCGGGCTCTACCTGCCGGGTCTGCCGCGCGACCGCAAGTGGGACTTCCATCCGCTCGCGACACCCGGCGACCGCGTGCGCGCGGGCGACTTCCTCGGATGGGTCACGGAGGGTATCTTCGACAACAAGACGATGCCGGGCCACAAGATCATGGTGCCGTTCGCGTTTCGCGGCGTCTACACGGTGAAGGCGGTCGCCCCCGCCGGCGACTACACCGTGACGGAGACGGTCGCGACGCTGACGGACGCGGCCGGGAAGGACGTCCCCGTCACGATGCTCCAGCGCTGGCCGGTGAAGGTGCCGATCAAGTGCTTCGTCGAGCGCCTCGCTCCGGAGGAGACGCTGGAGACGACAGTGCGCACGATCGACACGTTCTTCCCCGTCGCCGTCGGCGGCACGTACTGCATTCCGGGCCCGTTCGGCGCGGGCAAGACGGTTCTCCAGCAGACGACGGCGCGCTACGCGAAGGTCGACGTCGTGATCTCCGCCGCGTGCGGCGAGCGCGCGGGCGAGGTCGTCGAGACGCTGAAGGAGTTCCCGGAGATCGTCGACCCGAAGACGGGCCAGTCGCTCATGAAGCGCACGGTCATCATCTGCAACACGTCGTCGATGCCGGTCGCCTCGCGCGAGGCGTCCGTCTACACGGCCGTGACGATCGCGGAGTACTTCCGCCAGATGGGGCTCAACGTGCTCGTCCTCGCGGACTCGACCTCGCGCTGGGCGCAGGCGATGCGCGAGCTTTCGGGCCGTCTGGAGGAGATTCCGGGCGAGGAGGCGTTCCCGGCCTACCTGGAGTCGCGCATCGCGGCGTTCTACGAGCGCGCGGGCCGCGTGCGCCTCCGCAGCGGCGCGACGGGCTCGGTCACGATCGGCGGCACGGTCTCGCCGGCGGGCGGCAACTTCGACGAGCCCGTCACGCAGGCGACGCTGAAGGTCGTCGGCGGCTTCCACGGCCTCTCGCGTGCGCGGTCGGACGCGCGCCGCTATCCGGCGATCGATCCGCTCGACTCGTGGAGCCACTACAACTCGGTCATCGAGCAAGGCCGCGTCGAACGGGCGCGCGCGATCCTGCGCAAGGGCAGCGAAGTCGGCCAGATGATGAAGGTCGTCGGCGAGGAGGGCACGTCCCTCGAAGACTTCACGACCTACCTGAAGGCCGAGTTCCTCGACGCGGTGTATCTGCAGCAGAACGCCTTCAGCGAGGCGGACGCGACGACGCCGGTCGCGCGCCAGCGCCTCATGTTCGACGTCGTCGAGAAGGCGCTGCTCGCGACCTACTCCTTCACCGAGAAGGACCAGGCGCGCGCGTTCTTCATGGATCTTCAGCAGACGTTCATCGACTGGAACGACAAGGCGATGGACGCGCCCGCGTTCAAGACGCTTCAGGCGACGCTGGTCGAGAAGATCGAAAAGGCCTGATGCGTCCGCCGCGCCGCCCCCTTCGCATCGCCGTGTCGGTCGAGCACAGTCGCGGATGGGGTCGCCGCGTCTGCGAGGGCGTCTGTTCGTATGCGCAGACGCATCCGGACTGGCGCATCACCATGTTCGACGGCCTCTTGCCGTCCGCCAACGACCTGAAGGCGTTTGACGGATTCCTTTGGAGCGTGAGCGACGCGCGCGCGGCCGAGCGGCTTTTGTCGACGGGGCGTCCGATCGTCAACCTCATGGTCGATGGACGCTTCCCCTCGACCGTGCAGGTCGGGGCCGACCATGCCGCGTGCGGCGAACTCGTGGTGCGGCACTTCGTTTCGCACTACTTCCGCCATTTCGCCTTCTGCGGCTGGCAGGGGCTCATGTTCTCGGACGTGCGGCTGGCCGTCTACCGGGCGGCCTTGGCGCGTGCGCATTTCGACTGCTCGGCCTACCTGACGAAATCGGGCGGTCGGCGGCGCGCGCTCCTCCGCGACGTGCTGCACGAGCGGTTTACGCTGCCGGCGGACGCGGCGGCGATTGCGCGCTGGCTTCGAGAACTGCCCAAGCCGGTCGCCGTTTTCTGCGCGAACGACCTCCGCGCATGGCAGCTCTCCGAGATCTGCTGGCGGGCGGGGCTGTCCGTGCCGAAGGACGTAGCGCTGTTGGGCGCGGACAACGACGTCGTGCCGTGCCTGCTGACGAGCCCGTCCCTGAGCAGCGTCGACACGGCGACCTTCGAGACGGGACGCCGCGCGGCGGAGATGCTGGACGAGATCCTGCACGGCACGCGCGCCGCCGACGGCTCGACCGTCCTGGTGCCGCCGCGCGGCGTGGTGGCGCGCAACTCCACGGCGGTCTATGCCGTCGAGCCGCCGTTCCTCGCCGAGGCGCTGTCCTATATCCGCGCCGACACGGCGAAATCCCTGACGGCATCGGAAGTCGCGGCGCACGTGGGGCTTTCCTATTCCACGGTGCAGGGCGCCTTTCGCGACAAGATCGGCTCCTCGATCCAGCGGGAGATCATGTCCGCCCGCCTTGAACTCGCCGAACGGCTCCTGTGCGCGACCGACTTGCCGCTGTCCGACGTGGCCGCGCAGGCGGGCTTCCGCACCCAGCAGTACTTCTGCCTGTGCTTCAGGCGGGAACTGGGCCTGACGCCGAGCGCTTTCCGTGCGCAGGGCGACCGCAGCGGCTTTGAGCCGTGAGTGTGAAGCCGCTTTCGGTCGACTGCTTCAAGCAGATGGCCGAACCGAGGTTACGGTGCCGTCAGGCAGTTGCCAGACTGTCTTTCCATTGAGGACATACACGTTCGCGATGCCCTTGCGCCTGTTCTCGTCCTGTGCGGCATGAACGGCCTTGTTTCCGATGCGAGTCATTCTTTCGACGATTTCAGGCATATTCCCTCCATGAAAGAATCATATCTCTCTTGCACGACAACACGCAAAGAGCCGTTCCCATGCGCGACCAACAGCAAGTCGTGCTTTGGACCACGACCTGCCGACCGTATGCGAAGGACGATCCGCTCCAGCCGGCCGGACTGGTCGGCCCCGTCCGCCTCGAGGTGCAACGAGGATTAAGTGTGCACAGGAAGGAAGAATCCGCAGACAGGCCGCGCGAACGGCTCGATTCGTTAGTTTCACTCCATCAAGATAAATTGAAGAGACTTCTTCAGTCTTGATGTCTTGAAGCAATTCGTTCTGCCGCAGCCGTCAACTTGGCTTTGACTGATGCCGCCTGTTCGGGAGAGAGGGTGTCATCCAATTCGGGAAACCAGCGATTCCTCATGGCATAGAGATACTTCTTCCTGAACATCGAGAGCAAGCCTCGCTGAAAGTGCCGTTGCGTATAGACTATCCCCTGTCGCGCTTGTCCTTCGTCTTCAGTGCCGACGAACTCCCGATCTCCGATGGCGGTTTTCGCGCGGACGACCTGCGCGGCATACCAGTCAAGCCATCTGACAACGACCTCCCAGACGCCCTCGGAATTCGGCATACTTTTCTCGCGCGCCGCCTTGACGGCAAACACGGCCTCTTCCACGGCGCAGATGACATTCATCTTTTCTCGATACGATTTCGCGCCGTCACCCAGTTGCCAAAGGGACTCCTCCCATCGACCTATCCATTTTGCGCGATCCTCTTCTGTCGGCAGACGATCCAACAGTTTCGGCATTTCAACTATGCAATGTCGAATCGCACGAACCGTGTCGGCGCCGTTCGTCTGGGCGGCAAGCAAGGTTGCGATTTGTCTGCCGTCCGTCGCATTGCTCGCGCTGGACCTATCCTCCGACTGAGACGGCAAGGCCGAGAAAGCATTTAGGCGTTTCCTGAACTCGTCATGGAGTTCGGATGGGAGAACCCGCGACAAGTGAGGAAGCCAAAACCGCTCGAAAATCGACAGCGTCAATTTGTAATCGTCCCTTAGCTTGCGCGCGCAATCATGTCGCCACCGAGAGTCCTCGAAAGCCTCTCCGAGCAGAATGTCTTTGTCTGAGATATCAAGACATGAGTCACGATATTTGGACAGGCCATTGAAGTAGTAGTCAAGCGCGACACGCGGCTCGACGCCGCATTTCTTCATGATATCAAAGGCCAGATACAGATATTCGCGATAAACCCGTGTCGCGCCCTCTCTTTGTCGGTAGGGAAGCCTCTTCAGATCAATGGATAGCAGCATAACGCCAAACGATATTGCCGCCATCTTGCGCACATCGGCATCTGCAATGTCAATGAAGCAATGGCGAATTACATCTTGTTTTTTACGATGGTCAAATCCAACGCCCCCCCGCATCAGGCAATTGTGCAGCACTTCGTTCTGTGTCATGACGTCTTCAGGCACACAGGCCTCTCGCGCTGCGGGCTTACACCCGGCCACAAGGAAGAGACAGAAAATGACGAGGCTCAACAGCATCAGACGGTTCATCTTGTTCATATTTGCGTTATCGTATTCCTGGCGAATGCGTGACAAAACCCTCTGCCGAACATTCAATCCACTGCGTAAACTTGTCAATTCGCAAACTTCCGGAAGCCTCCAAGGTGAATACCTGATGATAGGTCGTTCCAATCGTACCAACGGCATCACATGGCTCTTTTGCAGTGTCCGTCCCCCAGGCCAAGGGAATGCGCCAGTCAATTACGCCACGAGAAAGCGGAGGAGGACATGCGTCGCCAAAACTGGGAACATCGCGAAAGAAATAGTTGTCAAATCCTGGTCGATGCCAGTCGCCGGCGCCACGGGCTTTCGTATGATTCCAGATGGGCTCAAAAAGTGGATTCGCAAAATAGCCAGTCGGCACATTATCCGTCGTCGGAACTTCCATGACCCGAATGCCGGAGAAACAAACGTCCAACGGTGTGAGATAAGGTTCGAGTTCCATTGCAATGAATCCGTCTCGGCACCGGTTGAAGCCTGACACACAGAGAATGCCTGTTGGCTCGATGACTGTCAGGCAGGGCGTGTAGGTAACCCCTTCAACCACAACATCAGGACCTCCCTGGCACGCACGAATCGGGCAAGTATAGCCACCCGAACCGTCTGTGCTCAACAGCCAGTCTGCCGGCAAGCGCACCGTATTCGCGATTTCTTCTGGACGAACCTCGGCTACAAAACTTTCCCGCACACCCATCTTGTGACGATTCGGGAAGCCCTCTCGCGTGACAATGGGCGTGATGATGATCTTGACCGCCGTCAGCGTCGCCTCGGACGTGATCTCCTCGCCGCTTTCCTCCTCGGTGAAGGTCGCGACGGCCTTGA
>CAKTZA010000085.1 GCA_934635045.1 uncultured Kiritimatiellota bacterium | reverse complement strand
TTCGACAGAAGCGGGGATATGACGCCGCCCTGCGGCGTCCCCCTCCCCTTGGGGCTTTTCATCACGCCGTTGGGTTCCTTCGCGCACGCCTTCAGCCACTGCCGAACGAGCTTCAGCACGCTTCCGTCCGCAATGCGCATCTCCAACGCCGCCAGGAGCTTGTCGTGCGGTATCGTGTCGAAGTACGACGAGAGGTCTGCGTCGTACACCTTCGCGTCCCCCTCCTTCACCTTCTCCGCAATCCGCTCCGCCGCGTCCTGCGCGCTCCGATTGGGGCGGAAGCCGAACGAGCAGTCGTGGAAGTCCGCCTCGAATATCGGCTCCATGACGAGCTTGACCGCCATCTGCACCACCCTGTCCTTTATGGTGGGGATGCCGAGCGGCCTCAGCCCGCCGTTCGCCTTTTCGATGTAGACCCTTCTGACCGGGCTTGCGCGGTATGTCTTCGCCTTGAGCTCCCTTCGGATGCTGGCCAAGAACCCTTCCACGCCGCCCTCGCCCCGCTCGATGGCCTCGAAGGTCTGCCCGTCCACGCCGGGGGCCTTGTCCTTCTTCCAGACGCGCTCCCACGCACAGCGGATCGTCTCCTCGTCCACCACACGCCCGAAGAGCGTGTAGAAGCGGAACTTCGGCTCGGCTTTCGCCTTCCGTGACAGCCTCTCCCTCGTCAGCGCGAGGTTCGGAAACTTCGCCATGCGGTGCTTCGCCGCGATGGTCGCAATCTCCTCCTCCGTCATGCGCTTCTTCCGAAGCGAATCGGCACCCGCCGACCTGTTCGAGGCGCTCCCGATGCAGGAACCCTTCGCACCCCTGCTAGGGCATCGCTTCGCGACTCGGCTTCGCCTCGGGGGATACCCGCGGTCGTTGCCCGCCTCCACGCTACTGCGGTTCCATCCGACTTCTGCCCCCGCTTTCGCGGCGGCAGACCTCCCAAGTTCCCGTGCAGAACTCTCGGAACGCGCCATGTCCCTATACCCCGACCCGTCAGGCGCACCGCGTAATGGTTTCGGCGCGTCCGCGTGGGCTTCGGCTATTATGATTCGCTTGGCCATCGGGTTATCTTTCGATTGGAAGTATCGAGGCGTACATACGGGACTTCACTTTAGTTTGGCTCATTCCTTCGTCGGGCTGGGCTTCTGCGCGTCGGTCGCCCTTCGTGCAGCCAGCCTTCCTGTCAGTATGCCATTATCCTTACTGAGTAGATTCCTTTCATTCTACAAGTTCAGCCAAGCTTGCTTGGCGCACCATTTTGACTGTTCCTTTCCTGTGTGGGAGACATCTTTCTGCGACGCCGGGCCGAAGTCCAGGAGACGGACGCTCTCCGGCGGAATCTCCAGCACGGCAGCACCGTCCGCAAACGCGCAGGTCGCGCCCGTCACGCGTTCAGCCGCCGACGCGCGGGCGGAGCGGAGCGTCACGCGCTTCGCCTGCCCGACGGACGAGTTGAACACCGTCGCGTAGCGGTCGCCGAACTGCTCGACGAAGACTTCCTCGTCCGCGCAGGAGACGAGTGTGCGCACGGGCCGCCAGCCCGCCGTCGCCACCTCGATCACCAGCGGCACGTACGTGCGGAAGAGGTCGCGGTCGCGCTCGTAGTAGGCCGGATTCTCGAAATAGCGATCCGTGTAGCCGTCATTGCTGAAGAAGCCCGGCAGCATACCGTAGGCAAGCGCACGCTCCATGTAGCGCACGACCAGTTCACGCGTGAAGGTCTTGTAGTTCGCGTTCTGAAGGAGGCAGTACGGCTTGCGTCCGGCGATGGCACGCCAGTAGATCATCTCGTCATGCGGCGTCGGCGTCCACTTCCCGCCCTGATGCCAAGCCACCTCCGTTCCCGGCACGTCCACCCAAGGGACGATCAGTGCCGTCTTCTTCGGCGTCGAGTTCGCCATCACGCGCCGCCCGTAGGCGTCAAGCCGTCGGCGAATCGACCGCGCGTACTCGTAGCTGACGAGCCCGCCGGAAATGCAGACGCGGTTCGAGGGGCCGCTCCAGCAGAGCGGCGTCTCCATCGCGGAAAAATGCGCGCGGTCGTAGTCCGCCCCGATCATGAAGCCCATTTCGGACGAGTCAATGTATTCGCCGTCGACGCCCGTCGGATAGGTCGTGCCGCCGTACATCTTCTCGAAACGCGCCACGGACAGCTTTCGCTTGTAGTCGGTCACCTCGCCCTTGATGCCCGGCGCGGAGTTGATGCTCCACATGACGCCGGACGGCGTCCAGGCCGTCGACTGGATGTGCCCGATGCGGCGGCCATACGCATCCATCGCCGCACCCGTCTGCCACGACAGCGCAGCCTCCTCTCCCTTTGCGGCGCGCCGGGTGGCCTCCGCCACGCATTCCGCGTAGGTCGGCAGGTTTCCGTCCTTCCCGTTCAGGCGCATCCACCAAGAGGACGGTTCGGTGTACTTGAAGCTGTAGAAGCCATGCGCATCATACCAAGGCGCCTCCCACTGGTCTTCCTCGACGAAGGCGAAGTGGAAGTCCTCATAGTTCGGAATCTTGTCGATGCGCGTGAAGGCATCCCACAGGCCGATCTTCTCCATGCGGTTCTCGACCGCCGACGGCTCCAGCGCGCCCCAGGCCGCCAACGCGCCGCGAAAGCCGTCGCGCGCCGCAAACGGGAACGTGACGAAGCCGACTTCCGCCGTGTTCTTCTCCGGCGCAAGCGCCACGTCGAACGCGATGTAGAGGAGACGCAGTTCGGGGTTGAGCGCCACGCGGTAGACGGCCGGCGCCGCGAGATCGACGGCGAGGGCCTGTCCCCACCCTGCGACGGAACAGGCGGCGAACGGCCAGAGCGAGAGCGCCAGCTGTCCGTACGGCACGGGACGCGCCACACGCTGCTCGCCGTCTTTCGCCGTCACGACGCGCGCATGGCGCGGATCGGCGAACCAAGTCAGCTCGCCCGCTTCGAGCGGCAGGGCGTAGACAAGCGTCAGCGCACGGTCTTCGGTCGTCGGCGCGACTTCCAGGCGGACGCGGTGCCGCACCGCCGCGCCCTCTCGCGTCTGCGTCTCAACGGCTTTCACCCCGTGGCAGGTGCCCGCACGAAACGGGGCAAAGCCCGTGTTCCGTCCGACGTCACGCAGCAGAAGCGCCGCGTCCGCCAGCCGCGCGTTCGACGACACGAAGACGCCATCCAGCCGCGCGCCGTCGTCGCCCGGCACATAGGTGTCGAGGCGGGGATTGCGAAAGCGCACGACGCCCGCCGTCTCGCGGAGCATCGTGTAGACCGAGAGGCGCTTGATCGGCTTGCCGTCCAGCATCAGCGTCGGCTGCGTCCAGCCTGCGGACGGATCGGCACAGAACGGCGCCTTCAGCGCCCAGTCCGTCGTGCCGTCCATGTAGTCGACGTCCGCATACAGCTCGAAGCGTCCGCCGCTCGGCGGCTGCTCGGACAGACCCTCGGCCGTGAACCGCACGGGCGCGGCGACCGACTGGTTCAGGATCAGCGTCCAGCCCAGCCCGCTCGCGCCTTTCGCGTCCGCGTTGGTGCAGACGGCAGCCTCGCCGTCACGCGCGAAACCCGAACCGTAGGGTTGCGCCGTCGCCATCGACACGCGGTCGTCGCGTCGCCAGCCGCCCGTCTCGGACAAGGCGATGCCCTCGCCGCCCGACAGCCGAAGCGTTCCCGCGCCGACCACGCCCACACAGAAAGCCATACGCAAGAGACCTGTCGTCCTGATTGTCTTTTTCGCCGTCATTGTCTTTTTTCTCGTGCTTACCTGATGTGCCCTTCTCCTGCCCACTTCGGGCAGATGCTGAAATGATAGCACAGGGCCCCGTATCCCGCAACAGATCGAAAACCATCCGAATCATCCGAATCGCCCGACAGAGGGCATGCCGAGCGTGCCGCTTTCGCTGAACACGAAGGAGGTGGAGGTTGGGAGACACGGAGAGACTTTGACGAATTGGCCAGTCGGAGTCGAGGGCGACTTGCGTCGCCTCACAGAACAGGACGTTGCGTGAGGAGCGGGCGGGTCGGCCGAGCGCCGAGCGGAGAGAGACAGGCGGACGAAATGCGCCGCAGAAGCGCAACGCGCTTCGGAGGGAAGGTCGCCGAAGGCGATCGCGTAGCGACGCGCGAGCGCCCGCGTTCGCCGCACACGCCGCGAAGGACGCGCGGGGCGAGGAGCCGTATCCGGCGACGAAGCCACGCACGGGGTTTCGCGGATGCGGGCGGCGGGAGCGGACGCTCGGCGAACGGCAGCGAGGCCGAGGTCGGCCCGCAAGCGCGCGATTGAGGCCGTAGGCCGAAATAGCCGGAGCGCAGCGGAGGCCTACGCGCGACGCGACGAACTCGACCAGGGATCGCCAACGCGGCGCGCTTCGGGGCCGCAGCGGGGCGGACCGCTTGCCGGACGAGGCGAGTTGGGCAGGACTGCGGCCTGCGGCTGACCTTGCGGTCGCCGCACGGCCGTCAGGACGCCCAAGTCGCCCGTCCGGAAGCGGGAGCACCGTTGCCCCGAAGCGCGCCGCACGTCGGCAAGCGACAGGACATGCGCGGACGATAAAGGATAGCACCCCTTCTACGCCGTGAAGCTTCGGCCATTGACGAAACGGTGCGGATTGTCGTAGCGGCCCAGCGTCCCCGTCCGTAGCCACACCTGCGCGCAGCGCGCGATCTCGCGTCCGTCCCGGCGCGGGTCGAACTCGATCCGCGCCAGGTCGCCGAACGGAAACAGCCCCGAACCCTTGTTCGCATAGACGACAAGCCGTGTGTCGCGCGGACAGGAAATCCCCCGCCGCCGGAAAGCCTCGCAGACGCCTTGCGCCAGATAGTCATCGCTCACGTAGACCACGTCCGGGAGCGTACCGTGCGACACTCGCCGCTCGGTCGCGACGCGCGCCGCCTCGGCAATGTCGTCGAGCGACGCGTTCACGGACAGCGGCACGGACAGGCGCTCGACGAAAATGCCCGCGTGCGCAAAGGCCGGATCCGCGCGGATGTAGGTGTCCACGCCGAAGTCAACCTGCAGGGCCGAGCGAACGCCCGTCCGCACACACGCCGCAACCATGTCCGAAATCGTATCGTCCACATTGTGGCAGAGGTTGCCCACGAACCGCCCCGGCGAACGCGCCCGGTTCCCCAGCGTGAGCGTCGCGTAGGGACAGCCGCAAGCCGCCAGAAGCCCCGTCACGACCGCGCGTCGGCTCGACGAGACGCGGACGACAACCAGGTCGGGCCGCTGCCGCAAGGCCTCCTGCAGCGGCCTCAGGTACGGCGTCTCGCGCGAATCGGCCCCCAGCACGACCGACAGGACGCGATGCCCCTGGCTCTGAATCGCATGCGCACATTCCACCATGCTGATGCGCGAGCAGAACGAGCCGCAGCTCGCGGTCTCGACATCAAGGACAAGCTTCGGGCGGCGTTCCTGCGGGACAGCGAGGACGACATGCCCGCGCCGGGGCTTGCCCGCGACAAGCCGGTCGGACGCCAAGTCGCGCAGCGCGGCCCTGACCACACATTCGCTCACGCCAAGACGCCGCGCCAGTTCCTCGCGCGACGGCAGGGGCTCGCCGACCTTCAGGACGCCGTTCCGAATCGCCGCCCGCAACCCCTGCGACACCTGTGCCGTCAGGGACTCGGAAAGCGTCAAATCGACCGTAAAGCCCAAAGACGTCATGGAGACAGGCTTCAGGTCGCGAAATCAGAAAGCTCAAGGCCGTCGTAGGCCGGGACGATGTTTGCCGGCAGCATCTTCAACCACTCCGCGTAGGTGAAGTCGTGGCAAAGGTGCGTCAAGTAGGCGCGACGCGGCGCGATGCGTTCGATGTAGGCGAGCGCGTCCGCCAGCTTCAGGTGCGTCGGATGCTCGCGCACGCGCAGGCAGTTCAGGACAAGCGTGTCGACGCCCGCGACCTTCGCCACCGTCTCGTCCGGCAGGACATGGCAGTCGGAAATATAAGCTAATCCGCCCTTCTTCCCTTTTCCTTCTTCCTTTTTCCCTTCCAACAGGTAGCCGCAGCAGGGGAAGCCATGCTCGACCGCAAGGCGCTCGACCGTGACGTCGCCGATCGCAAACGTGTCGTCGTTGCGGAACTCGACCATCGGACGGAACAGGCCATGCTCGCCGCCCTTCGCGCTGATGTACGGGAAGATGCGGTGCATCGCCTCCTCCGTCTCCTTCATCGCGTAGCAGGGCAGAACCTTGCCGAGACAGCGGCAGGTGCGTCCGTTCGCGCCGTCCGCCGTCGGGTCGCACTTAATCCATGTGCCGTTCAGCGTGTTGAAGCGGCGGATGTCGTCAAACCCCGCGACGTGATCCATGTGCGCATGCGTCAGCACGACGGCGTCCACGCGGCTGATGCCGTATTCGCAGCACGCGAGTCGCATTTCCGGCGGCGTGTCGATGAGAAAGCCGACGTCGCCCGACCGCACGTAGGCCCCGCACCGGCGACGGCGGTCGCGCGGATCGGACGAGGTGCAGACCTTGCACGTGCAGCCGATCTGCGGCACCCCGACAGAGGTCCCCGTTCCGAGAAACCTGAAGGTCACGTTTACGCCTTCTTCTCCGGCATTTTCCCGGTCGTGAAGTACTTCTCGATCTCCTCCAGCGTCCGCCCCTTCGTCTCCGGCAGGAAGAACGCCGCCGCGATGAAGTAGACGACCGTGAAGCCGGCGAGGCAGAAGAAGACCGACTGGAAGCTCGTCGCCGCGACCCACGTCGGGAACACCGTCGCGATGAGGGCCGAGACGCCCTGGTTGATGATCATCGCGATCGACATGCCCGTTGCGCGGATGCGCGTCGGCATGAGCTCGGAAAGCGCCAGCCACACGCAGACGCCCGGGCCGACGCCGTAGAACGCGATGAACATGAAGAAGAACAGCGTCGCGATGACGCCCGTCACGGGGCCGGGCTGGATCCAGCCGTGCGAGATCGCGAGGAAGGTCGCGCCGACGCCGCAGAGGCCGACGATGATGCCCGACGTCCCCATCTTCAGCAGGAACTTGCGGCCCTTCTTGTCGACGAGCGTGCACGCGATGATCGTCATGACCATGTTGACGACCTTGATCGCGAGGTCGGACCAGTTCGCGAACGCGCCCTGAAGGCCCGTCTTCTGGAAGATGTCAACCGAGTAGTTGAGGACGGAGTTGATGCCCGTCGTCTGGTTGCACGCGAGAATGACGACCGCAAGGCAGAACGGGTAGACGTACTTCTTCTGCCAGAGCGTGTCCGTCGACGCGGCGTTCTTCGCCTTCTCGGCAGCGGCCGCCTCGTCCGCCGCGATCATCTCGTCCAGAATGACCTTCGCCTTCTCCGGCCCGTTGTTCGCCGCGAGCGAGTCGAGGGCCTCCGCCTTGCGGCCCTGCTTGTAGAGCCAGCGCGGCGATTCCTTGAGCTTGAACGCGCCGAGGAAGAGGACGAGGCCCGGCACCGCCGAGCACCAGAAGATCGTCTGCCACGCCGTCGTCTTGGACGCCGCCGAGACCGTCTCCGCGTCCGCCGCGCCGACGAGCGTCGTCACGACAAGGCCGATCACCGCCGCGAAGACGAGGCCGATCGTCAGCAGCAGCTGGAACATGCCCGTGCCCTTGCCGCGGTTGTCGGAGTCGAGGCACTCGGCGAGGTACATCGGCACGACGACGCCGACGAGGCCGGCGGACGCGCCCTGAAGGCCGCGGCCGATCGTCATCAGGATGAAGTTGCCGCCCTCGAAGAGGCCGGACGCGCAGATGACGGGAATCGACAGCGTGAAGAAGAGCGCCGACGCGATGATGATCTTCTTGCGCCCGAACCACTCGGAGAGCGTGCCGGCGAAGAGCGACGAGACGACCGACCCCCAGAGGACCGCGCCGACGATGAGGCCGAGCTGGCCTTTCGAGAACGTCGAGGTCTTCTCGATGTACGGGTACGCCGCCGCGCAGACGCCCACGTCGATGCCATAGATGAGTCCGCCAAGGCCCGCCATGATGAGCAGGTACTTCGCATAGCCTTTAACCGTCATTTTACTTTACCTCCCAGGGTTCGATTTCGTTGAGTCGTGGATGTTTCGTGTCCTTTTCGGAAAGCAGGTAGTCCCGGCCCGGCCAGGGCCAGCGGATGCCGAGCGCCGGATCGTCGAAGCGAAGCCCGCGCTCGGATTCCTTGCAGTAGAAGTTGTCGCACTTGTAGCTGAAGAGCGTGTCGTCCTCAAGGACGACGAAGCCGTGCGCGAACCCGCGCGGGATGAAGAACTGCCGCCCGTTCTCCGCCGTCAGCTCGCAGGAGACGCACTTGCCGAACGTCGGCGAGCCCTTTCGGATGTCGACGGCGACGTCCCAGACCGCGCCGCGAATGACGCGCACGAGCTTCGCCTGCGCGTGTTCGCCGGCCTGCCAGTGCAGCCCGCGCAGCACGCCGCGCGACGAGAGGCTTTCGTTGTCCTGCACGAACGTGACGCCAATGCCCGCCGCGACGTACCGCGCCGCGTTGTACGTCTCGGCGAAATACCCGCGCGCGTCACGGTGAATGACCGGCTCGATGACCTTCACGTCGGGGATGTCTGTGCCCAGAACCTTCATGTTTCCGCGCATTATACCAAAAAACTGACATCCCATGTGCCGTGCGCCTGCCAGCAGGCGCGGACAGCCTCGACGGTCGGCTCGACGTAGAGCGGCGTCGCCTGATGCCGAAACCACGTGTCCTGGCGCTTCGCGAGCTGGCACGTGCGCGTCCGGATCTTCTCCTTGTCGTCCCCTTCGCGGTAGCCGATCGCGAGCGCGGCCGTCTTCGACCAGACGGGATACGCCGCGTGCAGGCGCCGCCGCTCCTCCTCCAGTCCGCGCATGAACATGTCGTCGAGCCGCGCGGCGATGCGCGCGCGGACGACCGCCCGGTCGATCCGGATGACGGGATATTCCGGCGGCGGCTTCTCCCACGCGCGGTCCAGTCCGCGCAGGAGCGCCGAGAAGTAGAGCCCCGTGCCGCCGACAATGACGATCGGCGTCTCGTCCGGCACTGTCCGAACCCAATCCGCCGCCGCCCGCAGCCACGCGCCCGCCGAGAATTCCTCCGCCGGCGTGACGACATCGACGCCGCCCATGTGGAACTCGGCGCGCTCTTCGGCGGACGGCTTCGCCGTGCCGACATCCATCCCGCGATAGACGTTCATCGAGTCGGCCGAGAGGATCCACGCGCCCATTTCGCGCGCGAGCGTCGCGGCGATCGCGCTCTTGCCGCTCGCCGTCGGCCCCGCCAGCAGATACGCCTTGCGCACGGTCATCCGCAGCCCTCCAAGATGCGGACGTCCCCTCAGCGCGACTCGGCCGCCGCGCGCAGGACGCTCTTCATCGCGGCCCGGTAGGCTTCGCGATCCGGCGTTTCGGACGTCTCGCTCTTGCCGAGCGCCGTCAGCGCCGGCACGCCTTCCGGCGCCGCAAGCAGCCAGGCGTCCAGTCCGCAGAGCAGGCTGTCGGCCTGCTGAAGCAGGTGCTGCGAATGGGCGAGCCCGTCCAGCGCGCCGCAGGCCCGCAGGAGCGCCGGCACGCGCGCGCCGTCCGCCTCGGACAGCGCACCGCGCGCCACCGCCGCGCCGACCTCCAGCAAGACGCCGATCGACACGGCATAGCCGTGCGGCAGCTTGTAGCCGCTCATGGCCTCCAGCCGATGCGCCGCCCAAAGGGCCAGCCCGACGTCGCCCTTCTTTGCCCGCGTCGCGCGAACCGCCTCGATCAGTTCCTCCAGCGCCCCCGGACGGCGCGCCGCGTACTCCGGACCCGTCTTCTCCAGCTTCTTCAGGAGCGTCGCGTCCGCCGCGACGGCGAGCCGCACGGCCTCGCCGATGCCGCTGCGCCACACGCCGTCCAGCACGGTCGTCGCGAACGCCGGATCCAGCACGACCGCCGTCGGAATGGACGGCACGCGCAGCGCATCCTTGACCGAAGGCGAGTCGACGGCCGCATAGGTCGCGAACGCCGCGCCCAGCATCGCCGCCGGCGTCGTCGGCATCCGCACAAGCCCCACGCCGCCACGCACCTGGGCCGCCGCATAGCCCGCGACGTCCAGAACCGTGCCGCCGCCCAGAGCCAGCACGACGTCGCCCCGCCCGAGCTTCGCGTCGAGAATCGCCGAGACGACCGTGAACACGCTCTGCAGGTTGTCCGACTTGATCTTCTCGCCGCCGCCGATGACGATGGGGCTGCCCGCCAGCGTGATGCCGTGCGCCTGCACGTAACGGCCGATCTTCGTGCCGAGACCCGCCGTCCGGTGGACGACGTTCATGTCCGCGACCAGGAGAACCCGCCGCGATCCGGCGAGGAGGTCGGCGAGGACGGACGATTCCCCGAAGGCGTCCGCAACGAGTTCAATGGGATAGGTGGAGGAGTTCTTCCGCATGCTTTCTGACAACGCTGGTGAGTTTTTCGCCGCCGAGCATCCGCGCGATTTCCGAAACGCGCGCGTCGCCGACGACAGGTGAAAGGGTTGTGCGCGTCCGCCCGTCCGCGACGCGCTTCGACACGACGAGATGCCGCGTGCCGTAGACGGCGGACTGCGGCAGGTGGGTGATGGCGATGACCTGATGGGCCTTCGCGACCGCCCGCAGCTTCTCTCCGACGACCCGACCGACCTCGCCGCCGATGTTGGCGTCGATCTCGTCGAAGACGAGGGTGAGGGGGGAACGGGGAACGGGGAGCGGGGAACGGGGAACGGGGAACGGGGCAGCTGAGGTGACGACCTTCAGCGCGAGCATCACGCGGGCGATCTCGCCCGAGCTCGCGATGGCCGCGAGCGGACGCGCCGACTCGCCCGGATTCGGCTCGAACATGTAGACGACGCGGTCGCATCCGTGCGCATCCGGCATCTGGGGCTCCAGCGCGACGAAGAGCTTCGCCTGACGGAAGCCGAGATCCTTCAGTTCCTTCGTGACCGCCTTCGCCAGCTTCTCGCCCGCCGCCGCGCGCGCTTTCGTGAGCGCCGCGCCCGTCGTGCGCACGGCCTTCTCCGCCGCGTCCAGCTGCACCTGCAAATCGCGGAGCCGTTCGTCTCGCCCCTCAATCGCCGCGAGCCGTTCCTTCTTCTCGGACAGAATCGCCCTCAGGCGCGGCACGTCCTCGGCGCGGTACTTCCGCTTCAAGCGGTTGACGAGCGTCAGCCGCGCGTCAAGCGACGCCAAGTCCTCTTCGCCGCCGTCCAGGTCGGACACGGCATCCGCAATCGTCCGCGACAGCTCCTGGACGCGCACCGTGATGTCGTCCGCCTCGCGCGCCCACGCCTCGGCCTGCGGCAGATGGCGGGCAATCGCCCGGAACTTCGGCTGAAGCGCGGCCAGCAGTTCCGACACGCCCCGGTCGCCGCCCAGCGCCTCCGTCATCGCATTGGCGTTCTCGATGATCTCCTCGGCGTGCGCGGCCGCCGCATGGCGTTCGGACAGCGTCTCGTCGTCGTCCGTCAGCTCCGCGCCCTCCAGCTCGTTCACCTGAAAGCGCAGCATGTCCGCCTCGTCCTCGCCGCCGACGTCCGCCAGCGCGGCGATTTCGCCCTTCAGCGCAGCGTAGCGCGCCCAGTCCGCCGCATACGCCCGCCCGACGGCGGACGCCTTGCCGTCGGCGTCCAGCAGCTCGCGCTGAAACGACTCCTCGACCAGCTTCTGGTTCGCCGTCGGGCCGTGGATGTCGACGAGCGCATGGCCCAGTTCCTTCAGTTCGGCGACGGACACGCTCTCGTCGTTGACCCACGCACGCGAACGCCCCTCGCGCGTCACCGTGCGCCGGATGACCGTGTCACCGAAGTCGGCATCGACCTCGGCCTCTTTCGCGCCGTCGCGCACGACCGACGCCTCGGCTCGCCCGCCAAGCACGAGCTCCAGCGCGCCCATCAGCACGGACTTGCCGGCGCCCGTTTCGCCCGTAATGACGTTCAGGGCGGGATCGAACTCGACCTCAACCTTCTCGACGACTGCGAGATTCCTGACACTGAGACGGTTAAGCATGGCCGCCGCACACGTTTTGCGTTTTCAGATCGTTTCCCCACGCGAACGGCATAGCCGAAACGGGTGGAGCGGGCGATGGGAATCGAACCCACGTAAGAAGCTTGGGAAGCTCCTATTCTGCCATTGAATTACGCCCGCAGGGATAAAGGCTTGTGGCGGAGAGAGAGGGATTCGAACCCCCGATACCCTTGCGGGTATGCATGATTTCGAGTCATGTGCATTCAACCAGGCTCTGCCATCTCTCCTGCAACAGGCGCGTATGATATCAAAAAACGTTCGTTCCTGTCAAACGCCCGCACCCACCCGGCCTTCCGCACGCTGGATTATCCCCGGTTTTTGACCCCTAAAATCGACCGCACCCAATAGAATCAGGGGTGCGGTCGTGTTTTTGTGT
>CAKTZA010000084.1 GCA_934635045.1 uncultured Kiritimatiellota bacterium | reverse complement strand
ACGAATCACACCGGGCGGACTTTAGCGAAATTCAGACGGTTTACTTTCAGAATTCCAGTTTAGTTCTGGAAGCGACGAGCTCTCCTGTTCCTTCTTGCCGCGCCCCTGGCCGCGCTGCCCCCACGTGACGGTGATGCGCACGCGGTAGAGGTTGTTCATGCGCTTCGCATCGTCGTCCGACGGGTTCCTGTTGAGGTTCTCGTACCACTGGGGTCAGACACGCTTGAGCAGAATCAAGAATTTCAACGCAAAGATCGCAAAGACTCTCGACGCAAAGTCCGCAAAGACTTTGCGTTACCCTCTGCGTTCTTGGCGTTAGAAAACGTCGCGACCTCATTGTTTCGTGTTCTCACGCAGAGCCGCCGAGAACGCAGAGATTCGCCAAACGTCTCTGCGGCCGCTGCGTCTCTGCGTGAAGCAACGTCTCACACGACGAAACGGAATTGTTCTCACACGGAGATACGGAGGCACGGAGGAAACTACCACTGGGGTCAGACACTCAGTTCAGTAGCGGGTGTCCAGTCCGTGGCAATGGCCGCGCCGAACTTGCCCCACTCGTTGACGGGACGCACGGTGAAGCGCACCTCGCCGCAGTCGGGAATCGCCTCCGCCGCGAAGCGGCAGGTCACGGGCGCGACGTCCTTTTCCTCCGGCAGCAGCGCGTTCGGCGAATACACGCGGCTCGACGCGACGGTGCGGACGACGCCGGAGATGCGCGACTCGCAGTCCATCTGGAAGTCGAACGCCCGCACGCCGCCGTCCCGTCCGTTCACCGGCGGGAACGCGACCTCGACCTGCGGATGCGCGCGGCCCGCGCGATCCTTCCCGGCGGCGATCCGCCGCACCGACACCGCAGCACCCGGCGCGAACTGCGGCGGACGCGACGCGGCGGCACGGGGCTCCAGACGGTAGGGCCGGTTCGACGGGTTGCCGAGCGGGATCACCCAGTCCGGCCCCAGCTGCAGCCCGTACTCGAAGTCGCGCCGCTCCAGCGTAATCCGGTCGTCGAAGACCTCCATCACCATGCCCTGCCGGCACTTCCCGAAGTCCAGCCACGGCATCTCCTTGGACGGGTTCATCCGGTCGTCCCATGCGTGCCCATTCTCGCGTCCTGCGAAGGTGAACTCCCAGCCGCTCGTCGAACTGCACCCGACGGACGTGAACGCCCCCTGCCAGATCGTCCGCTCCTCCAGGAGCGAGATGTGGGAATGTCCCGAAAAGGCGATGCAGTTGGGGTAGTCCGACAGGATGCGCGTTGACGTCCCGTCGTCGCACGAGTCGTCCGCATACGGCGCGGAGCAGGTGCCGCGCGGATGCTCGTGCTGGCAGTAGAAGAACGGGCGCGACGGGTCGAGTTCGGCGCCGTGCGCGGCGAACCACGCCGGCAGCGGGTTCGGGTCGTTGGCGAGGCCGCGCGCCAAGGGCAGCGTCCGCCCCTCGTCCCCGACAATCGACACCCAGTTCCGCAGGACGAAGGTGTAGCCCTTGACCGTCTTGACCATGACCGGCGCGTAGTCCTCGTGGAAAAGCTCGCGCCAGAACCTCTCGCGGTTGAAATAGAAGCCGAACTGCCGAGCCTCCTCGGTCGTCTTGATGGGCCACTGTCCGCCGCCGTAGCAGAAGCCGTCCACGTCGTGGTTGCCCGTGAGGAACAGCCGCTCGACGTGCGCGCCGTCGGGGCGGCGGTCGTCCGGGAAGACCTCGAACCAGATCCGCGCGACGTCGGCGAACTCGTTGTAGTGGCCGTAGGTCGCGAGGTCGCCCGTGACGAGCACCGCGTCGACCTTGCGGTCGCGGTAGAACTCCAGCGCGCGGCGCCAGATCTCGGCGGAGTGGTCGCGCTTGACGTGGATGTCCGAGAGGACCCCGACGCGCAGGTTGGGCCGCGCGGCGGCGAATGCGGGCAGGTGCGCCGCCCCGGCCGCGCACGCGGCGCCGACCACAAAGTTCCGTCTTGTCAACATGTCCATCTCTTTCCCTTCTTTAACTGAACCCATTGTCATTCCTTTTCCATGTCCGCCGCCAGACGCACGGGGCCGTAAAGCCCGGCGGGCTTCAGCGGGGCGTCCGCTTTCGGACCGTAGAGCGTCCACGTCGTCCGCGCCGCCTCCGGCAGCGACGCTTCCTGCACAAGGCGGTTGTGCCATGTCGCCGTGACGACGACCTCCAGCCGGTTCGTGCCGTCCGCGACGCGATCCGTCAGATCAAGGCGGTATGGCGCACACCAAAGCCGACCGACCGACGCGCCGTTGAGGAAGACCTCGGCGCACTGCTCGACCTTGCCCAAGTCGATGACCGTTCGCGCACCGCGCCGGGCCGCGAAGGCGAACGCTGCGCACATCGCGCCAGGCGCAAATCCGCCCAGCTCGACCGTTCCACCGACGGGGCCCTCCACGGGCGGGCGCCCCGTCACCGGGTCGATCACGGACACGGCGCCCGCCGCCGCGAAGCGGACGAACCGCGACTCCCCGACCTGCAGCGCCAGCGTGACGGGACGCCCGCGAAAGCGAACCGTCCCGACAACCGGCGCGTCCGGCGCCGCGACGAAGTACAGGTCTTCCGCATCCGTCCGGCGATGATACCACGCGAGCGCGTCGCCAGGGGACTCGACGTCGGGGATAAGCCCCGCCGTCGGATCGCCGCCCTCGACGACGCGCACACCCGCCCGCGCCAACTCGGCGACCTTCGCCCGGCTCGTCGCGTCCAGATACGTCCCTTCGGGAATCCACAGCACCGAATAGAACATTCCGTCCGGCAGGACGAGGCGACCGCCCTTCGCAGAGAGACGGTTCAGGAGGGCGTCGCGGTTGACGTAGTCTTCCTTGAAGCGGTTGCCGAAATGCGGTGCCTTCTCGCTTGGCTTGTGACCAAGGCCGTCGCCGAGGACGCGCAGGACGTCCACAACCGGCTTCCCAGACTCGAGGAACTTCGTGCAGCGCGCACAGTAGTCAGTGAAGAGCGGCATGAAGTCCCACCATGTCTGCCCGCGCAGGAATGGCGTGCCGATGAAGTAGCCGAAGCTCGTGCCGGGCTTCCTGAAACCGACTTGCGGATTGTGCGTGTAGGTGTGGAAGACGGGGAACGTCACGCCCTTCGCGAAATGGCGGTCGAGCACGGGCTTGAAGTCGCGCAGGGCCTCGTTCCAGTCAAGTGCGCAATTCGTGAGGGCCTCGGCTGCGACGCGACGCTTGCCGTAGATGTGCGCAGCGGAGACGCATGGCAGAACGGGCTTGAAGTCGGCGCTGCCGACGCCCGTCGGCGTGGTCGGACGCCAAAACTCGCACATCGGGACGTCCGAGTGCTTCCAGTAGGCGAGCAGGTCTCCCGCAAGCGCGTCGCCGAACGCCGTCTCGTATTGCACCGAAAGGCCGTCCGCGTGCGCCAATTCCGCGAGGCGGCCGTAGTAGTTTTCCTCGACCAGCTCGCCGAGCAGACCGCACCAGTCGCGCAGAAAGCGTTCCGTTTCGGATGGCGAACCGATAACCCAGCCGAAGACGGACGGCAGATGGCGCACGGGGGAATAGCCGCGCCGTGCAGCAAAGGCCGCGTCCAGCCCGTCCGCCCAATTGTCGCGGTAGCATTCCCAGCTGTCCACGACCACGCCGTCGAGCAACCCCTTCAGCGGCCCTTTCGCGAGCCGTCCGACATACGCGGCGTAGTTCGCCTCGATTCCGCGCGGCGAAAGCTTCGCGCATTCCCAGCCCGTCGCCTCTTCGGGCGCGGGGCCGTTTCTGTAAAGCCCATTGACGTGTCCGAGACGCAGGACGGTCCACGTCTCCTCGTCGGGCGGCATCCAGTCCAGCGAACCGTCCGGACGCATCCGCCCGGTCAAGTCGACGATCGCCTCCGGGGCTATCCAGCATTTCGGATCCTGCTTCGGCGCGGCGCGGTCAACGAGTCCGCGAACCGTCCAGCCCGCAAGCCCCTCCCAGTGTTCCATCCGCGCGGCAGAGGAAAGGCGCACGTCGCCGAGGCGGACGGGATCTTTCGACCGGAGCGTCAGCCGCCAGCGGCGTGCCGTCGCCTCGTCGCACGCGAGCGTCTGGCGCATGCCGCCCGTTCGGTTGTCCTGCCAGTTTCCGGGCGGCAGGGCTTCGCACGCGACTGTCCGCCAGACGCCCGGCGCCGTCTCGGCCTCGAAGACAACCGTCGTCTCGGGGTCGTAGGTGCGGTCGTGGTTCAGCTCGGACGTCGAGGGGATCTCCAGCGTCCGCACTGTCACGGGTTCGTCAAAGGCGAAGAGGCGCACCTGCTGAGACGGCGCGAAGACGTCAGCCGGCGTCAGCCAGCCGGCCGCGTCGCCCTTCGGCGTCGGGAACGCCAGCACGAAGAGGTCGCGGTAGTCGCGCGCCGGATGATCCGACGCCTCCGCCGGCGGCGGCAGTCGCACGGGCGAGCCGCGCCGCATGTCCGTCCGTGAGAGGCACAAGTTCCGCATGGCGTTCTCAGGACGAATCCACGGCCCGCCGCTCATCGACCAGCCGGGGCAGTTCTGCATCTTGAACGAAAGGCTCAGCCGACGGCATTCCGCCGCCGCGTGGGCGACCATCGCGTCCCAGTCCACGCTCAGGCAGGGAATCGGGTTCGTCACCCCCGGCCACGTCCGGCTCTCGCCCATCTGCCCGTGGAACAGGTGAACGCCGCCGATTCCGGCCGACTTGATCGCCTCCAGGTCGGCTGTCAGCCCCTCCATTGAGACGTTTCCGCCAATCAGGTGAAACCACGTCTCCGGGCGACAGTCGCGCGGCGGCTCGACCGCCGAAACCGAAACGAACCCAATTGCCGCCACAGACCCTGCCAGCAGAAGCCGCGTCACAGCGCGTTCCCCCGAAAGAAGAACTTTGGACGCGGCAGACCCTCCCGGCGCGGGTGCGCGTCGAAGCGCGCCACCTTTCCGTCCTTGACCTGCATCTCGACCGTCCAGCCGCTGGGTGCCGGCAAGCGGAAGGAATAGTCGCGCCAGTCGTCTGGCACGCCCGCCGCGAGATGGACGCCGCCTTCCATGTCCGCCACGAGCAGCTGGCAGATCGCATAGAGCACGTTGCCGGCCGCCGTCATGAACCACGGACGGTACTGCACCGCGCCCGGCTCGTTGATTTCCCAGTACTCGCCCCAGACGCCGCCGCTGCGCGCCGCCTCCTGCAGCCAGCGGACAGGCGGGAAGTCGGCGTTGCCCGCGCGGAGAGACGCCATCGCCATCGTCGCCGCGTACCACGGGCAGATGCGCTTGCCCGTCTCGTACATGTTGCCGAAAGTCTGCCCGTTCGCAAGGAAGTGCGCCACCGCCGCGACCTGCTTCGCGTTCGCGCGGTCGAACGTGTGGAAGGGATAGAACCCCGCCAGCGTCCCCATCGACTCCTCCGTGCAGCCCGGATAGGCGATGTAGCGTCCGTCGCGTTCGGGCAGGCTGGGAACCAGCCGATCCGCACAGGCGCGGAAATCCGCCGCGAGATCGGCGTCGCGCCCCAGGATATCCGCCGCGTCCGCCGCCGCGCGCAAGGTCGTGATCGCACCGCAGGTCGTCATGAACGCACGCTCGTGCCCCGGCCCCATCCGTTCGAGATCCGTGCACTTCGTCACGAAAGACGTTCCGTCCGGCAGGTCGATGACTTGCAGCCGCCGGAAGAAGAGCGCACATTCGCGGATGACGTCATATCCCTTCTGCGCGAGGTAGTCACGGTCACCCGTGTAGCGGAAGTATGTCCACATCGTCTGCGCCACGGCCGCCTGCTGAAAGACGTGATCCATCCAGAACCCCAGCGGCGAGCATTCGATGTCGTTGCCTTCCGCCGCCTCCCACACCCAGCGCGCGCCGCTCTTGCCGAACGGCCGGCCCTGATCCAGATTGCAGCGAATCGCCGCGTTCGTCAGCGTCGCCGCCCGGAAGTCGGCCGCGACGCGTGCCGTCGAGAGGTGCCCGGCGGCCGCCAGTCCCTGCGCGGCATACATCTCGTCGAACGCGAAAATGCGTCCCGCCCAATGGCTCTGGATGACGCCGACGGGAATCGACCATTCGGTCGCCACGCAACGCAGGTGATAGCGCGCCATCGCGAAGAGGGACTGGATGCGCGCGTCCGGCACGCGAACCTCGCTCTCCGCCGCAAACGCCGCCCAGTCCGCCACGTGCTCGTCGCGCAGCGCGGCATAGGTCGTCAGCGGCGCGACCGGCTTCGGCGCGGACGTGATGGCGGGCAGGTGGTCTTCGAGGTCGTCGTCGTATGCCACGAACCACGCGACCGTGCGCCGTTCGCCGGGGCGTAGCGCGAACGTGCGGCGCACCGAACCGTCGAACCCGTCCGCTCCAATCTCTGGCGTGCCGCCCGCATCCGCCGCGCGCAACGCAATCGTCTCGCGCGTGACGAAACGCCCGTAGCACGTCGCAGCCCACGTCGCGCCGTCCGCGTCAGCGCGCCAGTTTCCGCAGATGCGCGGATGGTCGGGCGTCGTGTAGACGAGTCCGAGCGCGACCGTGCGCACGGCGTCCGACCCGTTCGTCACGGTCTGCCGCACGGCGATGACGTTGCGCGTCTTCGCCACGAACGCCTCGCCGGAAAGCGTCACGCCGTCCGCATACGCGCTTTCAGTGGCCGTCACGGCGCGGCGCAGATCGAGCGTCTGCGTCCAGCGCGCGGGCGCCGTCCGTTCCGCGCCGTCCACGGACAGCACGGTGCGGAACGCGCCCTGCGGCAGGAGTTCCCAGCCAAAACGCGTCGCGCGGCCGGGGTTGTCCCCCAAGCGCCGGCCTTCCCACCAGATGCCGGGCTGGAAATGCTTCCGCCGCGTCGCCTCCGTCGTCGGCGCGACGGACAGGCCATAGTCCACAAACACATTGAGCCGTCCGTTCGAGAGCATCGCCGGCACATACTCCGCCGGCTCCTTCCCGTCCGCCGACGACACCGTGCGCACCGTCGCCTCCGCGCACGCGGACGCCGCCGCGAGCGCGCCCGCCAGAATCGAGATCACTGCTTTCATTAGTTTCGCCCTTCAGAAAGTGTTCATTTGTCCAGCAACGCGCCGCCCGTGAAGTAGACCGGCGAATCGGTCACCGGCACGAGGTAGCGCGTCCCGTCGCGCTTCGGGAAAAGCCGCAGGCCCGTCACGTCATGGAACGCCACGCGGTCTGTCGTGAACGCGAGTCCCTTCTCGCCCGTCGGGCCGACCGTCCAGATCATCCCCGCGTCCTGCCCGTCGGGACGCGTCCACTGCGGAAAGTAGGCGCGTCCGCCCGCGCTCTTCCAGCGGACCGGCTTCTGAGCCGACCCCTCGGGACGGCGGTCGATGAAGGTCTTGTACGCCCCCCAGGCCGGTTTGGGCGCGAAGTTGGCGTGGACGATGCCGTAATGGGAATGCACGCCGTGCGCATCCGCCTCCTTGGACGTGAACTCGTACCAGAAGACCTTCTCGACGCGCTCCGCGAAGAAGAGGCCCAGCGAGCGCGCCAGCATGCGCGCCTGCCGCGCCTCGTCCGACGCGCCAGACGCCCATTCCACGCGCGCATCGACGACAACCGCGCCCTTGTAGTCGCTGTTGAACTTGCAGACGGCGGCCGCCACGAGGTCGACGCCATTCGTCTGCGCGGAAAGAAGCGGTATGAACGTGTCTCCCGGCTGCAGCCGTGCCGGCGTCAGGAAGCGCGACGCCGCGTAAGTCCTGTCGGCGGGGCAAAGCCCGTCCATCGCCGCCGTCGGCCGAACCGTCGCGCCCGCCGGATACCGCGCGTCAAGCCACCACGCCATCTCCTGAATGCGCAGACGCGCCCGGTCGCGCGCGCTGTCGGCTTTCGGGTCGGGGCAGCCCCGGCCGTTCGCGTCCGTCCGATAGGCGTTGAACAGCGGCATGCCGCCGAAATCCACAAAGACGCCGCCCGCCTTGACGAACGCCACAATCGCGTCCACGCTGTCCGCCGGATAGTCCTCGGTGAACGGATGGATCACCGCGTCCACGTCGCCGCGCGCGAGCCGTTCGGCCAGCTGCGGCGCGCGGCACGCTTCCACCGTCGAACCCGCCGGAAGCGCCTCGCGCACCGCCGCGACGGCCGTCTCCAGTCCGTCCGGCTCCGCCGGCACGTAAACGGCTCGCCACGCCGTCTTGGACGGGTCGGCCGCGCGCAGCCCCGCCTTGAGGACTTCCGCGTCGTTGATGCGCATGCGGTGCGTCGGCCACCCCATCTCCGTAATCCAGAGGGGCTTGGCGGCGTCATTGTATTTCGCCATCAGCGCGTGCAGACCTTCCAGCCACGCGTCCGCGCGCCCTTCGGGTTCGCGCAGGTTCGTGTAGGGATGCACGTTCATGACGTCAAAGTACTGTGCGCCGCCCAGACGGTAAATCTCCTCGAGGAAGTCAAGCGGCACGCCCGCCATGCCCGCGAGCGCGACCTGCAACGACGGGTCGTGCGCCTTGACGACCTCGTAGGCGCGGCGCAGGACGGCGAGGTAGTTCGTCGGATTCGGATTCTTCCAGAACGGATTGATGTTCGGCTCGTTCCAGATTTCAAGAACAGGCAGACGCTTGCCGTAATGAGACACCACGCGCTGCACGTAGTCGCCCCACGCCTCCAGGTGCTCGTGCGCGGGATACGCCCATTTCGGCGGCTCGTAGAGGATCGGCAGCAGCTGCAGGCCCGCCGTCTCGCAGGCGTCCACAACCGCGTCGTAGCGGGCGAAGTCCCAGACGCCCGGCTGCCGCTCGACCGCGCGTCCGTCAAAGTCGCAGCGCACCCAGCCCGCGCCCATTCGGCGAATCAGGTCGCACGTGGGGGCCGTCGGCTCGTCCCGCGTCAGGTGCGCGCACGCGCCGTAGGGGCTGGTTGCCGGCACCGCCGCGCCCGCGGCCGAAGCCGCGAGCGCGAGGGCGAAGACCGAGGTCGCAAATCGCATCACGTTAGATGTTCCTTTCTGTTGCTGCGTTCATTATAGCTTATTCCGCCGCAATCGGCAACGCCAGACGGAAGCCAGTGTCCGCGCTGTCATTTTCCGGGGCGCGCGAGCCGCGATAAGCCGCGCGACAAGGCGAAGCTGCGGAGTTGAAGCTGCCGCCACGGCGAACGCGCAACGTTCCCTCGTCTTCGTTCACGGCGCCGTTGAGCGACGAGATGTCGGCCTTGTACAGGTCGCGGCACCATTCCCACACGTTGCCGTGCATGTCGTAAAGGCCCCAGGCGTTCGGCGCGTACGAACCCACGATGGCCGGGCCATTCTCCGGGCCAACCGTGCTGCTTGGGTAGGTGTAGTTGCCATCGTCGCCCTTTACCTGCCCGCCGTTGTAAACGACGCGCCCCAGCTTGGCCAAGTTGGCGTCTTCGCTCGTCGTCAAGATGGGCGATCCGTCACCCCAATAGCCCGAACCGTTGCCCGCACGGCAGGTGAACTCCCACTGCGACTCCGACGGCAGGGCGAATGAAAGGCCCGTCTTCGTCCGAAGCGCCGGCAAGAATGCCGTGTCGATCTCGGAGTACTTGACATTGCCCGCCGGACGCATCGTCCCCTCGACCGCGAAGTCAAACTTCTTCGTCTGGAATCGCAGATACTGCGCTTGCGTGACGGGGAAGACGCCGATGTAATAGTTCGCGTCCAACGTGACGTCATGCGGGGCTTCGCTTCCACCGTCACGCCCAAGCTCGCTCTCCGCGCTGCCCATCGTCCACGTCACGCCCTTGGCGGGGATCTTGCGCAGGACGAGCTTTGTCGTGCGGTAGTCGGGGTTCGTCAGCAGACCGCCCGGCAGGCACCCTTCGGACGGGTAGTACGTCTCGGTGTTCGCCGTCGCCGAATCCGCGAGGTTCACGACCATGTAGTCCGGCGGATTGTCGAGCGACCATGCCGTCACGACGGCGCGCGCGGCATCGACCTTGTGTCCGCGCCACGACTGGTCGGCGCGCCAGACAATCGTGCGGTCGCCGGCTTCCACCTTCTTCCAGACGTCGCCCGTCGCAAAGCGGATGTTCTCGCCGCCAATCGAGACCCAGTCGGCCTCGTCCGCCGTCGCCGCACCCGTCTTGTTCGTCTGGATGTCGAGCGTCACAATGGCCGGTGCGTTCGCGAGGGTATAGCCGATCGTCACCCGTCGGCTCTGAGGCTTCTGATCCATCGTCACGCCCGTGACCTCGGGCACCAGATCCGCCGTCGCGGCGGAAACGGCCGCGCTTGCGGCCAGCATCGTCATCAGTTTCTTCATGGCTTTTCTCCTGTGGTTTTGTTGTGTGTTTGCTTGATGTCAGACGAGCCCCATGCCCGCCCTTTCCAAGTTTGCGTATTCCGTGAATTGTGCCCTCTTATCGAATGATCAGGGCGCAGCCACCCGGCGTAAAGTCGAAGGCCGTCGCAACCGACACGTTCGACGTCCGGTCGCGCGCGTCCAGCGGCGTGGCGGACGAGGCCGCCGCGAGCGTCCCCGCCGTCAGCGTAATGGCGGCGGACGGCGCGGACGCCGAGCCGGCCTTCGCGACCGCCTCCACGTCACCCGACGTGATGCAGGTCGCGGCGTACAGGGCCTGTGCGGCCACCGCCGCGCCAAGCGTCCAGACGAATGTTTTCATTTTCATGTCATCTCCTTTTCTGTTTTGGGTTTAGCCTTTTCAGGTCAAAGCGTTCGGATTTCGAGGACGCACCCCTCGTTCGGCCCCAGCGAAAGCACGCCGTCCGCATAGGCACCATTCCATGTGCGGACGACCTCGCCATCGACCTTCAGCGGCATGGCGACGGCCTCCGGCGCCGTGTTGACCGCGACCGCATAGAGCCGCCCGTCCGCCGTCGGATGCTCCGTCAGCCCAAGGCGCGGATCGGTGCGCGTGACGCGACGCCGCACGCCCGCGCGTTCCGCCGCGAGCCGGTAGACGGGCCACGCCGCCAACGGTGCGTTGCGCTCAATCGCACCGTTCACGAACAGCATACGCCCCTTCCCGTAGGCGTGTTCCGTCATGAACGGGCGGCCCTCCCGCGTGCGCAGGAGAACGGTCGCCCCCTGTGGCGTCAGTCGACGCGCAAAGGGCTCGGCGAAGGCGAACGACTCCGCTCCGCAGTCGACTTCAAGCGTTTCGCGCGTCCGCCAGTGGTTCTCGACCTCAACGCCCGCGACGTCGACGAGATCGGACAGGACCGTGCCGTCGCCTAGCGTCAGGAGCGCCGTCGCGCCCGCCTTCACCTTCGCGCGCAAGTCGTTCCACGTGCGGCCAAGATACGCATCGTACGTCTTGCCCGAAGGCAGGATGTAGAACGCGGCGTCCGGCAGCGGGTTCTCGGCGAGCGCGTAGCGGATGTCGAACCCGGCCTGCCGGGACAGCAGCCACGCCCCAAGCGAAGTCGTCCAGGCGTCCTCCTGCTCCGAGACGATGACCGTGGCATCGACCTGACGCGGCGGCAGCGACGTGAACGGCAGCGCATCGAGAAACGCGCGAAACCGCTTCATCTCAAGCGCCTGCGGCTTGGGCGTCCCGTCCGCCGTGAAGATTCCAAGTTCGCGCTCGATCGCCGCCCAGTCATACGGCGCGAACGTCAGCCTGTTCTGGTCAAACGCGCACCACCAGACATACGACTTGATTCCGGCGGCCCAGCAACTGAAGAGCGCGACGCGCATGGACGCGGCGGCACGGGCTTCCGAGACAACGCCGGGGCCCATCGAGCCCGCTTCCTCGACGAAGGCGGGCCGCCCTGCAAGATCCGCGTAGTAGGTCGTCTCGCACGCCGCGTGGCAGCCGTTGCGCAGGGTGTCGAACGGCTCCGTGTTGCATCCCGGCGTCCAGAGCGGATAGGGGTGCGTCGTGAGGATGTCCATCAGCTCGCCCTGGTCGCGCACGTTCGTCATGCTGTCGGCCTTGGACGAAACGCTGTGCATGCCGCTCACGACGGCGCGCGACGGATCGGCGAGACGAATCGCGGACGAGATGGCGTGCATCCAGTTCCGGAACTCCGCGCGCGTCGCCGTCCCCATCGCGTTGCACTCGTTGCCGAGATCCCAGGCGACGATGGCCCGCTCGTCCTTCAGGGCCTCCACCAGGTAGCGCACGTACCGCGTCTGCCACTGGATCGACTCGGCGTCCGTCAGCGCGTTCTTCGTCTCCAGCGCGGGCGGCGCGAACATGCGCCCGCTCATCCAGCCCGTGACAAGGCCCACGACAAGCCCCAGCCCCCGTTGCTCCGCCGCGCGGCAGAGGAAGCGGAAGCGATCCACCATCTCGTCGTCCACGGCCGCGTCGTTCTTCAGCGGGCCGTCGTTCTGCGTCCAGCAGCGGAACACGCCGCGCGCGCGGTAAGCCGCCGTCAGCGGCTGGAAGTCGGGCCAAAGCGGAAAGACGCGCAAGACCGACAGCCCCTGCGCCGCGAGGCGGTCAAGGTCGCGCTCGACCTGCGCGGCATTCCAGTCGCGCCACATGTGCATCCCCGCATGACTGGCCCAGTAGTTGACGCCAAGGGCAAAGCCGTCCGCCGGGGGAAACGCGCGCGGCGCATCTGCCGCCCGTGCCGCAGGCGACCACACGGCCGCCGCGCACAGGCAGAGAGTCCCGATCAGCCTAACCTGCCTGGGGGGGGGGGGGGGGGGGGTAAAATTCCGGGCCCCCGCCGTGT